>CALSMK010000034.1 GCA_943787435.1 uncultured Flavobacteriales bacterium | reverse complement strand
GTGGATGCCTGTACTGGCCCCTGAAGGGACTGCGGCACGGCCTACGACGCCTTCTCCTGTGACGACTTCAACCTCTACAGTTGGGTTTCCACGAGAATCCAGAATCTCTCTGGCGTGGATGTGATCGATGTATTGCATGATCAAGCGATATGGTGTGGGGTGTGTTGTTGAATGAGTTGGACAAACCGGTCAAACAGGTGCCGGCTGTCATGGGGCCCTGCATTGGCCTCAGGGTGAAATTGAACCGAAAAAACAGGCTGGCCCTCGAGTCGAATGCCGGCCACTGTTCCATCGTTCAGGTGTTCGTGGGTCACCACTAATGGCTTTTTGCCCTTCCAGGGAGTCTCTGCTGACCACGAAACCGTGGTTTTGAGAGGTGATTTCGCATCGACCGCTCTCCAAATCCTTCACAGGGTGGTTCACACCGCGGTGGCCTTGGAACATCTTTTCCGTGCTCAGCCCTTGGCTCAACGCGATCAATTGATGGCCCAAGCAAATGCCGAATACGGGTTGCTCCAAAGCGATGATGCTTTGAATCAAGGCGATGGTGTCCTTCATCGCAGAAGGGTCGCCAGGACCATTGGAAATCATCCACCCGTTGGATTCCAAGCCTGCATCTCTGCCAAGGCTGTATCCATGGGAAACTGCCGGACAAAGGCGCCCCGTTCCGTCAAACAACGGGTGATGTTCTCTTTGTTGCCCAGGTCGAGCAATGCGATGCGGACTTGACTGTCAGGGTCGCCCGCGTCCTCAGCCTCATTTCGGGTGACGCCACTGGACAACTCCAAACCTTCCATGGAGGGTGTGTCCTTCAATTGGGCCAGTCAGAGGTGGCGTCATCTGTCTCCATCGCTGCTGATGAGTGCGTTCATGGCACCGCAGTCTCGGATGTGTTGAATCAGCCCACGGGTGTCGATGTCGGCGATGCCCACAATTCCATCGCGGGTCAATCGGTCTGCCAGTGGTTCAACCTCTCCCACTCGGCTCGCAACCT
This sequence comes from uncultured Flavobacteriales bacterium, assembly GCA_943787435.1. Taxonomy (GTDB): domain Bacteria; phylum Bacteroidota; class Bacteroidia; order Flavobacteriales_D; family Sanyastnellaceae; genus UBA8752. Next base: position 28,284 of record CALSMK010000034.1, on the reverse strand, counting down.
CACTGAAATTGCGGACCACAAGTCCCGCGATTTGCGTGGACTTGCTCTCATTTTCTTCGGCGTGAACACCGTAGTTACCAATGTGAGCTGTGGCCATCACCAGCACTTGCCCCTTGTAACTGGGGTCAGTGAAGATCTCCTGATAACCGTACATGCCCGTGTTGAAGGCCACCTCTCCGGTGGTCGTTCCGACTGCTCCAATGGATTGACCTTCAAAACGGGTCCCATCCTCGAGCATCAAGACCGCCTTGCGGTCTCCCTTAGAATCGTGCGTCATGGCGGCGCGAAGATAGGTCGACGCACGAGGAGACATCGAGTCTGCAGCGTCACTCTTTCAATGAATTTTCACAGGCCACATCCCTGCACCCTTTCAACGTGTCGGGAACGAAAAAGGGAGGCCGCTGGCCTCCCTTTTTTCAATGTTGGAATGTGCGCTTGGCTTATTCAGCAGGCTTGTCCTCGCCTTCTGAATCTTCCTTGGCTTCCTCAGCAGCAGGGCTTCCTCAGCAGCAGGGCTTCCTCGCAGCAGGGCTTCCTCGCAGCAGGCGCTTCCTCAGCAGCAGGCGCTTCCTCAGCAGCAGGCGCTTCCTCGGCAGCTCGCAGCCTGCCTCTTACCACCTTGGCTTCGGCAGCAGGAGCCCAGCTCGCAGCTGCCTCTGTCCCTCCGCGGCGTGAGCGACGGCTCCGCTTGCGCTTGGACTTGGCTTCGTTGCCGTAGAGCTCGTTGAAGTCAACCAGCTCAATCATGACACATCTCAGCATTGTCACCCAAACGGTTGCCCACACGGATGATGCGGGTGTAGCCGCCCTCGCGGGTCGCCACTTTTGGCCCGACTTCGGAACAACTCCGTGACGGCATTCTTGTCCCGCAGGTAGCGGAAACAAATGCGGCGGCTGTGGGTGCTGTCCTCTTTGAGCGGTTGACAAGAGGCTCCACAAATCCGCGAAGCGCCTTGGCCTTCGCCAACGTGGTGGTGATGCGCTTGTGCTCGATCAAGCTGCAAGCCATGTTGGCCAGCATCGCCTTGCGTGGGCGGTCTGGCGGCCGAGGTGGTTGAATTTCTTTCCGTGTCTCATGATGACGGACGGTTAAGGCTGCGGATTACTCCGCGTCCAACTTGTACTTGCTCACGTTCATGCCGAATTGCAGGCCCTTGCTTTCCACAAGGTCCTCGAGCTCGGTCAAGACTCTTCTTGCCGAAGTTGCGGAACTTCAACAAGTCGTTCTTGTTGTAGGCCACAAGGTCCCGAGGAATCGATGTCCGCAGCTTTCAAGCAATTCAGGGCACGGACGCTCAGGTCCATGTCCACAAGCTTGGTCTTCAGCAGATGGCGCATGTGCAATGAGCTCTCATCGAACTCCTCCGACTCGTTCTTCTCAACGAAGTCCAGAGGTGATGCGCTCCTCGACTGAAGAGCATGAAGTGCTCAATCAGAATACGGGCCGCTTCTTGCAATGCGTCCTTGGGGGCAATGGAGCCGTCACACAGAGCTCAAGAATGAGCTTCTCGTAGTCGGTCTTCTGCTCCACACGGAAGTTCTCGATCGTCGTACTTCACGTTCCGGATGGGGTGAAAATGGAGTCGATGAAAATGGTATCCATGGAGTCGTCTTCGCTTGTTCTCCTCCGCGGGAACGTAGCCACGGCCTTTTGGGATGCGCAGCTCAATGTTGAGCTGAACGTGGGCGTCCAGGTTGCAAATCACATGGTCGGGGTTCATGACCTGAAAGGCACGACGTGAATTTGCCGATGTCGCCTGCGGTGAATGCTCTTGGCCGCCGATGACGACGTTGACCACTCTCGTGGTCCACATCTTCAATCTGACGCTTGAAAGCGCACCTGCTTGAGGTTGAGGACCATTTCGGTCACGTCTTCGACGACACCTTTGATGGTGCTGAATTCGTGCTCCACACCCTCGACGCGGAGGTTGGTGATGGCATAGCCCTCCAAGCTGGAGAGCATGATGCGCCGGAGCGCATTGCCAATGGTCACTCCAAAGCCGGGCTCCAAGGACGGAATTCGAACCGTCCGTTGAAGTCATCGGACTCGAGCATGATGACCTTGTCAGGCTGCTGAAAATCGAGAATCGCCATTATCGGATTGCTGGTTGTGGATTACTTGCTGTAAAGCTCGACGATGAGGGACTCCTTGATGTTTTCAGGAATCTGATCGCGCGATGGAACCGCGATGACGGTGCCTGCGAGGCATTGCCATCCCAATCGAGCCACTCGTGACGCTGGCCTCCGGATCGCCAAGGCGACCGGTGACCACCTCGAGGGACTTGGACTTTTCACGAACACCACGACGTCTCCTGGACGGACACGGTAGGACGGGATGTTCACGACTTTGCCGTTCACGGTCACGTGACGGTGGCCCACCAATTGGCGTGCACCACGGCGCGTTGGGCTGATGTTCAAACGGAACACAACATTGTCGAGGCGCAGCTCACAAACTGGAGCAAGACTCTCACCCGTGATGCCGGGCTTGGCTTGAGCGCGCTCGAACATGTTGCGGAATTGACGCTCGAGAGATGCCATAGGTGTACTTGGCTTTCTGCTTTTCAGCGAGCTGCACAGAGTACTCAGACTCCTTCTTGCGGCGGCGGTTAGGGCCGTGTTGGCCTGGGCCGTAAGGACGGCGCTCCAACGCCTTGTCCGGGCCAAAAATGGCTTCCTTGAAGCGTCGGGTGATCTTGGACTTGGGTCCGCGGTAACGTGCCATGTGGTCTTGCTTAATTCGTTCAGTTCTGGGGATCAGACGCGACGGTGCTTCGGAGGACGGCAACCGTTGTGGGGCATCGGGGTGATGTCCATGATCTCCGTGACTTCGATGCCCATGTTGTGAAGGGTACGGATGGCGCTTTCGCGACCGCTTCCTGGTCCTTTCACAAACACCTTCACCTTCTTCAAGCCATACTCCATGGCTTCCTTTCCGCAATCCTCAGCTGCACATTGGGCAGCGTAAGGCGTGTTCTTTTTGGAACCTCGGAATCCCATCTTTCCAGAGCTGGACCAGGAAATAACCTGTCCTGTCGCGTTGGTCAACGAGATGATGATGTTGTTGAAGGAGGCGTGGATGTGGGCTTGGCCCATGGCATCCACTTTGACCTTCTTCTTGTTCTTTTTGGTGGTCTTGGCCATCGTGTTTGGAGTTGATCGATTCTGCGTCCCCGGTCAGGGACAATGAATTACTTCTTCTTGTTTGCCACCGTTTTACGCTTGCCCTTACGGGTACGCGAGTTGTTCTTGGTGCGCTGCCCGCGGAGGGGCAAACCAAGACGGTGACGGATGCCGCGGGTGCATCCAATGTCCATCAAGCGCTTGATGTTCATCGTGACTTCGGAGCGGAGCTCTCCTTCGACGCGAACACCAGAAATGATCTCACGGATCTTGGTGATTTCGTCGTCGGACCAGTCCTGAACGCGCTTGTCCTCAGATACTGAGGCTTGTGTGAGAATATCCGCTGCGCGCGAGCGACCAATGCCGTAGACGTAAGTCAGGGCAATTACTCCTCTTTTATTGCGGGGGATATCGATACCGGCGATACGTGCCATAGCGAGTGCGATTTAACCCAGGGATTAACCCTGGCGTTGCTTGAATTTTGGATTCTTCTTATTGATGACAAAGAGTCGCCCTTTGCGTCGGACGATCTTGCAGTCCGCGGAGCGGACCTTCAGGGATGCACGGGTCTTCATAACAGTCTTGTTTACTTGTATCGGAACGAAATGCGGCCTTTGGTGAGGTCGTATGGACTCATGTCCACGCGAACCCGATCACCGGGAAGAATCTTGATGTAGAACTTCCTCATCTTTCCGGAGATGTGCGCCGTAATGACGTGACCATTCTCCAATTCCACACGGAACATTGCGTTTCCGAGGGCTTCAGTGATGGTCCCATCCTGGGTAATCGACGCTTGCTTGGCCATAGATGTCTTCTTTTTCGTTTCGTTTTCGTCGTTTCTCCTCTTCCTTATCTCACTGCCCCAAGGGCCTCCTCAATCCATTTGAATGTCGATAGAACTTCTACTTCGTTTTCCCGCACCACCACATCGTGTTCGAAGTGGGCGCTTGGCAAGCCGTCTGAAGTGGCGATGGTCCAACCATCGTCTTCTTGGACGACTTCCTTGCGACCGAGGTTGATCATTGGCTCAATGGCCAACACCATCCCCGCTTGCAGCTTGATGCCATTGCCCGGCCTCCCATAATTGGGAACCTCAGGCGGCTCGTGCAAGTGGGTACCGAGTCCATGGCCGACCAATTCGCGGACGACCCCGTAACCCGATGCCTCGGCGTGCTCTTGAACTGCCCAACCGATGTCGCCGATGCGGTTTCCCGCGACGGCCTCAGCAACGGCGTCTTCAAGGCACTCTTGGGTCACCTCCAACAAACGTTGGACTTCTGGTTTGACCTCGCCCACCATAAAGGTGTAAGCGCTGTCTCCGTAGTAGCCCTCCATCAAGACTCCGCAATCGACGGAAACAATGTCTCCTTCTTGCAACGGGTCTCCGTTGGGGATGCCATGAACCACATGGTGATTCACGGAAGTACAGAGCGATGCTGGAAACCCATTGTATCCTTTGAATCCCGGCACAGCGCCGTGATCGCGGATGAAGGTTTCAGCAACCCGATCCAAATCCTCGGTGGAAACACCGGGGCGGATCAGCTTGGCCACTTCGGCCAAGGTTCTACCGACAAGTAAAGAACTCGCTCGGAGAAGCTCGATTTCGGATTCGGTGCGAACCTGTATCCGTCCTCTTGCCATTCCGATTAGCCTGCCATTCCGCTCACACTCGTCCCTTGACGGCCCCGGAGTTTTCCGGATTCCATCAGAGAGTCGTATTGACGGGACAACAGATAGCTTTCAATTTGTTGGAGGGTGTCAAGAATGACGCCCACCATGATCAGCAGCGATGTGCCACCGAAGAAAATGCTGAATGCTTGAGCGTGCGTCAAACCCATCGTGAACACGATGGCGGGCAACACAGCAATCAAGCCCAAGAAAATGGCCCCAGGCAGCGTGATTTTTGAAATCACATTGTCCAAGAATTCCCGGGTTGGGTTTCCAGGCTTGACGCCGGGAATGAAGTTGTTCTGGCGCTTCAAGTCATCCGCCATTTGTTGGGGATTCACGGTGATGGCCGTGTAGAAGTACGTGAAGAGAACAATCATCACGAAGAACAACAGGTTGTACCAAAAGCCATTGAAGTCGCCCAAGGCAATGAGAACCTCATTGTCTGCCAAACTCTCGTTCTGGGTGAGGTACAAAGGAACAAACATGATGGCCTGAGCAAAGATGATGGGCATCACACCGCTTGAGTTCACCTTGAGTGGAATCCAGCTTCTGGCCGCAGCCCCCTGAGGGAGATACGTGGCACCGGCACTGGCCTGAAGGCGGGTCATCTCCACAGGAACCTTCCTTACCCCTTGAACCAATGCGACGGACAAGCCAATCACAACGAGCAAGGCGAAGATTTCGACCAAGAAGAAGTAGAGGTTGGTGGCAGGGTGGTTGAACTCCTGAATGATTGCCTGTGGGAATGTGGCAATGATGCCAATCATGATCAACAAGCTGATGCCGTTGCCAACGCCGCGCTCCGTGATGCGCTCACCGAGGTACATGATGAGCAAGGTGGAGCTGGTCAAAATCAAAATCACGCTGAACCACCAGAAGGTCGTTGGGTTGCTCACGGCACCCGGTACGGATACCACAGAGGAAGCCAAGTATCCTGGCGCCTGCACCAAAGTGATGGCGATGGTCAAGAAACGGGTCCATTGGTTGATTTTCTTTCGACCACTCTCTCCATCCGACTGCATCTTTTGAATGCTGGGGACAGCAAGTCCCATCAATTGCATGATGATGCTCGCAGAGATGTAAGGCATGATTCCCAGAGCGAAAATCGAAGCCCGTGTGAACGCACCACCTGTAAACAGAGAGAGGATGTCACCGAGTCCGCCTCCACCGAGGGCACTCATTTGCTCCTGCAACGTATCACTGTCGACACCTGGAAGCACGATGAAAGATCCCACACGGTAAATCAGAATGAAACCGAGCGTGATGCCAATGCGCTTTCGCAGCTCTTCATGGGACCAGATGTCCCGAAGTTTTTTGAAAAACCGACCCATGTTTATTGGATTGCTTCAATGCTGCCACCTGCAGCCTCGATGGCTGACTGGGCTGTGGCTGAGAACTTGTGGGCCGACACTTTGACGCCCGCTTTGATTTCACCGCGACCGAGGATCTTCACCAAGTCTTTTTTCTGGGCCAATCCATTCTCGACGAGGAGAGCTGGAGTCACCTCCTTCAAAGACTTGCGATCAATCAGCTCTTGGAGGGTATCCAAGTTGATGCCTTTGTAGGCCACCCGGTTTGGATTCGTAAATCCAAACTTTGGAACACGGCGCTGAAGCGGCATCTGTCCACCTTCAAATCCAATCTTGGACTTGTATCCTGAACGAGACTTGGCTCCCTTGTGACCGCGTGTGGAAGTTCCTCCGTGTCCGGAGCCTTCACCACGACCAACTCGCTTTCGCTGCTTGATGGAACCTTTCGCCGGCTTGAGGCTATTGAGATTCATGTTTTTGCTGGTTAATTGTGATTAGTCTTCAACCTTGACGAGGTGGCTCACTTTGCGCACCATGCCCAAAATCTGGGGGGTGGCTTCGTGCTCCACAGGGTTGTGAAGTTTCTTGAGTCCGAGCGCTTGAAGCGTGAGCTTTTGGCGCTTTGGACGGTTGATGGCGCTGCGCACCTGGGTGATCTTGATCTTGGCCATGGTGCTTATCCGTTGAATACGCGGTGAACAGGAATCCCACGCAGGTCGGCCACATCAGATGCACTGCGCATCATGGTCAGTGCCTTAAATGTGGCTTTCACCACATTTTGCGTGTTGGAAGAACCCAATGACTTCGCGAGGACGTCCTTGATTCCAGCACTCTCCAATACTGCGCGCATGGCACCTCCAGCAATCACACCCGTACCTGGGGTGGCTGGCTTGATGAGCACACGGGCTCCAGCGAAAACCGCTTCCTGAGCGTGAGGAACTGTGCCATTGATCACAGGCACTTCGACCATGCGCTTTTTGGCGTCTTCAATTCCTTTTTGGATGGCGGTCACCACCTCACGGCTGCGGCCTGACCCATGACCCACCTTTCCTTTCTCATCGCCAACGACGACAATGCCAGTGAAGGTGAAGGTCCGACCACCCTTTGTGGTTTTGGTCGAACGGTTGATCGTGACCAAACGGTCTTTGATGTCACTCTCCGGTTGGTTGTTCCGGTCGTCACGGCGACGGTTGTTGTTGTCTCTCATGATGGAATCAGAATTGGAGTCCGCCTTCACGTGCGGCTTCAGCGAGTCCTTTCACACGGCCATGGTAGAGATAGCCGTTGCGATCGAAGACCACAGATGTAATACCAGCAGCCTTGGCCACCTCCGCCACTTTGGCTCCCACCAACTTGGCTTGGTCGATTTTGGCAACACCCTTGGCTTCCGCAATGGTGCGGGAGCCGGCGCTGGCCAATGTTTTTCCAGACAAGTCGTCTACGATCTGAGCGTAAATCTGCTTGTTGGAACGGAAAACGGTCAGGCGAGGGCGCTCGGCTGTTCCGCTGATTTTGCCACGGATGCGCGCCTTGATGCGCATGCGGGTGTTGTGTTTCTTGCTTGCTACGGACATGACGTATGCGATTACTTGGCCGCGGACTTACCAGCCTTACGCCGGATGTACTCGTCGGTGAAACGGACACCTTTGCCTTTGTAAGGCTCAGGCTTCCGCAAAGAACGGATTTTGGCAGCGACTGTTCCCAACAACTGCTTGTCGTGGGATTCGAGGGTCACCTTGGGGTTTGAACCCTTCTGGGACTCCGCAGTCAACTTGACCTCTTTCGGGATCTCGATGATGATGGGGTGGCTGTACCCAAGGGCCAAGGTCAATTGCTGACCTGAAGCCTGGGCGCGGAAACCCACACCCACGAGCTCCAACTCCTTTTTAAAGCCGGCAGTCACGCCTTCCACCATGCCAGCGCACAATGAGCGGTACAAACCATGCTTCGACCTGTGGTCTGGAAGGTCAGAGCTTCGTGAAAACAGCACAGTTTCCTCCTCGACCTTGACTGAAATGGCAGCGTCAAATGACTGCTCAAGCTCTCCTTTGGGCCCCTTGACCTTGATGACATTGCCTTCGACGGCAACGGTCACCCCGGTTGGGATCGATACGGGAGCATTTCCGATTCTGGACATGTTCTTCTCTTTTCTCGGATTAATAAACGTAACAGAGGATCTCTCCCCCAACGTTCATGTGCTTGGCCTCCTTGTCTGTCATCACACCCTGGGATGTGCTCAAGATGGAGATGCCCAAACCATTCAAGATGCGCGGAAGGTCATCAGCTCCCCGGTACGTGCGGAGACCTGGCTTGCTCATTCGCTGCATCTCAGTGATGGCAGGACGACGTGTTTTTGGGTGGTACTTCAAGGCGATTTTGATGGTGCCTTGAGGACCGTCCTCTACAAACTTGTAGGAGAGGACATAGCCCTTATCAAAGAGAATCTTGGTGATCTCTTTCTTGATATTGGACGCGGGGATTTCGACCACTTTGTGGCCGGCCATCTGCCCGTTGCGAATGCGCGTCAGGAAATCGGCGATCGGATCTGAATGCATGGCTTACCAGCTTGCTTTTTTAACACCGGGGATCTTGCCCGCCAATGCCATTTCACGGAAAGTCACTCGGCTGAGGCCGAATTGACGCATATAGCCTCGGGGACGACCCGTCAGCTGACAACGGTTGTGCAAACGCACAGGTGAAGCGTTCTTGGGGAGCTTTTGAAGCCCGTCCCAATCACCAGCCTCCTTCAAGGCCTTACGTTTTGCTGCGTAACGAGCGACCATTCGCTCACGTTTGCGCTCACGCGCTTTCATGGATTCCTTAGCCATATCGTATCAGTTCTTCTTGAAGGGGAAACCGAACGCCAGGAGAAGCTCTTTGGCTTCTTCATTGGTCCGGGCATTGGTCACAATGGTGATGTGCATTCCATTGAGGTGCTTCACCTTGTCCAGATCGATTTCTGGGAAAATGATTTGCTCCTGAATGCCGAAGCTGAAGTTTCCACGTCCGTCAAAGCCTGTGGCCTTAACGCCTTGGAAATCTCGGGTACGGGGCAGCGACACATGGATCAGACGATCGAGAAATTCGTACATCCGCTCGCGACGCAATGTCACTCGGGCGCCAACAGGCATCCCCTTACGGAGTTTGAAATTCGAAATGTCCTTGGTGGAATAGGTGGCCACCGCCTGCTGACCACAAATCATGGCGAGCTCAGCGAGCGCTCCATCCACAATCTTGCGATCGGTGATGGCCTTGCCCAACCCTTGGTTCAGACAGATTTTTTCAATCTTCGGAACCTGCATAGAGCTCTTGTATTCAAAGCGCTCCTGGAGCTTGGGTACGACTTCGTCGTGGTACTGGTGCTTGAGTCTGGGAACGTAGCTCATCAGTTCAGCGTTTGGTCGGATTTCTTACTGTAGCGAGCCAACTTGCCGTCATCGCCTCGGCGGCGACCAACGCGAGTGGCATTGCCATCACTGTCCACAACCATCACATTGGAGATGTGAATCGGTGCTTCTTTCTTTTCAATTCCGCCCTGCGGATTGGAGGGGCCGGGCTTCACATGCTTGGTAACCATGTTGACGTTCTCGATCACCACGCGGTCGTCCTTTCGGAGAACCTGCATGACCGTGCCAGTCTTGCCTTTGTTGCCACCCGCGATCACCTTAACGGTGTCGCCCTTTTTTATCTTGACGCGCTTATACATGATGGATTGCGTTCAGAGCACCTCAGGTGCGAGCGATACGATTTTCATGAAGTCCTTCTCCCGCAATTCACGCGCGACTGGACCGAAGATTCGAGTGCCACGGATTTCTCCGGTGGTATTCAGGAGGACACATGCGTTGTCATCGAAGCGGATGTAGGATCCGTCTGCACGACGAACTGCCTTCTTGGTGCGAACGATGACGGCCTTGCTGACCGTTCCTTTCTTCACACCTCCGTTCGGTGCCGCGTCTTTCACGGTCACGACAACCTTGTCTCCGATGCTGGCGTAACGCCGGCGCGTTCCTCCGAGCACGCGGATACACAGCACTTCACGTGCTCCGCTGTTGTCGGCGACTGCCATCCGGGATTCTTGCTGGATCATGGCTCTTGCTTTGTTCTATTTGGGACCTCGTATTACTTGGCCCTTTCGAGGACCTCTACGAGACGCCAGCACTTGTTCTTACTCAAAGGACGGGTCTCCATGATGCGCACCATATCACCAATGCCGCAGGTCTCCTGCTCATCGTGTGCGGTGAACTTCCGAGAACGCTTCACAAACTTGCTGTACTTCGCGTGCTTCTCCGTGTACTCGACCGTCACAGTGATGGTCTTCTGCATCTTGTTGGAGGTAACGATGCCTTGGCGAACCTTCCTGAGGTTGCGCTTCTCCGCTGCGGGCTGCTCGACGGTCATGACTTCTGTTCTTCTGCTTTAGCGTTCTTACGAGCATTCAATTCCGTGAGCATGCGCGCGATATCGCGGCGCTTCTGACGCAACTGGAATGGGCTCTCCAGACCGGCAATGGTGTGGTTGAAACGGAGCTTTTGCAAAGCTTCACGCTCTGCGCCGATGCGCTCCTTGAGGTCGAGGTCGCTGAGACCATTGATTTCACTCATCTTCATGATTCCCTCCTTTCATCAATTGTCATAACGGGCAACGAAGCGGCAGCGAACTGGCAACTTCTGAGCTCCCAAGCGGAGCGCCTCTTGAGCGACGTTTTCAGGTACACCATCGACCTCAAAGAGGACGCGGCCTGGCTTCACAGGAGCCACCCAGTGGCTCACTGCACCCTTACCCTTACCCATACGAACCTCGAGAGGCTTGGATGTAATGGGCTTGTCTGGGAAGATGCGAATCCACACTTGCCCCTCACGCTTCATGTAGCGGTTGATGGCAATACGAGCGGACTCGATCTGACGGGAGGAAATGAACCCCATGTCCGTCGTTTTGATGGCAAAAGTGCCATATGCAATGGAACTGCCGCGCTGGGCGAGACCGCGGACGCGGCCCTTCTGCATTTTCCTGAATTTCGTTCTTTTCGGCTGAAGCATGACTTCGGACGTTTAGCTGCGTGGTTCACGACGACGACGGCGGCGCTCTGGACGCTCTCCGCCACGGCCACCTCCTCTGGAGCCGCGCTTGTCTTCTTTGGTTGGATCGACTGGGCTCAAGTCTGGCTTTCCATAGACTTCGCCTCGGAACACCCACACCTTCACGCCAATGCGGCCGTACGTGGTGTGTGCCTCTACCAAAGCGTAGTCGATGTCTGCACGGAATGTGTGCAGTGGGACCCGGCCTTCCATGAAGGTCTCAGAACGGGCAATCTCTGCTCCATTCAAACGACCTGCAATGCCAATCTTAATTCCTTCAGCACCCATGCGCATTGAACTCGCAATGGACATCTTGATGGCACGGCGGTAACTGATGCGGGCCTCGAGCTGACGGGCAACACTTTCAGCGACCAAACGCGCATCCAATTCTGGGCGCTTGATTTCGAAGATGTTGATCTGGATTTCCTTCCGGGTCAACTTCTTCAGCTCCTCGCGAAGCTTGTCCACTTCTTGTCCTCCCTTGCCAATGATGACACCGGGGCGGGCTGTGTGGATGGTTACAGTGACCAGCTTCATGGTCCGCTCGATCACGATGCGGCTCACGCTGGCTTTGACGAGACGAGCGCGGAGGTACTTCCGGATCTTGTCGTCCTCAACAATCTTGTCGACGTAGTTCTTTCCGCCGTACCAGTTGGAGTCCCAACCTTTGATGAATCCCAGGCGGTTGCCGGTGGGGTGTGTCTTCTGTCCCATTACTTCTTCAGGCTATCGACGATGAGAGTCACGTGGTTTGAGCGCTTGCGAATGCGGTGCGCACGGCCTTGTGGTGCAGGCTGAATGCGCTTGAGCATGCGGGCACTGTCCACCTTCACTTCACTCACGTAAAGTCCGGCTTCTTCTGGCCTTGCTCCCTCGTTCTTTGCTTCCCAGTTGGCAATGGCCGAGAGAAGCAACTTCTCCATGCGACCTGATGCCTCCTTGGCGCTGAACTTGAGAATGTTCAATGCACTCACGACGTCTTTGCCGCGGATGATGTCCGCAACCAGGCGCATCTTCCGAGGCGAGGTTGGGCAATCATTCAGCTTGGCAATGGCCACTGTGGACATCGCCGCCTTGCGGGCTTCTGCTGCGTTTCTTTTACGGGCTCCCATAATGCTAATGATTCCGGCCGTCAACGACGTCCCTTGTCTTTCTTATTGTCCGCGTGACCGCGGAAGGTGCGAGTCGGAGAAAATTCACCGAGCTTGTGTCCCACCATGTTCTCAGTGACAAACACTGGGATGAACTGGCGACCGTTGTGAACGGCGATGGTCAAGCCGACAAAATCCGGCGTAATCATGCTCGAGCGGCTCCACGTCTTGATGACGGACTTCTTGCCACTTTCCTGCATGGCCTCTACACGCTGAACCAGCTTGTAGTGGACGAAGGGGGGTTTTTTGAGCGAACGTGCCATGTCTTACTTCTTGCGGCGTTCGATGATGTACTTGGAAGAATGCTTCTGCTTGTCGCGGGTCTTGAAACCCTTTGCCGGCATTCCGTTACGGCTACGTGGGTGTCCACCAGCGTTGCGGCCCTCACCACCACCCATGGGGTGATCGACTGGGTTCATAACAACACCACGGACGCGAGGACGGCGACCCAACCAGCGGCTGCGACCGGCCTTACCGGACACCTGTTGGTTGTGTTCACTGTTTCCAACGCTACCCACAGTTGCGAGGCAAGTGATCAAGATCATGCGCACCTCACCACTGGGGAGGGCAATCACTGCATACTTGCCATCACGGGCCTTCAATTGAGCGGAAGCACCAGCGGAACGCGCGATGTTGGCTCCACGCCCAGGATGAAGTTCAATGTTGTGAATCATGGTTCCGAGCGGGATGTCGGACAGGAACAAAGCGTTGCCCACTTCTGGCGCAGCACCTTCTCCACTCATGATTTGTTGCCCGACTTGCAGGCCTTCTGGTGCTACGATGTAGCGCTTCTCACCGTCTGCGTACTGAACCAGGGCAATGCGAGCACTGCGGTTTGGGTCGTACTCAACCGTCAGCACTTCGGCAGCGACGCCGTGCTTGTTGCGCTTGAAGTCGATGACGCGGTACATCCGCTTGTGACCACCACCGCGATAGCGCATGGTCATTTTTCCATCGTTGTTCCGGCCTCCGTTCTTTCTGAGCGGCTCCAGCAACGGCTTATGAGGCTTGTCCGTCGTGATGTTGTCGAATTTCGACAACACCTTGTGACGCATGCCTGGCGTAATGGGGTTGAACTTCCGTACTGCCATAATCCCTTAGATGTTCTCGTAGAAGTCAATAGCGTCACCGTCCACGAGGCGGACGATGGCTTTTTTGTAGCTCTCTGAGCGGCCGCGCAACACACCCGTGCGGGTAAATCGGCTGCGAACCTTGCCGTCAACGCGCAATGTGCGAACACGAGCCACGGTTACCCCGTAGGTCTTTTCGACTGCGTCTTTGATCTCAGACTTGTTGGCGTCGTCGTTCACCACGAACCCGTAGGCATTGATGCGCTCGCTCTCGGCGGTCATCTTTTCGGTGATCAACGGCTTGATGAGGATGTTCTTCATGACTCAGGCTGTGAGAATACCAGTGATCACTTCGTGAGCGTTGCCCACGAAGACGAGCTGACGGCAATTCATGATGTCGTATGTGCTCAAGTCGCCGGCCGTCATGACACGGTGCTTGGGCAAGTTGCGGCTGCTCAAGTAGAGGTTGCGGTCCAACTCGGGAACCACCACCAACGTCTTCTGGTCGCCCAACCCGAGCTTACCGAAAGTCCCCAAGAGGTCCTTGGTCTTTGGGGTGTCCATGCCCATGCCTTCCACCACGCGGATTCCTCCGTCCTTGGCTTTGTAGGCGAGAGCGCTCTTGCGAGCCAACTGACGCACCTTCTTGTTCAGCTTGATGTCGTACTTCCGTGGACGTGGACCGAAGATGGTACCTCCACCGACAAACAATGGGTTCTTAATGGAACCAGCACGGGCACCACCTGTACCCTTCTGCTTCTTGATCTTGCGCGTAGAACCCGTGATCTCAGCGCGCTCCTTGGCTTTGTGTGTACCCTGGCGTTGCGCGGCGAGGTAACGCTTCACATCCAAATAAATGGCGTGATCGTTGGGCTCGATGCCGAAGACAGCCTCGTTCAGCTCAGCGCTGGAGGTCTTCTTGCCTTCTGAATTGTAAACGTCGACTTTCATGACTTACGCTTCTGGCTTGCGGACGATGACGGTGGCGCCTTTGTGTCCTGGGACAGCACCTTTCACGACGAGGAGTCCCTCCTCTGCCATGACCTTCAGTATCTCGAGATTCTCAATGGTCACCCGGGCATTGCCCATCTGACCTGCCATGCGCATGCCTTTGTAGACACGCGCTGGCGTTGAGGCCGCACCGATGGAACCTGGGGCCCTCAATCGGTTGTGCTGACCGTGGGTCGCTTGACCCACACCGGCAAAGTTGTGGCGGCGAACAACACCCTGAAAGCCTCGTCCCTTGCTGGTGCCGATGACCGAAACGAACTGGCCTTCGGCGAACACGTCACCGATTTGGATTTCATCTCCGAGCTTGTACTCTCCTTCATAGCCGCTGAACTCCGCCAAGTGCTGCTTGGCGTTGACGCCAGCTTTCTTGAAGTGTCCTCCCATGGCTTGGCTGGTGCGGTTGTCCTTGCGGTCACCGAATCCAACCTGCACAGCAGCATATCCGTCTTTGTCTGCGGTCTTCACTTGGGTCACCACGCAGGGTCCCACTTCGAGCACTGTACAAGGCAGGTTCTTACCTGCTTCGTTGTACATGCTGGTCATTCCGACCTTTTTTCCAATCAATCCGGGCATGTCCTTCAGACTTTGATTTCCACCTCCACACCGCTGGGGAGTTCCAGGCGCATGAGCGCGTCCACCGTAGCGGAAGAATTGCTGTAGATATCCAACAAGCGCTTGTAAGCGCTCAATTCGAACTGCTCTCTCGACTTCTTGTTGACGTGAGGCGAGCGAAGTACCGTATAGACGCGCTGGTGCGTCGGGAGTGGAATGGGACCACTCACAACGGCACCTGTCGACTTGACCGTCTTTACGATCTTCTCGGCAGATTTGTCGACCAGGTTGTGGTCGTAGCTCTTCAGCTTGATGCGAATCTTCTGGGCCATCTGGCGTTGACTTATTTTCCTTGTGCTTCTGCGATCACTGACTCCGCCACACTGGTCGGAGCCTCGGCGTAGTGGCTGAATGTCATGCTGCTGTCCGCACGACCCGAGGTCAGCGTACGCAAATCGGTCACATAACCGAACATTTCACTCAACGGCACTTTGGCCTTAATGACGGTCTTGCCACCGCGCTCGTCGGTGCCTTCAACCATGCCACGGCGCTTGTTCAAGTCACCGATGACGTCACCCATGTTGGCTTCTGGGGTGCGAACCTCCAGGGCCATGATGGGCTCGAGAATTTTTGGGGTACATCCCTTGATGGCGTTCCGATAAGCCATTTTGGCGGCCAATTCGAACGAGAGTTGGTCGGAGTCCACTGCGTGGAATGAACCGTCCAACAATTCAACGGACATACTGTCCATGGGGTATCCAGCCAATACACCCGTCACCATGGCGTCCTTGAACCCCTTCTCAACGGAAGGAACAAACTCTTTCGGGACGTTACCGCCCTTCACAGAGTTCTTGAACACCAAACCTTCCTCCTCTGGAGTCGGCGATGGGCCAATGTTGATGATGATGTCGGCGAACTTACCGCGACCACCTGACTGCTTCTTGTAAACCTCGCGGTGACGAACCTCACCGAAGATGGCCTCCTTGTAGGCCACCTGAGGCTGTCCCTGGTTGCACTCCACCTTGAACTCGCGACGCAAACGGTCGACGAGAACGTCCAAGTGAAGCTCACCCATGCCGGAGATCACGGTTTGACCGCTGTCCTCGTCTGTGTGAACGCGGAAGGTGGGATCCTCCTCAGAAAGCTTGGCGAGGCCATTGCCCAACTTGTCGATGTCGGCCTGAGACTTTGGCTCAATGGCAATACCGATTACTGGGTCGGGGAACGTCATGCTCTCCAACGTGATGGGGTGCCCTTCTGAACAGAGGGTGTCTCCTGTGCGGATGTCCTTAAAACCAACCACAGCACCGATGTCACCAGCCTCAAGCCGGTCGATTGGGTTCTGCTTATTGGAGTGCATCTGGAAGATGCGGCTGATCCGCTCCTTCTTGTCTGAACGCGTGTTCTTGACGTAAGAGCCAGCAGGCAGGATGCCAGAGTAAGCGCGAACGAAGCACAAACGCCCCACAAATGGGTCGGTGGCAATTTTAAACGCCAAGCCTGAGAAAGGGTCGTCCGGATCGCTGTGGCGAACCACTTCTTCCTCCTCGTTGTCGGGATTCATTCCCACAATCTCTCCAATGTCGTAAGGAGAAGGCAGGTAGCGCATCACCGCGTCGAGCATGGTTTGAACGCCCTTATTCTTGAACGCAGAACCGCAGAGCATCGGTGTGATGTCCATGGCAATGGCTGCCTTCCGAATGGCGTTCACCATCTCAGCTTCTGTGATGCTGTCTGGATCCTCGAAGTACTTCTCCATCAACGTGTCGTCCTGTTCGGCGACAGCCTCAACAAGCTTTCCACGGTATTCTTCAACCACGTCGACCAAGTCTTCTGGGACCGGAATCTCCGTGAAGGTCATCCCCTTGTCTTCCTCGTTCCACACCATGGCCTTGCCTGTCAACAGGTCAACCACACCTCGGAAATCATCCTCAGCACCAATGGGCACTTGAAGCGGGACGGGGTTTGCACCCAGCATCTCACGAATCTGCTCGAGCACGTTGAAGAAGTCTGCACCAGAACGGTCCATCTTGTTGACGAACCCGATGCGCGGCACCTTGTACTTGTCGGCCAGAGCCCCAGTTGGTCTCAGATTGAGGCTCCACACCGGACACTGCACAGAACAAGCCAACGGCACCGTCCAAAACACGCAATGAGCGCTCCACCTCAACGGTGAAGTCCACGTGTCCAGGGGTGTCAATGATGTTGATGCGGTAATCGTTGTCTTCGAAAGACCAAAAACAAGTGGTTGCAGCAGAAGTAATGGTGATGCCACGCTCTTGCTCTTGCTCCATCCAGTCCATCGTGGCTGCACCATCGTGCACCTCTCCGATTTTGTGGGAAATACCTGTGTAATACAGGATGCGCTCCGTCGTCGTGGTCTTGCCAGCGTCGACGTGGGCCATGATGCCAATGTTGCGCGTGAAATTGAGGTCCCTTTTGGACATGATTCCGGAGGTCGTGTGTTGGTTCAGAAACGGAAGTGGGAGAATGCCTTGTTGGCTTCTGCCATGCGGTGGGTGTCTTCCTTCTTCTTGAAAGTGGCTCCCTCCCCTTTGTTGGCTGCAATGATTTCTGCGGCCAAACGATCGGCCATGGTCTTTTCGTTGCGGAGACGTGCGTAGCTGATGATCCACTTCACCGCCATGCTGTGCTTGCGGCTGTCCCGAATGGGCTGCGGAATCTGGAAAGTGGCACCACCAACACGGCGGCTGCGCACTTCAACGTTGGGCGTGATCGCTGTCACGGCTTGCTTCCACTGCTCAAGGCCATCTTCTCCTGTGCGCTCGGTGACCATGTCAATGGCGCTGTAGAAAATGTCAAAGGCAGTGCTCTTCTTGCCCTTGAGCATGAGGTTGTTCACGAAGTACGTGACATCCGTGTCGTTAAAACGTGGATCCGGGATCAGCGGATGCTTTTTGGCTTGTCTGCGACGCATGGCGTATTACTTCTTGGGGCGCTTGGTTCCGTACTTGGAGCGGCGCTGATTGCGACCCTCCACACCTGCAGTGTCGAGTGCACCACGTACAATGTGGTAACGAACACCTGGCAAGTCCTTTACACGTCCTCCGCGAACCAGCACGATGCTGTGCTCTTGCAGGTTGTGTCCTTCTCCTCCGATGTAGGCGTTGACTTCGTTTCCGTTGGTCAATCGCACACGTGCCACCTTCCGCATGGCAGAGTTTGGCTTCTTGGGCGTGGTCGTGTAAACCCGCACGCAAACCCCACGTCTTTGCGGACATGAGTCGAGCGCGGCGGACTTAGAGGTATAGACCTTGTCCGTGCGGCCTTTGCGGATCAGCTGTTGGATCGTCGGCATTGCTTGTTATTGGCGTCTTTTTCTAACATTCAGGGACAATTAGCCCACTGCCCCATTTTTCAACGGGGGTGCAAAACTACGTGAAATGCCGGGAATTCCAACATTGAATTGTGCAGATGATTCCACGGACCCAAGTGGATTGACTTAACTCGTTCAAACCCAATCCGGCTACTTTTGAAACATGGAGATGCTCGAGGGATTGAATGAAGCGCAAAAGGCTGCGGCGGGACATATTGAAGGGCCGATGATGGTTGTCGCAGGAGCAGGATCTGGTAAAACCCGAGTCCTGACCCACCGAATCGCGCATTTGATTGACCAAGGGGTCGATCCATTCTCCATTCTCGCCTTGACCTTCACCAACAAGGCGGCGAAGGAAATGAAGGCCCGCATCGGCAAGATTGTGGGCGACGCAGAGGCCAGAAACATATGGATGGGCACTTTTCACAGCGTCTTTGCTCGGATCCTTCGCATTGAAAGTGAACGCATCAACTACCCATCCAACTTCACCATCTACGACACCCAGGACAGCAGAAGTGTCATTAAGGATGTGATCAAGGGCTTGGGACTGGACGACAAACTCTATAAGCCGAACTCGGTGCACGGGCGCATCTCCGGGGCCAAGAACAACCTCATCGCGCCACAAGACTATGCCGCCAACCCCGACATCATGGGCGAGGACCAACAGGCGGGCAGACCGAGAATTGCAGAGATCTATGCAGGCTACAACAACCGATTGCAACGATCCGGGGCCATGGACTTTGACGACCTGCTGTTCAAGACCAACATCCTGTTGCGCGACTTCCCAGACCTGCTGCACAAGTACCAGCAGAAGTTTGCCTTCCTCCTCGTGGATGAGTATCAGGACACCAACTTCGCCCAATACCTCATCATCCGTCAGTTGGGTGCGGCGCGAGAAAATGTCTGCGTGGTGGGAGACGATGCGCAGAGCATCTACAGCTTCCGGGGAGCCAACATTCAAAACATCTTGAACTTCCAGAGGGACTACCCGGACTGTACGGTCTTTAAACTGGAGCAGAACTACCGCAGCACCAAAACCATCGTGGAAGCCGCCAACACCATCATCGCCAAGAACCAAGACCAAATTCAAAAGGAGGTCTGGACAGGCAATGATGAAGGCGAAAAGATTCAAGTTCACCGCGCCCTGAGTGACAATGATGAAGGAGCCCACATCGCCGACGCCATCATGACCACCCGCTCTCGTGAGCGGGCCACGCACAAAGACTTCGCCATTCTGTATCGAACGAATGCCCAGAGTCGTGCCTTTGAGGAGCAACTCAGAAAAAGAAACATCCCCTACCGGATCTATGGCGGCCTGAGCTTCTATCAGCGCAAGGAAATCAAAGACCTGATCGCCTATTTCCGCCTGGTGGCCAACCCCGCAGACGATGAGAGCCTGAAGCGCGTGGTCAACTATCCGGCGCGCGGAATCGGGAAAACCACCTTGGACAGAATGACCGTGGCCTCTGCCCACCACGACTGCTCCCTGTGGGATGTCCTTCGAGAGCCCTTTCGCCAGCCCAGTGATTTGAAGGGAAGGGCTTGGGCCAAGCTCCAAGATTTTGCCACGATGATGGAGGGGTTTGCCACCAAGTTGGAAACGGCGACCGCCTTTGACCTTGGCCACCACATTGCCCAGCACACTGGTTTACTCCGGGAGCTCCACAAAGACAAAACCCCCGAAGGGGTCGCGCGGTATGAAAACGTAGAGGAGCTTTTGGCCGGGATGAAGGAATTCTCGGAGGAGGTGGACCCCGCCAACCCAGAAGCCATCCGAACCATGGCGGACTTTTTGGTGGATGTTGCGCTCCTGACCGATGCCGATCAAGACGACGGAGATGACGACAAGGTTTCCATGATGACCATCCATGCCGCCAAGGGCCTGGAGTTTCCTTATGTATACGTAGTGGGTTTGGAGGAAAACCTCTTCCCGAGTCAGATGGCCTTGAACACCCGGGAAGAATTGGAGGAAGAAAGGCGACTTTTTTACGTGGCCCTGACCCGCGCCGAAAAGAAGGCCACCTTGAGTTACGCGCTCACCCGCTACCGTTGGGGGCAATTGATCCAGAATGAGCCCTCCCGGTTCATTGAAGAAATTGACGAGCGCTACTTGCTCCTTCCCACAGTGAGTGCCAAGCGTCCAGAGCCGTTCGACTTCAACAACGCCAGAACGTCATTCTACAAACCCATGCCTTCTGGAGCCAGCGCACCTCCCAAGCCGGGCATGAAGAAAGTTGGCCGGAGGCCTGCAACAGAGGACAGCCCACAAAGTGAGGCATCTTCTGGAACAGTCCCTGCCCAAGCTGGCAACATCGCCCCTGGCGTGGAAGTGAAACACGCCCGATTCGGAAAAGGCAAAGTGCTCAAACTGGAAGGCGAAGCGCCCAACATCAAGGCCACGGTTTTCTTTCCCTCTGCTGGCCAAAAACAGTTGCTCCTCAAATTCGCCAAACTCGAAGTGCTTTGATGGTCCGGTATTTTGCTCTGCTTTTCGCCTTCTGCTCCATGGCCCTTCTCGGGTGCAACCGGAACACTGAAGGCATGACCTATCAAATTGAAGGGCGCGCCTTGACCGTTCCGGCCAATGTGCCATTGGCTGGAGCCGACTGGAGCCTTTTCGAACGGGCTGTGGTCGATGGTGCCCTGCAGGCCGAGGAAGAGGTGGCTTCTGCCGAATCCGATGCAGCGGGAGACTTCACTGTGGAATTCCCCAGAAGAAGCAGCTACAGCCTCCGCTGGACTGCACAGGCACCGGGTCACTTCGATGTCGCCGGTGAAATCGACCCCGATGGACTTTTGCCCAATGAAACCGAAAGTCTTACTGTGGGCTTTCACGCCGTGTGCACCCTGCACGTGAGCCTCAGCAGCACAGCCCCAGAAGACAGTTCTGACGTCATGGCATTCAACCTGGGCGAGGACTTCCCCTGCCTCTGCTGCCCCACCGACGTGGTGAATTTGAGCGGGGTCGGTGCCGACTCAAGCTGGCAATGCTTGATGCACGGTGACGCGTGGATGACCTGGGGTGCAGATTTGGAGGTGGCCCTGATCGGACAACCCGAAGGGCTGTTCATGGACTCGGTGTTTTGCCCAGCCTTTGGGTCGGCCGACATCAACCTGACTTGGTGATGGAACGCTCCACAGCCTCCCCACACACCCTGGAAGTGCCCAGAACTGCCCGCTGGTGGTCGCTCTCACCTTCGGGAAATGTCCCCGTTCGGGGCACGCTCTTCGTGCTCCATGGCTATGGTCAACTGGCCGAATATTTCATTCGAAAGTTCCAAAGGCAAGCCGATGAAGGTTGGCACATCGTGGCTCCGGAGGGAGGACATCGTTTCTACCTCAAGGGAACAAGTGGACGGGTCGGCGCCAGCTGGATGACCAAGGAGGAGCGCCTTTCCGACATCGCAGATCATGTGCGATTTCTGGACCTCGTGCGCGTTCAGTGTCCCTTCTCTGGATCGGGTCCTCAGGTTCTGCTTGGGTTTTCTCAGGGCGTGGCCACCGCATTGCGCTGGGTGGCTCAGGGGCAATTCAAACCCAGCGAATGGACAGGTCTGCTGGCCCACAGCGGCGTGATCCCTCCCGACCTCAGTGATACTGACTCCCGCTTTCACTCGGCTCCAGCCCTGCAACTCATCACAGGCCACGCAGACCCTTACATCCAGGACCCTGAGCTCCGTTTTCAAACGGCCGAATCGGCTTGGAAGCAGGCAGGCGGCCAACCCGACAACGTGGTCCATCATGGATTCGAGGGCGGCCACGACATTGACCCCGACACCGTGTCTCGCATCCTGAGCACCATCCATTGACGGGATGTCCTATTTTCGGCCCATGATTCGATTCACACGCATTGCGCTCGGAATGAGCGCCTTGGCCTTCTCAGCCACCTTGTTGGTCTCCTGCGCGGACGAAGCCGCCAACACATCCAATGGCGACAACGCCTTGGACACGTCCTCTGAAGTCATCTCTGCCGAGTTCCCAGGTGGAGCCGGAAAAGTGATGGAATTCATCGCCGGACAGGTCACTTACCCTGAGTCCGCTCGAGAGAGTGGCATCGAAGGCAAGGTTTTTGTTGAATTCACCATCTCGGAAACGGGGGCGGTCACCAACGCCAAGGTTTTGGAGCCCCTTCATCCTGCTTTGGACAGCGCGGCGATTGCCACGGCCATGTCCATGCCCGCTTGGGCCCCTGCCACCAAAGAAGGCAAGGCCATCGCCACCACAATCACCCTGCCCATCTTCTTCCGACTCTGAACCTTTCGGAACCTGCAAAAGGTGGTCTTGGAGCGTCATGCCCCGAGGCCACCTTTTGCTTTCAGCGCGCGTTAACTTGACATCCGAAACCTGTGAACATGAAACCGAACCTACTCCTGGGCTTTCTTCTCGCTGCTGCCTTGGCACCACTGGCCACAAACGCCCAACGTTTTGACTCTCCATTGAGCCACGGCATGGATGCCCGAGAAGTGCAGTACTTCGAAGCCAACCCCTTCTCTCCTGCCACCACCCGAGGCGAAACCACACCCCCAGAATTTGACGGCCTGCGCACCATGGCCGAATGGGAGGAGATTGAGGTGCTTTGCGTGGGATGGGAGGGATACAGTTCCATTGAGAAGCAAATCGTGGTCAATGCCGCTCAAGAATGCGAGGTCATTGTCCTGACCGAAGATGCTGAGTATGTCCAAGACTACATCACGGCCAACAACAATGGTGGAGAGGCTGCAACGATGGACAACATCACCGTCTTAGAAGTCCCCTTGAACACCGTTTGGATCCGCGACTACGGCCCCAACACCGTCTATGGAAACGGGGTCGATGACCGCATCATTGTCGACTGGCTGTACAACCGACCTCGCCCCGATGACGATGCGGCGCCTCAGGTCATTGCCGACCACATGGAAATCCCCATGTATGAAACCACAGCGGAACCTTACGACCTGATGAACACGGGAGGCAACTTCATGAGCGACGGCTTCGGAATGGGCTTTGCTTCCAACCTCATCGGGGACGAGAATTCGGGAGGACCCACCTGGTGGGGCACCCAATTCCCAGACCAAAGCGCCGAAGACATCGAAGGCATTCTGGCCGACTTCATGGGACTGCACACCTATGTGCGGATGGAGAACCTGCCTTTTGATGGCATCCACCACATTGACATGCACATGAAGTTGCTCGATGAGGAGACCATCCTGATGGCAGAATACCCTGAAGGTGTGGCTGACGGACCTCAGATCGAAGCCAACCTCGAATATGTATTGGCCAACCACACCAGCAAATGGGGCACCCCCTTCGACGTGATCCGCATCCCCTCTCCGCCTGAGCCAGGTTGGGGAGGCGGCTACCCCGACTCCAATGGTGATTACATGACCTACACGAACTCCGTCTTCGTGAACAACACCATCCTGCTCCCCACCTACTACGAGGAGTATGACACCACAGCCATTGCCATCTACGAGGCGGCCTTGCCCGGATACAATGTGGTGGGCATCGATTGCAACCAAATCATCTCGGCCAGCGGGGCCATCCACTGCATCACCCACAGCGTGGGCGTAGAGGACCCTTTGCTAATCAGCCATCAACCGTTGGACGACACCGAAGACACGGTCAACCCCTATCCCGTGGAGGCGCTCATGCAACACCGCTCTGGCATGGCCAACGCTCGCTTGTTTTGGCGCACCGAAGGAGACACCGAATACAACGAAGTGTCCATGGACGCAGGATTTAACGACATGTGGTACTCAGCCATTCCCGCCCAAGCTGAAGGAACGGTGGTGCAGTACTACATCGAAGGCACATCGGTCAGCGGCAAGACCCAAGACCGCCCCATGCCTGCTCCAGAAGGGTACTGGCAGTTTCGGGTTGGAGAAGTCCAAATCAATGGACTCGATGAATCCAACGGATTCGCTGGGTTTCAGCCCGCTTTCCCGAACCCGGCTTCGGCCATCACCTGCATCCCTGTGGTGCTGAGTCAATCGGCCTCAGGTCGCTTGGCCATGCGTGATGCGGCAGGGCGCGAGGTGGCCGTCCTCTTTGAAGGGCAACTTCCAGCGGGCACGAGCAAGCACTTTGTGGATGCTGCTTCCCTGCCTTCCGGGGCTTACGTCATCACCTTGGAAATCAGCGGCCGCGGCCTTTGGTCGCAGCGCTTGATGGTTCGCTGATCGGCCAACCTCCATTCTGACCCCAAGAAAAAGGCGGCCCATCTGGGCCGCCTTTTCTTTTGGGGTGTGTGATGTGCTTTTGACACCGCTGCCTCAGTCCCTTCGGCCGAGTAGACGCAGAAGAAACAGGAACAGGTTGACGAAGTCCAAATACAGGCTCGTCGCCCCGAGCAAAGCCAGCTTGCGTCCTTCTTCACTTCCGTATTCCACCCCCGCAGCGATGCGCTTCAGCTTTTGGGTGTCGTAGGCGATGAGTCCCGTGAAGATGAGCACTCCGGCGATGGAGATGATGTAGTCGAGGGCAGAAGAATTCATGAACCAATTGACCACCATGGCGATCAACATGCCGAGCACGGCCATCATCAAGAGGCTGCCAAAACGACTGAGGTCAGTGGACGTGGTGTATCCAATCACAGACATGACCAAAAAGGTCCCTGCGGTGATGCCGAACACCTGCATGATGCTCGAACCGGTGTAGACCAGAAAAATGCTGCTCAGGGACGCCCCCATGGTGGCACTGAAGGCCACAAAGAGCAAAGTCAATGTGGACGAGCTCATGCGCTGAAGGCCAAAGTTCATGGCCAAGATGAAGGCCAATGGGGCCAAAGTGACCGCCCAGCCCAACATGCTCATGCCCCCCATTTCGTTGAACAAAAGCGCAATGGCACCACTGGTGGCGAAGTACCATGCCATGGCCCCTGTGATGGCCAAGCCGCCAGCCATCCAGCCAAACACAGCGTTCATAAAACCGCGTTCATCCGCCACGATGGGCATGCCACCGGAAGGAATGTCTGTGGCGCGCTGGCCACCATTGAAAATGCGGGGGGGGTCTTGTGAACTCATGCCCGCAAATTGGGCAATTCTTGCCGAATCACACCCCTCGGGTGTCGATCAAACGGATGAATTCTTTGCGCGTTTTGGGATCATTTAGAAATGACCCTGTAAAAGCACTGGTGGTGGTCAGGCTGTGCTGCTTCTCCACACCGCGCATTTGCATGCACAAGTGGCGCGCCTCGATCACCACAGCCACTCCCTTGGGATCGAGGGTGTCTTGGATGCAATCGCGGATCTGTTTCGTCAGCCTTTCTTGGACCTGAAGCCGGCGGGCAAACACGTCCACCACCCGGGGTATTTTGCTCAATCCCGTGATTTTCCCTTGTGGTAAATAAGCCACATGGGCTTTGCCCAAAAAAGGAAGCATGTGATGCTCGCACAGGGAAAACACCTCAATGTCCCGGATGAGCACCATCTCCTCGCAATCCTCTTCAAAGAGGGCACTCCGAAGAATTTGTGCAGGATCCACACCTTGGCCCTGGGTCAAAAACGCCAAGGCCTTGGCTGCCCGCTCAGGGGTTTTTAACAGCCCCTCACGGCCGACGTCTTCTCCCAGCGTGCCCAAAATGGCGCGGTAGTGCTCCGCCATGTTTGCCACGGCTTCCTCATCGTAGTGGTCCTCTCTCTTGTACAACGGCATGGGCCGCAAGTTAGCACCCTCAGAGGGCCTTACTCGCCCCCGTAGTAATCCGCGTAGTTGTTCTCTGTCTCGTAGAGCCGCAAGTGATGCAAATGACATCCCGTCTCCGCAATGGGGGCCTCCAACTGCTCCCAAATGGCAATGATCAAATTCTCCGTGGAGGTCAACACGCCCTTCATCCATGGCACGTCCATGTTGAGGTTGCGGTGATCCAGGGGGTCTTCGACGTGAACCTTGATCAAATCACGCAAGTCCTTCAAGTCCATGCAATAGCCAGTCTCGGAAGCGGGCTGGCCTTTGATGGTGACATGCAATTCGTAGTTGTGGCCGTGCCAGTTGGGGTTGGCGCATTTTCCAAAGACCTCGAGGTTTTTGGCGTGGGACCAATCGTCGTTCCAAAGCTTGTGGGCAGCATTGAATCGAGCACGGCGGGTGACATAGACGTTTTTCATGGGGCGGGTTGCGAAAGTACCTTCGCCCCATGATTACCATCACAGGGGCCGCTGGGTTCATTGGAAGTGCATTGGCGGCTCGCCTGAACGCAGAAGGATTCAATGACTTGGTGCTCGTTGACGACTTTGATTCCCGGCCAGACAAGGGCCGCAACCATGCCGACCGGACCACCGTGGAGCGGGTGGACCGCGCCCATTTTCCAGCGTGGCTGAAGGCCAACGAGAATCAAGTCCAGTTCGTTTTTCACCTCGGAGCGCGAACCGACACCACCGAACAAGACCGAGAACTGTTCGACCGGCTCAATTTGAACTACAGCAAAGAAATCTGGACACTCTGCCATCAGTTCGGACTGCCCCTGGTGTACGCCTCGAGTGCGGCCACCTATGGCGGGGGTGAGCACGGATACAGCGATGCGCACAAAACGGTGGGTCAGCTGCGCCCGCTCAACCCATACGGAGACAGCAAGCAGGCCTTCGACATTTGGGCTTTGGCCGAAGCCGACGCGGGGAGGGCGCCCTATTTCTGGGCAGGACTCAAGTTCTTCAATGTATACGGCCCCGGAGAATACCACAAGGGGCGCATGGCCTCTGTCGTGATGCACGCCTTCCGTCAAATTGGAGAGACCCAAGCCATGAAGTTGTTCCGCAGCCACAGGGATGATTATGCCGACGGAGA
The DNA here is from genome assembly GCA_943787435.1 of uncultured Flavobacteriales bacterium. Lineage (GTDB taxonomy): Bacteria > Bacteroidota > Bacteroidia > Flavobacteriales_D > Sanyastnellaceae > UBA8752. The sequence continues at coordinate 1,227 of CALSMK010000034.1, read as the reverse complement.
GCAACTGCGAGACTTCGTGTATGTCCGAGATGTCGTGGATGTGTGCCACTGGCTGATGCACCACCGCAAAGACAGCGGCATTTACAACTTGGGTTCGGGCCAAGCCCGGAGCTTTCTGGACCTGACCAAGGCCACGTTTGCCGCCATGGATGTCCCTGAAAACATCGGCTTCATCGACACCCCCGCCGACATCAGGGACACGTATCAGTACTTCACCGAGGCCGACCTGAGCAAACTTCGCTCCATCGGCTACGACCGCGAGATGACTTCACTGGAGGCCGGGGTCACTGAATACGTTCGGGATTTCCTGCTGGCGGATCGAACCCTCTAAAGCTTCAGCGGCGACGCTCTGCGTCGGTGGCCATCTCGACCAATTCCGACCTCACCGCTTCCAAGGCGCTGGCGCAATTCGTCCATTTGCCTCTGCTCTTTGATGGCCTGCTTGAGCGACCGCTTGGCCCCATCGATGGTGTAGCCTTTTCTTTTGAGCAAATCGTGCAGATACACCAATGACTTCAATGTCTTTGGCTGTGTAGGCCCGCTTTCCACTCCCCTGCTTTTTGGGGTCCAACGCAGAGAACTCTTTTTCCCAATAGCGAAGCAAGGACGCGTTGACGTCGAACTGCTCAGCAACTTCGGAAATGGTCCAGTAACGTTTGGTGGCCATGGCCTTGCAAGATGCGCAAGGCAAATGGGTAGGCCAAATCCAAGGTCAGTCGAAGCTCTGATTTGCGTTCGATGACGCCTCCAAAAGCTGCTCATATTGCTCTGGAGACAGGTCGTTGAAGTAGTAATGTGCGGGGTTCACACGCTTTCCTTCCTTGAAGACTTCATAGTGCAAGTGGGGGGCCACGGATGTGCCTGTGGACCCCTACAAGGCCAATGACTTCGCCCCTTTCCACCTTTTGACCTTTGCGAACAAGAATCTTGGACATGTGCGCATACAGCGTCTCGTATCCAAAGCCATGCTGGATTTTGACATGGTGTCCATAACCATTGTACTTCTTTTTGACTTCCACCACCTTTCCGTCTCCGGTGGCAAAGATTTCAGAGCCTGTTGGCGCTGAAAAATCCATGCCCCAGTGCATCTTTCTCACCTTGTAGATGGGGTGAATCCGATAACCGTAGCCGCTGGCCATGCGTTTTAGGTCGCTGTTTCGGACGGGCTGAATGGCAGGAATGCTCTTTAACATGGCCTCCTGATTTTCTGCCATTTCCAGCAAACCA
>CALSMK010000033.1 GCA_943787435.1 uncultured Flavobacteriales bacterium | reverse complement strand
GCTCTGCTGATTGATCTGGGGGTTTTCGCCGTCGGAGGTTCTGCTTTGCAAGTTGACAGTCAAGCTGACTTCGCCATCTGTGGTCAATTGCGCGATCAAAACATGGCCGTTGTCATCGGGGAAAGCGGCGGGCTCGAGGTCGGGGTAAATGAACACCGATCCGCCATTCACATCGTCGGCGACGACAGCGCCGCCTTCTCCCTCAAAGGGACCAAAGTCCAGACCAATGGTGTTCACATCGGCAGAATTGTCTTCACCACCCACCGTGAGCCAGCTGTCGAACGCCAGCAATGAGTCCACAGGCAGCAACAAAGGATTGATGCTCGATCCCAAAGCCCCACCGAGGGGGTTCTGATAAAACTCAGTGGTGGTGTTCACGGTCAAGGGAACACTGTCGAATCCATAAATGGCCACGAGCTGTTCTGTGGGGTCGGAGAATTCCGCCCAAACACGATAGGTGGTCATGCCATTCACGGTGTTTTGCCCCACCACGTCGTAACCGAGTTGCACAAAGCTGGTTTCGATCACTTCGTCTTCGTCGCAGATTCCGTCTTCGTCAGCATCGTTCAAGCAGTTGCCGTCGCAATCCAATCCACTTTCTGCATAGGTGCACGAACCGTCATCCAATGTGGCCAGAGCATTGTAGTTGCAGGCCTCTGAATCGGTGCATCCCGGGATGTCTCCCGGATCTCCAGTGCAGAAGGATTGGGTTTCTGTGAAGTCGAATTCTCCGCCAGATGCCATGACCACGCCATCCACCTCCAAGGTGTAACTGCCTTCTCCCCAAGCGCAGCAAATGCCGTCGCCAAAGGTGTCGTTGACGGTCAGGTCGTAGCAGCCTTCAGGCAAGCAGAACACCGTGGTTACGGTGCCGGATTGTCCAGAGTAATCAGGAGATTCTGCCAACACAGCGTCACCATTGGACAAGGTCCAGCTGAACTCATAAGGGTACTGGTCGAGCACCACGGTCATGGTGAAGTTCAATCCGTCGAGGATGCAGCTGCCGTCGTCCAGAGTGGCATCTGGGCTGTAGTTGCAAGCGTCGGGGTTGGTGCAGCCACTGCATGTGCTGTCGTCACCGCCACACACCCCGCACTGGTCGTTGAACAGGCAAGAGCCATCGTCTTCGGTGGCGTCAGCGTTGTAGTTACAAGCGGCCTCCAATGTGCAGCCTAAACAGCCATATTCGCAGGTGCCGTTGTCGATTCCAGCTTGGTCGTCATAGTTGCAAGCCTCGGTGTCCGTGCATCCAAAATTGAGGTTGTCCGTGCAGAAGTCGAGGGACTCCACGTCTCCAAAATCTCCGCCTGACCCTATGACCACAGAATCGACCAACACCTGGTATCCACCAGGGGCATAGATGCCATCGCCAAAGCTGTCATAAATCGTGAACGAGTAGCATCCTTCTGGGACGCAGACCACCTCGTCAATGGTGCTTCCGATTGACGTGTATGGGCCTCCTGAGGATACTGCGTTTCCAAGCGAGTCGGTGAGGGTCCAGGTGATTTCTCCCGGGTAGTTGTCTGTGGTGATGGACACCGTGATGGGCGTGCCGTCCGCAATGCAGGAACCATCATCAATGGTGGCATCTGCATCGTAGTTGCAACTCAATGGGTCGGTGCATCCGAAGCAACTGTAGTCACAGCTCCCGCTGTCATTGATGGCGTCTTCGTCATAGTTGCAGGCAACCGTGTCCGTGCAGCCATAGCTTTCGCCAGCGCAGAAGCTCGTGGATTCTCCCTCCCCGAATTCAGCTCCGGAGGCGACCAAAGTGCCATCCACAGTCAGCGTGTAATTGCCGGATCCGTAGGCGCAGCAGATGCCGTCACCAAAGCTGTCGTAAATGTTGAAGCTGTAGCACCCGTCGCCCGCGCAGAAGTTTTCGGTCACCGTTCCCGCGATTTCCGTGTAGGGCCCGCCCGAGGCCAAAATGGCACCTGCGGTGTCCATCAAAGCCCAAGTGGTTTCACCGGGGTAGTTGTCCAAGTTCAGGGTGAGGGAGAATGGCAGGCCATCGGTCAAGCAGGAACCGTCGTCCAAAATGGCGCTGGGATCGTAGTTGCATGCTGTGGAATCTGTGCACCCTCCGCAGGAGCTGTCATCGCCACCGCAAACGCCGCACTGGTCCAGGGTCAAGCAAGAGCCATCGTCAATCACTGCCGCTGGGTCAAAGTTGCACGAAGTGCTGTCGGTGCAGCCGCCACACGTGCTGTTGTCCCCAGCACAGACGCCGCAAAGGTCCAGGTCGGCGCAAGAACCATCGTCAATCGTGGCATCGGGGTTGTAATTGCATGAAGCACTGTCGGTGCATCCATCGATGACGCCTCCAATGCACACTTCGTGCACAGTGATGTCCGCCACATAGGTCACAGTTCCGCTACTGGCATATCCGTTGATCAGCTGAATGCTCCATTCGCCATCGCCGGTAAGTCCAGAACCGGTCAAATCCAAAGAGGCGGCATAAGCCCCGTCCAGGCCACTGGTCCAGTCCTCAGGCCAAAGCGTGTAGTTGCCCAAATCTGTGCAACCCGCAGTGACCGCAGCAGAGAATCCGCCAAACTCAATGCAGTCGCCGTTGGGGGAGTTGATCACGATCAACATGTCTGCGGACCAGCTGCCAGCACTGCCTGTGAAATCCAAAGCGATGTCCAGTCCTTCCACTTCGCCGGTTCCGGTGAAGGTGACAGGGGTGCCCGCCGCGCCACCTGAAAGCGACTCGGTGATGCTCAAATCGGTGAAGCAATCACAAACGCCTCCCACCGGAGGATAGACGCACGACACATCGTCGATGGTCGCATTGGGGTTGTAGTTGCACGCGGTGCTGTCTGTGCACCCTGTGCAGCTGGATCCGTCTCCAGCACACACGCCACAGATGTCCACGTCAGCGCAGGATCCATCATCGACCGTGGCATCGGGGTTGTAGTTGCAGAACGAGGAGTCCAGACAACCAAAACAAGAGAAGTCACAAGTGCCATCGTCTGCCACGGCGTCGGGATTGTAATTGCAAGCCCCGGCATCGGTGCAGCCCAAAACGATGTCGCCCACGCAGACCTCATTGGACTCACTGCTTCCAAAATCTCCTCCTGAGGCCAGAATTACGCCGTTTTGTGAGAATTCATAGCCGCCGTTTCCGTAAGCGCAGCACATGCCATCTCCAAAGCTGTCATAGACGGTCAGCGTGTAACAGCCGTCCCCCACACATGAGGTTTCGACTTGGGTGCCTCCGCTGCCGTAAGGCCCTCCGCTCCAAACCACATCGCCATTGGCGTTGGTCAACTCCCAACTGGTCTCACCGGGGTAGTTGTCGAGGTTGAGTGTCATGACCACATCGACGCCTTGAGAATCCAAGTTAAAGTCACTGGATCCTGAATCATTGGAAGCATTCTCATCCGACCCTCCATTGGGGTTGGAGACCGTTGCCGAGAAGCTATGGGCTCCATCCCCTGGGGTCAGGGTGGGAAGAACGATGTCTTCGGATTCACCAAAGGCCAATGCGCCAGTCCAGCTGTACGTCTGTTCAGTTCCTCCATCCACTGCGTAAGTGATGGTGACGCTGGTCAGGTCCAACCCGCCGTAATTGAAAAGGGTCAGGCTGGGTGTGACTTCTGTGGCGCATGAAAAACCGGAGGGTTCGTTGATGCTGATGATGGCGGCATCCAAATCAAAGTCTGGAACCGCAGGCAAACAACCGTTCGAAGATTGAATGCTGGCGCGGGCCCCACCAGGAGCGAGCAAGGCTTGCATCCGGTCTGCTTGACCCAAGCTGAAGACATTCATGCATCCATCGTCGGAATAGTCCATGTAATTCTGAACCATGTCCTCTGTGCTGCAGCTGACATGCCCCAATGCGCAGCCGTAATTGGCCCCGTCAGATTCCGGCGTGTCGGCCACAAAATCATCGGCACCGCAACCGCCGTCTCCCCAAATGTGACGCAGGTTGAGCCAGTGCCCGACTTCGTGTGTGGCGGTCCGTCCCAAGTTGTATGCGCCTGATCCAGGACCGTCAATGCCCACAAACTGATAACCGCAAACAATTCCGTCTGTGGCTGGATTCCCTCCCGGGAATTGCGCGTAGCCGAGGAGGCCTCCACCCAGATTGCACACCCAGAAGTTCATGTAGTCCTCTGTGGGCCAAGCATCTGATCCACCGGCGCTGGTGAACTTGACGTTGTCGGACGTTCCGAAGCTGCCTGATGAGGTGGGAACACGCAAAATCCCATTGGAGGGGGCTCCGTTGGGGTCTCGTGTGGCCAAGCAGAATTCAATTTCTGTGTCTGCAGCCTGAGGCCAGGCGTCGTCTTGGTCGGCGTTGGTGCGTCGAAAATCCTCGTTCAACACCTGCAGTTGCTCCATCAGTTGGGCGTCTGAGATGTTCTCGGTTTCATTGGCGTAGACCACGTGAAACACCACCGGGATGGTGATGACCACGGGCTGAAGCTGCGCTCCATTGGCCCGGAGTTCCTCCCTCGACTGGACAAAGCTTGCAGTGTGAGCCTCCAAATCACTCTGGCGCTTGGCGTAAGAAGCATCCATGCCCATCATCTGGACATGCTTTTCGTGAGCTGCGCAAGAGCGGGAGTCCGGGGCTTCTGGGGTCTTGATTTGTCCAGATGCAGCAAGCGTGCCCAAAATCAGGGCGGGTAAAAGGAGAAGAATCCTCATGATTGGTTTGGTATTCAGGGCAACAGGTTCAGTTTTACAATATGGGGTTTTAATCCGAAATGGAGCAGGTGATATATGTCACTCTTGACCTCGGATTTGTTCGCGATCAGGTTGGATGCAAGTTGATTTGGTGTAAATTTGCCGACCCATGCGGGAATAGCTCAGTTGGTAGAGCACAACCTTGCCAAGGTTGGGGTCGCGAGTTCGAGTCTCGTTTCCCGCTCCAATTTAAAAGGGCTTCCATTTGGAGGCCCTTTTTTATTCCGTCGATTCGGAAATGGACCAAGTGGCTGCGATGGCCGCGATGATGCGGTCGGCTGCCCCTTTGTTTACTTCAATCCAAGCGAGGGCTGCCTGTGCAGCATTTTCGCGCTTGTGTTCCCCTTCAAGGGTCATCCAGTTGAGCAAACATGAGGTCAATTGGGTCTCGGTCTGGCAGATGTCAATGGCACCTGCCTCAGACAGCGCTTGAATTTCGCGGTAGCCGGATACAGCTGGACCCACCGCCACAGGAAGACCGTAAACGGCGGCTTCGAGCGTATTGTGGACACCAGCTTCCCAACCTCCTCCGACCAGGGCCATATTTCCCAGCTGATATGCGGTTTTTAAAAACCCCACTTCGTCCAGAATGAGTCCCGAAGTGGAGGTGGGGTAGGGCTCGCTCTGTTGGCTGGTTCGAGGAAACGAGGATTCAGCCGCCCACACAGAAACGTGTTTGCCACGTACCTCGTGAGGTGCAACCAGAACACACCATCCAGATTCTTCCAATTTGGAGTTCAATGCAGCGATGGTTCTCCACTCCGAAGGCCATGCGCTGCCGGCCACGAGCATTTTGCGCTCGCCTTTCCAAGTCTGAATGGCGCTCAATTTGGCCTGGACAGATTCGCTCGCCGCCTGAATGGACGTGTCCAGAACTCGGTCGATTCTGGGGTCGCCGGTTACCTGGCCATTCAATCCATAGTTGGACAGGACTTCGGCGGAACCGGCGTCTTGCACTTGAAGTGTGGTGAGCATGGACAAATGGCGGCGGATCCAAAAGCCCAACACGGTGGCGGGGTGCCTCCCTCGATCAAAGCGCGATGCCACCAAATGAATCCGGGTTCCGGAATCAGACAGAATCCGAATGAGCGCTGGCCAAAGCTCATATTTGATCAGAATGGTGTCCTTGGGGTTCAAGATGGAAGCGAACTCTCTGATGTTGCGGGGGGTGTCCCACGGCAAATAATCGATGTGGTCCGCAGCACATTCATCCGTTGACTCGCGGCCCGAAGGAGAGAAAAAAGTGAGCAGAACTGGACGCTCTGGAGCCTTCTTCCGGAGGCGCTCCAAAATGGGGGCTGCTTGTTCATACTCTCCCAATGAGGCGCAGTGCACGTGAATCCACGGTTGGGTTTTGCCTTGTTCTTGGGCGCGACTGTTGGCTTCAGAAAATCGGCGCTCCCAGCCTTTTCGACCTCTCCAAGACAGTCTGGCTTTGGGGTGTCCTGCGAACGAAGCGCTTCTAATGAAGAGGCGCAACACAGCCATTGCCAAAGCGTGAAGAAGGAGCATGTTCAGTGGTAGTAATCGACGCTTGTGGTTCGGGCTTTGAGTCGAAGGATCCAGCCCGCAAAAAAGCCCCAAGCAGAATCTGTCCTTGGCCCTTCATCGACCTCTTCGGTGTCCGCATTCCACAATCTGGAGGGCTGAATCCGGCCCAACATGCCTTCAATGCCGGCATGAAAGCGGACCTGGCCATTTTTAGAATGGTATTCCACGCCCAGTCGAGGCATGGCGACGATGCCCCCGCTCAAACGGTCATACCCCTCGACATGTGGGTCATCCAATTGCGTCACCCGGTTTCCCCGATTCTGAAAGTGGATTTTATGCTCCCAGTATCCACCTCCGATCTCCGCGATGATTCCAGTTTCCGCATGCCCCATGCCCAGTGGCCATTTTCTTCCGATGGTACCCAAAAACAGGGTCCCTCGTTGTTGCACGGCGACCAACGCAATGCGCCCTTCGTTGTCGATGATGTGGCCATTGGGGTCCCGCAAGTTTTGGAGCAGTCCTGGCTCCCGCACATCTGAACCCGTTTGAAAGCGATACTGGAATCCGAAACGCCAACCACTTGTGGTGGTGCGTCGAACCCCCATTCCCACTGTGTTGGCTGCACCAAAACGCTGGGCAAGGTCTCCGCTTGGAACATGGATTCCAGTGTGCAGAATCAGCTGGGTTCCTGCCTCGGGAGCACGGTTGGGCAAGTCGGGCATGGAGCCTTGAGCAAACGTCATGACAGGGGCAAGAGCCCACAACATCACCCAGTGGCCGATTGAAAGTTTCATGGCAAGGGGAAGCTAAGTCCAACCAAGAAGCCGCTCAACAATGAGCCGCCATCCAACTGAGCCATCAAGGTCCAGTCCTTGTAGGTGTATCGCCCGCCGAGGTGGCCAGCCAATTGCATTCCGCCGATGGCGCTTCCATCATAGGAGCCTGGGGCCGATCCAACGCCTGCCCACTTGTATTTGTGGCCAAACCACCCGAGGGTCAAGCCAGCGTAAAAGTCAAAGGGGGCCGGGGCCAATTCAATGAAATGGTAATGGCCTTGAGCACCAATGCCGAAGTATTGATGGGTCCAGCTTCCCGAACTGGACGATTCGCTGGACGATTGAAATGAAGCCACGAGTCCCGCCGAAATGTGGTCGTCAATGGATTGCTCAATGCCCACAAAAACGGGCAGTCCGCGCGTGCTCATTCCCAGGCCCGCATTGATGAGGTCAAACCTCCCTCCAGAGTTCAATTGAACCTGAGCCTGACTCTGGCTGTAAAACAAGCCTGTCATGATGACCAGTACAACGCTGGCCATGAGCGATGGGTGGAGCCGGTCAGAATGTCGATGAAAAAACAAAATTAGTCGACGAAAAGCCGTATTTTTAGAATGAAAAGCCGAATTTTTAGAATGAAACGGCGTCTGGTTTGATGAAAAACCATGGTATGATGACAACTCCATTGATGGCCCAAGGTCGCATGAATCCAGATGTCCCAAATGCGGAGCGTCAAAAATTGTGCCCTCCAAGTCAGTGGGTCTTGGCTTCAGCTTGGCTTCTCATGTTGATGATTGGCCCCAACATCTCTTTTCTCCAAGCACAGGAGGTAGATGAGTTGGCCTTGGAGGTGTTGTTGGAGGATGGGCAATCTTTTGCGCCGGGTTGGATCATCACTGTCCCGCGGTACAGTTCCAATTTGAGCTATCCCGTCATTGTGGGACCATCAGGCGATGTGGTCTACAACGCTTCTCACCCTTACCTGGGATTCAACTGGGATCACCACCCTTCCGGGGAATTGGCTTGGTTCGATCAACTGGAAGGGCATTGGCAAAGGCTAGACAGCGCCTTGAATGCCACCGGCATCATCTCGTTTTCAGGGGCTCAAGCCGATTATCACGATTTGGAAATCAGAGAAGACGGCACCGTTCTGTTGATGGGCTCGCAAAACGTGGAGCTCACCATTGCCGACAGCATTCCAGACGCCGGTTCCGCCGAGCGAATCGTCTTGGATTGTTTGCTTCAGGAGCAAGACGCGGAGGGCAACGTCATCTGGTCTTGGCGCGCCAGCGATCACATTCCCCCCAATTGGTGCAGCCACTGCCCATGGCAATTTCCACTCTTGGATGCCTATCACCACAACAGTTTTCAAACCCAGGAAAATGGGGACATTCTGCTCAATTTGAGGAACATGGACATGGTGGTCATGATCGACCACGACAGCGGTGAATTGCTTTGGAAATTGGGTGGGCCTTTGAGCGATTTTGAGTTTGCCAGTCCCCAGGATTTCTTTCATCAGCAGCATGACGCACAAATGCTCAGCGAGGATCGCATCCTTTTGTTTGACAACTCCACCAATGGGGTCTTGCAGGTTGCCCGCGGTGCGGAGTATGAATTGAACCTGGAAGCCGGGACGGTCACTTTGGTGGATTCTTGGCCTCACCCCGATGGCAACAATGCATCTAGCCAAGGCAGCATTCAGCGGCTCGATGATGGGGGGACCTTGATTGGGTGGGGGACCGCGGAGTCAGATGCCTTGAATGGAGGTCTCGTCTCGGAATTTGGGCCAGAAGGTGCCTTGCGTGGCACCCTTTATTTCCCGTCAAATCATTTCGCTTACCGTGCACGAAAAGTTCCTGAAGGGGAGTTGCCCTTGCACATGGGGTGCGCCAACATTCAGGCGTGCAATTACGATCCCATATCGGTGGTGAGCGACATGTGTGTTCTTCAGGGAGACGATTGCAACGACGGCGATGCCTGCACAGATGAAGACAAAATTCAAGAAGATTGCAGCTGTCAAGGGATCACCTCACAGGAGGTAGAAGAGGCGGATCAATGTTTGGATCCGGCAGCTTTGAATTTCAATCCTTGCCCCAGCAGTTCAACCGATGATGGCAGTTGTCTTTATCAAGTTCCATTTCGCGTCGACCTCACCAGCGGGTCGGCCATTCCCTCCTCCGTGGGCTTGCTTTTGGGGGGAAGTTCTGAGCTCCCTCTCGAAGAGGGAGGCTTTGGAACATGGCATGGCGATTTGATTTTGGGCAACGGTCTGTGGACATACAGCTTTCAAGCGGACGGTGAATCTGAAGGGGTCACGCGCTCTTTGGATTTGACATGGCCAGTCTCTTGGGACGGATCAGAAATCCGAGCGTGTTTTGATCAGGCTTTGACTGCCTGTCCGGGGTGTTCAGACCCGGATGATTTGGCGTTCTCTCCATTTGCCACCGACCTCTCTCTTTGTGGAGCCATGGGCCCGTCGGGATGCACCTATACCACCGCCTTTAATTTTGATCCGCTGGCGTTTTTTGAGGATGGGACCTGTGTCTTTGAGGTGTCCATCCCCTGTCTTGGAGACTTGAATGGAGACAACATCGTCGGGGTGAATGACATCCTTGAACTCCTGACTTTCTTCGGAACGATCTGCGATTGATCAGCTTTTTTGGACGGCTTCTAGTCTGAAGCCTACGCCGTGGATGGTGTCCAATTTGACCTGGGGGTCCGCCTTGAGCAGTTTCCTCAATCTGACGATGTATACGTCCATGCTTCTTCCCACGAAATAGCCGGACTCCCCCCACACCATTCGGGCAATCAAGTCGCGTTCTGTGGTTCTGCCTTGTCGTTGCATGAGCAGCTTGAGCACCTTTCCTTCCTTGGGGGTGAGGCGCTGCTGGCCCGAAGGCCAATTCAGGGTGAAGGATTCAGTGTCCAAGACAAAGTCGCCGAGGGAGAGCCGATCGGGGCCTTCTTCACGGTCCCTTCTCTTCAGCAGGCTTTGAATCCTGAGAAGAAGCTCTTCATTGTGAAACGGTTTGGTGACGTAGTCGTCTGCTCCAGCACGCAATCCCCGCACCCGGTCTTCTACCCTGTCTCGTGCAGTCAACAACAGAATGGGCAGGTTTGGCTTGAGTTTCCGCAAGTCTTCTGTGAGTTCAAAGCCATCTCGGCCCGGCAGCATGACGTCGAGCAATGCCAGGTCAAAATTCCCTTCGTGGAAGGCCGGTAGCGCTTCTCTTCCATCGCGGATCAGAACGGGTTTGTGGCCCTCCATTCTGAGAAGGTCATTCAGCAACAATCCGAGTGACGGGTCGTCTTCGACAAGCAGGATTCGGGCCGATTTCTTATCCATCTCCATTCATGGGGAGTTCGACGGTGAATGCTGAACCCGCACCTGGCGTGCTTTCGCAATGAATTTTGCCGCCATGAGCGTCGACGATGGTTTTGGCATAATGCAGGCCCAATCCGAACCCTTTGACATCGTGCCTGTCTCCAGTCGGCACCCTGTGAAAGCGCTCAAAGACGCGCTTTAAGTGAGGTTGAGGGATTCCAATTCCTCGGTCCGAAACGGTCAATCTCCAGGCGGGATTTGGAGAGGGTGCACGCCCTATGCGGACGGCCACTTGAGGAGGGGTGTCGCCGCAATACCGGATGGCGTTGTCGATCAAATTGCTGAGTAAACCGTCCAAATGGGTTCGGTCACCTTGAAGTGTGGCGCTGGTGGATTGGGCTTCTGGTTCGATCGAAAGTTCAATTTGGCCGCCCAGTTGCTCCACATTGGGCCGAAATGCGTCCGTGCATTGGGACACCCAAAGCTCCACAGGAATGGGGGCGAACTGAAATTGACCCGCATCGCTGCCGAGCGTGGCAATGTCCATGACCTTCTCCACTTGTCTGCGCATTCTCTCGTTTTCGGAGAGAATGAGGTCCAAATAGCGTTTGCGAGTCTTGGGGTCCTCTCCAATGTCGCTGCGAGAAAGGAGTTGAGCCCCAGATGCGATGGATGCGATGGGGGTTTTGAATTCATGCGTCATGTTGTTGATGAAGTCCTCACGGACTTCGGACAGGCGCTTTTGCCGGAGCACAATGACCACAGCATAGACAAAGGTTCCCAGCACGAGCAATTGGAGGGCGCTGGCCAGCAACCAACGGTCCAAGCTCATCAAGATGTCGGCGCGACGGTCGGGAAATCGAATGCCGAAATAATGGCCGTCTTGCTCGAATCGAGGCAGACGGGATTGCCCCTCTTTCTCATCTCCAACACGTCCGCCGTAGACAATGCTGTCGCTGAAACAGTCATAAATGGCGTAGTCGAATTCTGAATTTAAAGCTGCTCGCTCAAAAGATTCACGCAACAGGGCCTCCAGCAAGAAGGGGTGCAGGGTATCGTTGATGTTGGCCACAAAAAAATTAGAGGCCTGCTGTCGAACAGGCTCCACCAAGGCGCTGTCTCCGCGCATGGCCTGGATGTCGCCCACCACTTCTGTCAAGGCAATCACGACCCTCTCATTGAACTCCCTTTCGCCGAGGTCCACAGCCTGACGCAGCCAAATCAACTGCAGCATGAGCGTACCCCCGATGGAGATCAATCCCGTGAGGATCAAAATGCGGATGCGTCTTCGGGTCACTTGGCAAATTTAGCGTTCTGCTCACCCAAGCGGCCGATTGGCCTTCGCGGACTTCGTCAGGGTGTCGTATTTTCGGGGCGTGCCCATTCAATTGAAGCCCTCTCGATTTTATTCCTCAGTGATGGCCATGGCCATGGTCATGGCCATGATCACATCCGTCCATGGTCAGCAATCCGTGGAGCTCAGTGGTTTGTACCAAGGCGAAAATTTGCTCGTGGTCAACGAAACCAACCCTGATGGCGTTGGTTTTTGCTGCTACGAAGTTCGCGTCAATGGACAATTGACCGCCGATGAGGTGAATTCTCATGCTTTCGAAGTAGACCTGCGCAGCCAAGGCATCGTTTTGGGCAAAGGCTTGTCGGTTCGATTGATGCACAGACCGGGTTGCGCACCGCGCATTTTGAATCCCGAAGTGGTGAAGCCTTCGCCGGGCTTTGAATTGATCGATTTCAAAGTGTCTTCCACTGGAGATGTGGTTTGGACATCCTCAGAAGAGCGGGGCCGGATGCCCTACGTTTTGCAGCAATTCAAATGGGGAAAGTGGGTGGACGTGGTTCGTGTCGATGGCCGAGGTGGTCCAGGCGAGAGGTACTACAGTGCTCACATTGACCCGATTTTCGGAGAAAACCTGTTGCGCCTGACCCACTTGGCCCCCGATGGGTCGTTGGAGGTCAAAGGAGAAGCCCGCTTCTCTGCTGAGGTTCCACAAGTGGACTTCGAATACAACCACAAAAAGCAGAAGATTGAATTTTCTCGGCCCACACAATTTGAGGTTGTAGACGCCTTTGGAACGGTTGTTCTTCGAGGGGATGGCCGTCAAGGTGTCCTTCGCTATCTTGCACGTGGCGAGTACTTCGTCAACTTCGGCGCCAGGTCAGAGACCTTCAAGAAGCGCTGAGCGCATCCGGCTTAGGCCGAACACTTATTTCCAGTCCATCGCGACATGCCCACGACTCCAGCCGCCACGGCCACTGAAGGTCTGACTTACAACAGTCAGCGACCAGACATCGCCATTCCCGAATACGGTCGGGTTGTGCACGAATTGATTGCCCACTGCGTCACGCTTGAAGACCGTGAAGAGCGCAACAAATGCGCCGCAGCCGTTGTGAGTGTGATGCGCACCTTGGTTCCGGGTTCAAAAGAGATGGTGGACCACGAAGAAAAACTTTGGGGTCACCTCTACGTGATGTCCGACTGGCAGCTCGACATAGATGCCCCATTTCCACCTCCGGCCAAGCCCGACCAAGATCCAGGGCCAGATCGCTTGACCTACACTCAGATTGGCAAAAGGCCTTCTTTCTACGGGCGCATCGTCGAAGATTTGATCGTGAAGGCCAAGGACATGCCAGAAGGGGAGGAGCGCGCTGCTTTGGCCATGATGATCGCCAACCTCTTGAAAAGGCAATATTTGACGTGGAACAAAGGGGCTGTAGAAGACCCACTCATTCGCGCTCAACTTCGCGAGATGTCGGACGGAAAACTGGATGTGCCTGCAGAGGTGGACTTGGTTTCTTCCAGTGAAGTGCTGAAGAGCAAGCGCAAAACCTCCAACAACTTCCGCAACCACCGAGGTGGGGGCAAAAGAAAGCGCTGATTGTACTTCGGGAGACCACAGTGACGGCCTCCCGGATGGCTTGTCGAAAAGAACACAGAAGGGACCTTGATGGTCCCTTTTGCTTGCCCAACTTGTCAGCCAAACCGCTGATCAAACCATGGGCACTTTCGTTATCGAGGGAGGACATCCTCTCAATGGATCCATCACGCCGCAAGGCGCCAAAAATGAGGCGCTTCAGGTGGTGTGTGCTGTTCTTCTCACGTCCGAGCCGGTCACCATTTCTAACCTTCCAGACATTGTCGATGTCAACCGCCTGATTGACTTGCTGTCTTCCATGGGGGTCAAAGTGGAAAAGCTCGATGCGGGCTCTTTTCGATTTCAGGCAGACGACGTCAACATCGGGTACTTAGAAAGCGAAGAGTTTCGTCAAAAAGGGGGCGGCTTGAGGGGAAGTGTGATGGTGATGGGGCCATTGCTTGGCAGGTTTGGCAAAGGATACATCCCCAAGCCAGGTGGAGACAAGATTGGTCGACGCAGGATGGACACCCACTTCATTGGTTTCGAGAACCTGGGGGCAACATTCCGCTACGATTCGGGCGAGACCTTCTTCCGGGCCGAAGCCAAAAACGGCTTGAAAGGAAGTGACATGCTCTTGGATGAAGCCTCTGTGACTGGAACGGCCAACATTGTGATGGCTGCAGCATTGGCCAAGGGCAAGACCACGATTTACAATGCGGCATGTGAGCCTTATTTGCAGCAGCTCTGCAAGATGATCAACCGCATGGGGGGCAAGATCTCTGGTGTGGGGTCCAACCTTCTGACCATCGAGGGGGTGGAGTCTTTGGGCGGCTGTGACCACCGCTGTTTGCCCGATATGATTGAAATCGGCAGCTTCATCGGTATGGCGGCCATGACCCGGGGAGAGCTCACCATCAAGGACGTGAGTTGGGATGACCTCGGTCAGATTCCAAGGGTGTTCCAGCGCATGGGCATTGGGCTGGAGAGAAGGGGCAACGATTTGTACGTGCCTTCTCAAGACCATTACGAAATCGACACGTTCATTGACGGTTCCATTCTGACCGTGTCTGATGCACCTTGGCCCGGCTTCACTCCGGATTTGCTGTCCATCCTTTTGGTGACCGCCACCCAAGCCCGTGGCAGCGTTCTCGTCCATCAAAAGATGTTTGAGAGTCGCCTCTTTTTTGTGGACAAGCTCATCGATATGGGGGCCCAAATCATCCTGTGTGATCCGCACCGTGCCACGGTCATTGGACTGGACAAAAAGACGCCTTTGCGTGGAGTCACCATGACCTCACCCGACATCCGGGCCGGGGTGAGTTTGCTGATTGCTGCGCTGTCTGCAGAGGGGAAATCCACCATCCACAACATCGGCCAAATCGACCGGGGATATCAGTACATCGAACATCGATTGCGCGCCCTCGGTGCACAAATTGAGCGACTTGCAGACTGAGGTCTGCACCTCGAGCGTTCCATCCGTAAATTGAGCATGCAATGAAAGCATCTATTCTCCTCCGTTCATCCATGATTCTCGCGCTTTGCGTGACTGTTCACTTGTCTGCATCAGCTCAAGATCCTCGGATTGGGACGGCCGTTGGCGATCAAGCCCCAGAATTGACCCTGAATGGGTTGGATGGGGAGCAGGTCAAGTTGAGTGATTTGCGCGGGCAATTGGTCCTTGTGGACTTCTGGGCCAGCTGGTGCGGGCCTTGTCGCCGGGAGAACCCCAATGTGGTCAATGCATTCAAGAAGTACCGCAAGGCGAAATTCAAGAACGCCGACGGTTTCACTGTGGCGAGCGTTTCGTTGGATCGAAAGCAAGAAAGCTGGGAAAAAGCGGTGAAGCAGGATCAGTTGGATTGGGATTGGCATGGAAGCGACCTCGGAGGCTGGGAAAGTGAGGCCGCCGCTTTGTATGGTGTGAGCAGCATCCCCATGAGTTTTTTGGTGGATGAAAACGGCATCATTGTCGCGAAGAATTTGCGCGGCATGGAACTCCACATTCAGATCGACCAGCACGTGGCCCGTCTGTGACAGGTCTGTCAGTATTCTGTCTGCAAGGCTGACAGGCGGTCGTGCCGCCTGTCACGTTGTCCGTATGCCACCCGATGGCATGGGGATTGTTCCCACGCAACAAATCGCAATTCCATGATGCACGCCATGAATGAGGAAGAACCGTTGCAAGACGCCCAGGCGCAAACGGAAGAACAAGTGGAGGGGTCCTCCAATGAGGAGCCATCGACTGAGGGAGAGGGCACAGAAGCCGAAGGCACGCTCAGCGCCGACGAAGAAGCTTGGCGCGACAAGTACCTCAGGCTGTATGCGGAATTCGACAATTTCAGAAAGCGGACCATGCGCGAGCGAGGGGAGTTGGTGCGCAGCGCCGGCCGGGACCTCACAGAAGCCATGTTGCCTGTGCTCGATGATTTTGAGCGTGCGCAGGCCGCCAGTGATGGACAGGACCTCGAACAGATGAAAGAGGGTTACCTGCTCATTGGTCAAAAAATGAAGGGCATTCTCGAGTCAAAAGGCCTGAACCGAATGGAAGCCAAAGGCGCCGAATTCAACACGGATCTTCACGAAGCGATCACCCAAATCCCAGCCCCTACCCCAGACATGAAAGGGAAAGTGGTGGATGTCGTTGAGCCCGGGTACAAGCTTCACGATGCTGTTCTGAGGTTCGCCAAAGTGGTTGTAGGCAACTGATTGAGGCATGTCGAAGCGCGATTTTTACGAGATTCTGGGCGTCCAACGCGGCGCTTCCGATTCGGACATCAAGAAGGCCTATCGAAAGTTGGCCATCAAGTATCACCCGGACAAAAACCCGGATGATTCAGGTGCTGAATCGAGGTTCAAGGAGGCTGCAGAAGCCTATGAAGTCCTGAGCGATCAGCAAAAGAGGGCCAAGTATGACCGGTTTGGTCACGCAGGTGTTGGCGGTGCTGCAGGGGGCGGCGCTGGCATGAACATGGATGACATTTTCAGCCAGTTCGGAGACATTTTCGGCGGGGCTTTTGGGGATGCTTTTGGCGGCGGTGGTGCGAGAGGACCCCGTCGAATGAAAGGGTCCAACCTTCGAATCAAGGTGCAGCTCACTTTGGCGGAAATCGCCGAGGGCGTGACCAAGAAGGTAAAGGTGTTCCGGTTGGTTCAGGCAGAAGGGGTCGAGTACGACACCTGCCGACCATGCAGTGGCACGGGACAAGTGCGCCGGGTGACCAACACGATTCTGGGCCAAATGCAAACGGCTTCGACTTGCCCAACATGTGGCGGGTTGGGCAGGAGTGTCAAATCCAAGCCCAAGGATGCCGATGAGCATGGGCTCAGGCGAGAAGAGTCTGTTCTGGAGATTGAGATCCCAGCGGGCGTCGAGGACGGCATGCAGCTGAACCTTCGAGGAAAGGGAAACCAAGCTCCTGCAGGTGGAATCCCTGGTGATTTGCTCGTTCAGATTCGCGTTGCCGAACACGAAGCCTTTACCCGCAACGGGAGAAACCTCCATCTGGATCATCACATTTCCTTCGTTGAGGCCAGTTTGGGCGCGCAGGTGGAGATTCCACTGCTTCAGGGAAAGGCCAAGATTCGCATTGATGCTGGAACCCAAAGTGGCAAAATTGTGCGCCTAAAGGGCAAGGGTTTGCCTTCTGTGGACAGTTATGGTCGAGGGGACTTGTTGGTCAATCTCAATGTGTGGACGCCTCAAGAATTGACTTCTGAGGAGCGGGCCACTTTGGAAAGTTGGAAGGATGCCCCCAACTTTCAACCCGATCCCGACCCGCGCGACAAAGGATTTTTCGAGCGTGTACGGGACATGTTTAGCTGATTCATGACGCCCACCCTCAGCCTTTCGCAACTCCAAAAGTCATACGGGACGCAAAGTGTACTCGATGGGGTGACGTTTGATGTTCCACCTGGATCCATCGTCGGTTTGCTCGGCCCCAATGGCGCCGGTAAATCCACACTCATCCGGAGCATCATGGGCATCGTAGAGCCCGACGGAGGTGAAGTTTTGATCGGCGGTCAACCTTGGTCGCGAGAAGGCGCAAGGGGCATTGGATACTTGCCAGAGGAGCGTGGGTTGTACAGGGACATGAGTGTTGGCCAACAAGCGGTGTATTTCGCACAGCTGAAAGGCATGAAAAAGCCGGAGGCCGTGGCCTCGTTGAAGACGTGGTTTGAACGGCTCGAAGTCCAAGGGTGGTGGGACAAAAAAGTCTCGGACATATCCAAGGGCATGGCGCAGAAAATTCAATTCATCTGCACGGTCGTTCATCAGCCCAAGCTGCTCATCTTGGATGAGCCGCTGAGTGGATTCGACCCCATCAACGCCCGACGAATCATTGAAGTAGTGCGGTCCCTCGCCGCCGATGGCACTTCAGTTTTGTTGTCCACCCACGACATGCCCAGTGTGGAACGGCTTGTGCGATCAAGTGGTCATGTTGAATCAAGGTCGCGTGGTGTTTGTCCGGTTCATCTTCCGAGCTCAGAGAGGCAGGATGGGACGGGAGTCCAAGAGGTGTTGTTTAAAGGCAACGACATGTCATTTACCCATGCACTTGGTGCTTTGGCCAACTTGGATTCGATTGGGCCGACCTCAATGTCCGGCGTGAGGAAGGCCAGCATCCGTTTGCGCGATGGCGTGGGGCCAGCCGATGTCTTACGTGCGTTGACCCAGACCATTGAGGTGATGGAATTCATCAAGGTCCGTCCCACCATGGAGAGCTTGTTCATCGATGCCGTCAGCAATGTGGAATCAGAAACCACTGCGGAGGCATGAACTACGGATTGATCCAAGCGGTGGTGTCTCGTGAATGGAGAACCCGGGTGTTGAAGCCAAGTTTTCTATTGGCCACATTGCTGCTCCCAGTGGTGTCCATCGGTTTTGTTGTGGGGGCCATCCTCCTCACCGAAAGTGCGGAAGTCAACAGCACTGTGCTGGTGGAGGATGCCCCGGGATTGATTTCACGATTGGACCGTGCCTCGGGTCAATATGTACCGCGTTGTCCGGGTTGTTTTCCCGAGCGACAAAACCTGAATTACCACTTTACTCGGGAGGCTCCCGCCGACAGCATTTGGCAGGCAGAAGGCCACACTGTTTTGGTGGAGTACGACGACTCCATTTTGCAAAACCAGTCCGGGTATCTGGTCTACGAAAAGTCTCCTGGAGCCTCGGCAAAACGAAACATTGAACGGGACTTGAGCCGTGCGATGGAGCACGCTCGGGTCTTGGAGAGCACAGAACTCAATTGGTCGGCTTACCAAGCCTTAAAAATGGATGTCAACCTCGTGGGTCGGGGAATCGAGAAAGGCCAACGCGTGAAAGGAGGTGGAGATGAAATCCGCGGTAGTATCGGTTTCCTGTTCAGCGCTTTGTTGCTCTTGGTTCTCGTGATTTACGGCGGAGTCATCATGCGCAGCGTGGTGGAAGAAAAGGCCAATCACGTAGTGGAAGTCTTGGTGGCGGCCGTACGTCCAGAAGAGTTGCTCCTCGGAAAAGTGGTGGGGCTTGGGGCCGTCGCCGTGACCCAGTTGCTGGCTTGGACCATTTTGTCGGGTTTGGGCTTTTCGGCGTTTCAGTTCCTGTTTGATTCGGGTACGATTGGTCAAGCAGCAACATTGGGATCGGGCGAGGTGCCAGTGGATTTGCTCACCCTGATGGCCGAGAATGAGGGGCTTTCGCACCTGTTGGACATCCAATGGTCGGTGATGATTGGAGGGGCCGTCGCCTTTTACATCGGTGGCTATCTGCTGTATGGAAGTTTGTTTGCGGCTGTGGGAAGCTCGGTGCAATCTGAGCAGGAAGGCCAAGGCATGATCCTTCCCATCACTGCGCCCTTGATGTTTGGCTATTTCGCAGCCATTATGGCCGTTGAGAATCCGGATTTGCCCATTTTGGAATGGTTGGGCTGGTTCCCTTTGACTTCTCCGGTCATCATGCTGGTTCGAATCGCAGGCGGCGTGGCCCTGTGGGAAGTGGTGCTTTCATGGGCTTTGCTCATGTTGACGGCAAGGCTGACCCTCGGCTTGGCCGGTCGCTTGTACCGATTTGGTGTGCTCCACGATGGGTCGCGCAGCGGTTGGAAGCTGCTGGTTCATTGGATGCAAGGCCATGGCAAATGATGCCCAGCAGCGTCTTGCCTTGGTCGATTGTGGCACCAACACATTCACCTTGCAAATCGTCAATTTGGAGTCTGGACGCTGGGAAAGCGTTTTCAGGCAGCGTCGGTTTGTGCGCATTGGCTTGAACAGCTTCCGGACCGGAAAAATTTCTCCTGACCGCATGCGGAGAGGCCTGGACGTGCTCACCTCATTCAAAGAGACCGCCTGCAATTACAACGTGACACACGTTCGAGCAGTGGGGTGCAGTGCGCTTCGAGATGCTCGAAATGGCAGTGATTTTGTGCGTTTGGCCAATGAGGTGGCTTGGCCCGTTGAGGTGATCGACGGAAAGCAGGAGGCGAATTGGATACACCTGGGGGTTGCCGATACGGTCAGTGAGGATCATATGGGGGATGGCCCCGTTCTGACCATGGACATAGGAGGGGGGAGTGTGGAGTTGATTTTGTGGAATCACTTCGGCGTTGTGAAGGCATGGAGCTTGGACTTGGGCGTGGCCAGGCTGACAGATTGGATCAAGCCATCTGATCCCCTGTCCCCATCTGACCTGTTGTCGATGAAGCGGGTGGTTGGACAAGCCCTTGAGCCGGTCCTGTTGCATTGCAAAGGGAACCCACCCACCATGTTGGTGGGGACCAGCGGTGCGTTCAATACGCTGGCTGTGATGGAGAATCCGATGGCCCAGTGGCATCCGAGGTCTGAAGCAGATGTTCTTCCATTGGGGTCGCTGCGTTCGAGGTGCAAAGCCGTGGCGGGAATGACCAAGGTCGAGTTGTCAGCCACTGAAAATGTGCACCCCGACCGCGTGCCATACATGTCGGTGGCCTGTGCGCTCATCGAAGAGGTGATGGAGGCTTTTCCGAGCATTCATCGCGTGTTGAGGTCCAGACATACGCTGGCCGAGGGCGTGTTTGTGGAGGCGGCTCAGTCCCCGAATGGCTTGCCCAAAGGGTGGCGGCCGTTACAGGTGTAAAGACCAATGCGGTTCATTTGACATTCTTCGGCGATTTTCGCACCATGGCCAGCATCCTCATCATCGACGACGAACGACTCATTCGTCACGCCTTGCGCGATATCCTGGAGTATGAAAAGCACACCGTGGAGGAGGCGGAGGACGGCAATGCTGGCTTGAAGGCTGCCTTGGCGGGGTCTTTTGATGTGATTTTTTGCGATGTCAAAATGCCAGGCAAGGACGGCATTGAGGTCGTGGAGGCATTGGCCATGAAGGGGGTGGAGTCTCCTGTTGTCATCATGACCGGCCATGGAACTGTGGAGCTTGCGGTCCAGGCGCTAAAAGCAGGCGCTTACGACTTCATTGAGAAACCACTGGACCTGAACCGGGTGCTCGTCGCCCTGCGGAATGCAACGGATCGGGAGGAGTTGAAAAAAGAAGTGTCTGTGCTCAGGCGAAAGAGCCGGTCTGGGGGAGAGCGTGACATGGTGGGTCAAAGTCCGGCATTGGAGGAGATTCGGTCGGTCATTGGCAAGGTTGCCCCCACCGATGCCCGGGTGCTGATCACTGGAGCCAATGGCACCGGAAAAGAAGTGGTCGCTCGGCGCATACACGCCCAAAGCCAACGCAACAAGTCGCCTTTTGTAGAGGTCAATTGTGCAGCCATCCCCTCCGAGCTCATTGAGTCAGAGTTGTTTGGTCACGAAAAAGGGGCGTTCACCAGTGCCGTCAAACAGCGCAAAGGGCGATTTGAGCAAGCCCAAGGCGGTACGCTCTTCTTGGATGAGATTGGGGACATGGCATTGCCAGCGCAGGCCAAAATGCTCAGGGCCCTTCAAGAGAAGGTCATCCAGAGGGTGGGGGGCGACAAGAACATCAAAATCGACGTTCGCGTTTTGGCCGCCACCAACAAGAACTTGGCTGAAGAGATCAAGGAAGGGCGTTTCCGGGAAGACTTGTTTCACCGTTTGAACGTCATCCCCATTCGGGTTCCATCTTTGGCAGAAAGAGCGGAAGATGTGCCATTGCTCGTGGCTCACTTTTTGGAAACCGTGGCCTCTGAACTGGGTGTGCCTGCGCCAGAGTTCACCAAAGGGGCACTGAAAGCCCTGTCATCGGCCCCTTGGACGGGCAACATTCGCGAATTGCGGAATGTCGTGGAGCGGCTGGTCATTCTGTGTGGGAAGAAGGTGGAGTCCGAAGATGTTGAACGTCACGTGGTGCAAGGCTAGGGGTGTCTATTGGACACGTCAAAGGGGCTTGTTAAAGGTCAAGTTGTTGATGGGTAATGGATTGGAGGCAACCATTGGGGGTTTGTCCCGTCTACATTGCGTAAGCAACCCTCATCTACATGGACATCAGTCAACGCCTTGTACTTATTGTTTTCCTCGGAATGATCGCTGCATGCGGTGCTGCACGTTTGTATGACAAAGCCGGTCGCCCGTTTTGGCACGCCCTCGTTCCAGGCCTCAATGTGGTGGCCCTGATGAGGATCATTGGCCGACCTGACCACCACGCATTGTGGTTGCTTGTGCCAGGTGCCAACCTTTACTTTTCTGCGCGTTGGATGGTGGAGCTGGCCCAAAGCTTTGGAAAGCACCATTGGCTCGACCACGTATTGGTGGTGGTGTTCAACGCCTTCTACATCCTCAATTTGGGTCTCGCCTACAATGAGACATACCAGGGTCCGGTTTACCGCAAGGGAGCCAAAGCGGCCTTCGCCTGATCAGTTGGCAAAGTGGGTGCGTGCTGCATCCAATGCCGCTTGCAGTCCATTTGAATCCTTTCCCCCTGCCGTGGCAAAGAAGGCTTGTCCTCCGCCACCGCCTTTGATGTGACGGGCAAAGTCCCGAACCAATTTTCCAGCGTTCCAATCTTTTTCTGCCGCCAATTCCTCGGTGATGAGGCAAGTGATGGTCGGTTTGCCACCGCTTCGGCTTCCGAGCACAGCAAACAGTGGAGCCGCCTCGGCTTTGAGCTGAAAAGCAATGTCTTTGATGGCACCGGCTTCCAGGGAAACCTCCTGCACCAATAGCCCAGGTGTTCCTTCGCCCCCTGGCCTTTCAATTTGACCGATCAGGTTTCGCTTGAGCTCCATGGCCTGAGCGCGTCGGTGTCCCTCTACTTCTTTTTGAAGGCTGTTCACCTTGCTCTGAAGCTCGGTTACAGCACCCACAAGGTCTGCGGGTGACTTCAGCACCTCAGCCGTTCGGCGCAACAGGTCCCTTTGGGCCACTGTGCCGGCGACGGCCTGTTCACCCGTCTCGGCTTCAATCCGGCGGATGCCCGCGGCAACAGCCCCTTCGGAGGTGATCCTAAACAGGCCAATTTCGCCCGTGGCCCCGACATGGGTGCCACCGCACAATTCTACGCTGGAACCAAATCCAATCATCCGAACCGTGTCGCCATACTTCTCTCCAAAGAGCATCATGGCGCCAGCAGCTTTGGCTTCCTCCAAGGGGATGTTGCGGCGCTCATCCAGCAGTCTGTTTTCGCGGACTGCGGCATTCACTTTGTCCTCAACTTCTTGCAATTCCTCTGGGGAGACTTTTTGGAAGTGGCTAAAATCAAAGCGCAGGGCCGAGTTTTTGACCAGTGACCCTTTTTGCTCCACGTGGGTGCCCAGAACGGACCTGAGGGCCTCGTGCAAGAGGTGTGTGGCCGAGTGATTCAGCGTGGTGTCACGGCGGTCTTCCGAATTGACCACAGCGCGGAATTTGGCATTGGGGTTCGGGGGCAATTGATCCGAAATGTGCAGGATCAGTTCGTTTTCCTTTTTGGTGGTGAGGATGGGGACGGTTTCTCCATCGGGACCTTCCAAATGACCATTGTCGCCCACTTGGCCGCCACCTTCAGGGTAGAATGGGGTCAAGTGAAACACCAATTGATAGCGGGTCTTGTCTTTGATTTTGACCTCTCTCCAGCGGGTGATGCGCACTTCGGCTTCGGTGCGCTCGTAGCCCACGAACTCCTCGATTTTATCGTCCTCCAGCACCACCCAGTCGCCAGCCTCCATTTTGCCGGCGGCACGCGATTCATTGCGCTGACGGGCAAGAGCTGCCTCAAATCCGGGGATGTCAACAGCGACGGATTTTTCATCGCAAATCAACATGGTGAGGTCGATGGGAAAT
>CALSMK010000032.1 GCA_943787435.1 uncultured Flavobacteriales bacterium | reverse complement strand
ACGCCGCGGTTCATGGCATCGTAGAGTCCATTGTCAGGCTCACTGGTGAGCTGTGCGATTTGACCGTTGAACCGCTCCAGTCGAGCCAAGGTGTCGTCGGTGGAACCGCCATCCACAACATGGTAGTCCAAGGCGAAATCCCCCCGTTGTGACACGACGCTCTGTGCGGCCTCCTCAACGGTGGCTCCAGCATTGTATGTCACAGTGATCACAGATACAGTCATGGCTCAATCACCGCTGGTTGAACAGGGCGCGTTGGGCTGCAAGATGGCGCGCATCGAGCAAGCAATTTTCATACGTGGCCTTGGAACTTTGGATGCATTCTTCAGGGGACATGGCAAGCAATGTGGCCGCTGCGTATAGCCAAGTGTGGATGTCCAAGGGCAAACATTGGACGGTTGCGCCTGGGTTCATGTCGGACCAAGCGGTTTGATCTGAGACCAAAACGGGTTTGCCATGGGCCACGCCTTCAGCCACGGCATGGCCAAAATTTTCATTGAAACTGGGCACCAAGACCAAATCAGACCAGCCGAAATGGGGTTGAATCTCTTGGGGTGGGGTGGCCCCCATCCATTCCAGTTTCACTCCTTGGCTGTGGGCGTTGAGATGGTGGGCTTCGGCTTCATCTTCAATTGGGCCTACAATGCGGTACGTCACGTCATGGCCTTGATCGGATAGTTTTTGGGCCAATTCGAGACCGAATCGATAGTTCTTGATGGGGTGCACCCGGCCAACGCTCAACAAATGAATCCCACCGCCTGTCTCTGAGGGTTGAAGAGGGGAAAAGGGGACAGGGAGGTTGAGTGCGATGTGGATGTTCGCCCTGGGAAACCAGCGTTGAATTTCTTGGGCCTCTTGTTGGGTGCTGGCGTGCCAAGTGATGTGCTCGAGGTGGCCAGTGGCCCTTTGGAGCCAAAGCCATGCTTTTTTGCGCAGAGGCTTGATGGACAAGGCTCCTGCGCCCAACATTCCGCGAGGGGCAAGCGTTGTGGGAATGGCCAAGGTTTTGGCCACTTTCAAAGGGAGCCGGGCAAAAGGTCCGCTGTACAAACTGTTGATGTACAGCCTATCGGGCTGCAGGTCCAAAAGCAACGTTTGCCAATGGGTTGCTGTCCAATGGGACTGAGGCCAGTACATGACTTGGGCCTTGCCAACCGTGTGCCAGATGCTGGTCTCCACAGGAAGGGGTTCTTTTTGGCCCAAATCTTGGTTTCCGCAGATCACCCTAAAATCGAATTCGTCGCCCAGGGTGGCGATCAAATTGGAAATGCTGCGAATGGGGCCGCCAGCGCGATAGGCTGGGAGGTACCAGTCCAAGGCCACCAAAATGCGTGGGCGATGGCGGTCTTTTGCTTTAGTGGAGGTCATGTCTTCTGATCCACTGTCCCAACGAAACCAAGGTCCAAATGCGCGACCACGTCACGGTGCCATTCTCAAAACCATCCCAAAGGCGATTGACCGCATCCTCGTTCAATGCCTCTCTTTCGATCAATGTGTCCAGCCCTTCGCGGCAAATGGCTTTCAATGGTCCCCTCATCCACATTTCCCAAGGAAGGGTGAATCCCATTTTGGGGCGGTTTACGATTTCCGAGGGTAAAAGGTCACCCAAGGCCGCGGTCAACAGGGCTTTCGGGGTGTGCGGGTACTTGACGGAATCCTGAATGGCCAAGGCTGTTTCCACCAATCGATGGTCCAAAAAGGGCACGCGGACCTCCAAGGCATGGGCCATGGACATTTGGTCGGTGTCTCTCAGGAGCACATGCTGCATGTAGGTGTGCATCTCA
The DNA here is from genome assembly GCA_943787435.1 of uncultured Flavobacteriales bacterium. Taxonomy (GTDB): domain Bacteria; phylum Bacteroidota; class Bacteroidia; order Flavobacteriales_D; family Sanyastnellaceae; genus UBA8752. The sequence continues at coordinate 39,414 of CALSMK010000032.1, read as the reverse complement.
GCCAGTCCGATTCGACTCAACACCGGCAGGTCCAGTGCGGGAGAGGTGTCCAAATTCTCGCGGCACCAGCGGGCCACACTGTCGCTGGTGTGGGAAATGTTGGTCAGGTCCCGAACGTCAGGTTCGAGCAAGACCCGACGGGAAATGGGATAGGTCGAGGCAGGGTCCAAAGCTGCTCCAGTGAGGAGGGTCGCGAATTTGTCAGAGGCCACCCCGGGTTTGATGGAGCGGTAAGCTTGACCTGCCAACCGACGCAAGCCTCGGGGCCAGGACATGGCCCACTGTTTTTCCATGAGGTTCAGTGTCCTCCGAAACACGGGGTACCCCGCAAAGAGCTCATCACCTCCCAGGCCACTCAATGCCACCGTGATGCCCGCATTCTTGGTGGCTTGAGAAACCACAAAGGTGTTGGGTCCGTCACCGCTGGGGTGATCTGTTCCGGCCAGGGCATCGGGGACGGCGGCTAAAAAGTCATCGGCTGAGAGCCGGATTTCGTGATGGTCCGTGCCGTATTTCTTGGCGATGAGGCGGGCATATTGGCTCTCGTCAAACTCGTCTTCATGAAAGGCAATGTTGAACGTAGAGACTGGTTGCTGTCCCACCTCCGACATCAGGGCGACCACAGCGCTGGAGTCAATGCCGCCAGACAAAAAAGCACCAAAAGGAACGTCTGATCGCATCCTCAAATCCACACTGTCCATCAGAATGGAGCGCACGCGTTCCGAAGCGGGTCCCTTGCGATAGGTCCAAGGCTCCCCCAGTTCCGCGATCGAATGGGATGCAGATGCAGCGTCCCACCAGCATTCGGTCACCACTTCGCTGTCGTCGGCCATGAGCAAGTGTCCTGCTGGCAACATGCGCACCCCTTCAATCAAGGTGTCAGGGCCATGGACGGTTTGGTACCTTAGGAAATCGACCAGCCCGGACCTGTTGAGCTGTCTCTTGACCCGCCCGGAGGCAAGCAGAGCCCGAATTTCACTCGCCCAAAGCAGCCCTGTTGAATCTTGGTGCACGTAGAGGGGCTTGATGCCCATGCGGTCGCGAGCGAGCAAAAGCGTTTCTTCTTGGGTGTCCCAAAGGGCGATGGCAAACATGCCGTTAAAACGCTGCAGTGCGGCCTTCCCCCAAGATTTGAATGCGGCGAGCACAACTTCACTGTCGCCCGTGGTTTGGAAGGGGTAGTCGAGCTCTTGCTTGAGTTCTTGGTAGTTGTAGACTTCTCCGTTGAAGGCCAAAATGTAACGCCCGCAGCAGCTGGTCATGGGCTGGTTGGCCCCTTGTGATGTGTCGAGGATGCTCAGCCGACGGTGGCCAAGAACGACGTGGTTGTCATCTGTCCAATGTCCTTCTGCATCAGGCCCGCGGTGAGCTAGGGCAGCTGTCATGCGCTGGGTTTGGGCCCATGCAGCCCCATCTGCTTTTCCGTGGGAGCCAGTGATGCCGCACATGGTTCAGGTGGATAGGTCGTCCTCGCCGTCGCCGTAGGCATTGTCGCCATATCCGTAGCCGCCATACCCGGTGTAGCTTCCATAGCCTCCGTAGCCATAGCCATAGAGGTACTGGTAAGCATACTTGGAAGCATAATAGCGCCAGCGTGTGGGGACGATGCCGTTGAGCACCATGCTCACGTGCTCAATGTTGTTCTGCCCCAAAAGGTCTTCCAGTTGACGCATGCCTCGGACGTTGGCTCGCTTTACATTGGTCACAAGCAGTGCCCGGTCGACATGCTTCATCAAGACCAAGGCGTCCGTGATGAGCAGAATGGGAGGGGTGTCGATGACCACATAGTCGTAGTGCTTTCTGGCCTCAGCAATCATCTCATCCGTGCGTTCGGAGAGCACCAGTTCCGAAGCATTCGGCGGAACAGGGCCAGAAGTGAGGACGTCTAACCCTGGGATGTCGGTCTCTTGCTTGGCCATCATCCACGGCATTTTTCCGATCAAGTAGCCACTCAGTCCCACTCCGCGCTCCAGGTTGACGGCTTTGTGTACCCGTGGTTTGTGCAGGTCGAAGTCAATCAAAAGGGTGCGTTTCCCGGCTTGGGCCAGAAGGGCTGCCATGTTGGTGGCCGTGAAGGTTTTTCCTTCACCAGGGTGCATGCTGCTCACCAATATGGTGTTCTGACCTTCTCGGTTGAGCAAGTATTGAAGGTTGGTTCTCAACCCCCTGAATGCTTCTGTGGTGGGGTGCCTAGGACTCTTGCTGGCCACCAGTACGTATTCCTTGTCGCTGATGTCTTCGTAACGGGGGACGCCACCACTCACGGGAAGGGAGGTCGCCTCTTTGAGTTCGTTGACGCTTTCAATGCGTTCAAACAAAAGAAGCCGGAGAACGGCCAGGCCTATGGCCACGGCCAAACCAAAAAGTGTATAGTTGCGAATGGTCTTGGGCTTGTCTGGTCCTGTGATGCCAATCCCTCGCGCAGCTTCAATGATGCTGGCGTTCGATGTGATGGCTGCCCTGGCGATGAGGTTGGTTGCACGTTGCTCCAGCAGGTAGCCATAGAATTTGTCGCTGATGGTCAACCTTCTCTCAATGGCCAGGATTTCTCGCTCGCTCTTGGGCAACCGAAACAATTTGGATTCAATGGTTTGAATCCTTCCGGCAAGTGTGGACTCTTCTTCTTCCAACGCCACACGTGTGGATGCGATGTAGTCAAACAAACTGAACCGCGTGGTGGAAATCAAAGAGTCCAACCGTTTGACTTGAAAGCTGCTTGGCGTGACATCGAGCAGCATTTGTGTCCGTTGCAGTTGCAAGTCATAAAGTTGTCCGACCTGCTCTGAAGCGACGGCGTCTGAGGTTAAAAATGTACTCGGTGGAATGCTGGTGTTCTCGACACCGCGGGCGAGGTAGCCTTCCAGAGCGCTCAGGCTTCGCAGACTCAGCCGCAGCTCCTCTTGCTGGGTTTCCAGTTGAATCAACTCCTGGAAATAGGCTTGTTCGTTTCGAGACAGGTCCAGCACTTCGGCTTCCTGACGTTGCTGATCAATGATGTCTTGAAGGCTGTCGACGTTGGCTTCGATTTTGAGCAGTTGAAGCTCAATGAACTCGTCTGTTTTTGCGTTGATTTCCTTTCGCGCAGCAGTCGAGTATTCGATGTACCGGGTGGACAACGCGTCAAGGAATTCGGTGGCCCGCTCTTGCCGAATGTTGTTGATCTGCATCTTCAAGATGCTGGTCTGTCCAACGCCAGTCACGCTGAGAGCGCTTCGGTAGGAGCTGATGATTTGATCGTCTGTGCGGACTTGAAACCTTTGCCCTTGAGCAATGGCCTGGCCAATGGTGCCTTTTCCGTCTTCGGCTTTTTGGATGGTGACCTTGAAGTCTCTCGTTTGAAGAGGGGATCCAAATACATGCTCTTGGCTGTAGGTGCGACCGTCTTTGAAGAGGGCCGAAAGGACGAATTTTTTGTCGTCGATCACCTCTAGGTCAAAGTCTGCCCCAAGAGCAGCAGCGCTGAATTGCTCGGGAAAAGCTTCAACTGTGACCCCGCTGAGTCCCCCCACTGGAAGCGCCCTCACACGTCCAACAAGGAAATAAGTGACGTTGTGATTGAGGTCGGAAACAGCTTTGCTCGACCAAATCGCGGCTTTTGAGAATCCGGACTTGGTTGGCGATGTCGGGGCCTTGCCTTTGAAATCGACGGCTGACCATGCCCTCCATCAGCTCACGGGCCTTGTCGTATTCGTCCTTTTGCTCCAGCAACACCTCTGCCCGAGCGCCATATTGGTCGAGCTGTTGGTGGGTGACAAACCGCGCGTAACCGTATGCCATGGCGGGCAACAACAACAGAAGCAGCCAGTTTTTCGCCGCCACCTTCAAGGCCAGCCTCAGTTGCTTGATGCTGTTGTTGGTCGTTGCTTCTCTCGGTGATGACATCTGCTGTGCGTTGTTACAAAGATATTTCTTCTTCGGGGGAATCGTCGTTTTGCTGACCATGGCGTACTTTTAGAGCATGCGTACGAACCTTCTTCGTCTCTGCTTTTTGTGTTTTTTCCTTCCAATGGGAGAAGTTCTCATGGCCCAGGGTCAACCTGCTGATTGTTGTTTCGATTGTACTTGTGCTTTTTGTGGTGACTTGGCCACTTGTGGAGGCCAATCTTGCAGCCTTCTGATTGCAATTTGGCTGGTGCGAATGTTTGTGGAATAATGCTGGCGCAGGACAAACGCCTTGCACGGAATTCTGGGAAAACAACACCCAAGGGGTTTCTTCAAATGGTGTTCAGCCGAGTGACCCAAATGGATGTATTCCCATTGATGGAGGATTGGGTTTTCTGATTGCAGGGGAATGGGCATAGGTGTTTTGGGAATTCGCAGGCGTCGTGAAGGATTGGCGATAGAGTGCGCCTAAGCGCAGCAAGGTGAACGACAGCGTTACGCGGTTTCTCAGTTTTGGTTTCGTGGGGTACCTGTTGTGGTACGTCCTGTATCAATACTGGCTTAAAGGACCAAACACTCCTGAGATGAGTATTTGATTCCTGGGATGGTCACTCACCTGTGAATGGTGTACTGCAGAGGTCGTTCTGCGATTACTGGGTTCCGGTCTTTACGAGGTGAGCTCTAGTGCGGATTGCAGGTGGCAAATAGGGATCGCCAATGAGCGAGTGTTGGGCTGTTGCAGATCGGGGCCCCTTGTGACGGGCTGGTGTTGTTCGCCTTGTTCGCGATTTTCATGTAGTGGCATTTCCAGGGACGTGGCGTCCGGAAAATGTGGTATATCCCTTGCGGGCATTCTCTTGCCATTCATACGGCCAATCTATGGTCAGGGTGGTGAGTTTGGCGATCATCCAATATCAACCGACCTGGTGCAATGGCTCAAATTCAACCATGACTACACCTGGACCGTGCTGATTTATGGGTTTCATCTTCTGGCTGTGGTACCTATGGTCCGTGCGCTTTAGCGGTCCGAAGGCAGCCTCCGAGAGCCAGTTCAGAGGCATGCAAAGGGATCAAGGCAAGGAGTGTCTGCCATTGGGCATCGGCCATGGTGGCTAATGCGGTGTTGGCGATGCATGGTCGGGCTTTGGCTACGTCCAGGAGGACGCTGAAGGTCAAGCTGAACCACTATCTGGCAAAATGTGGTGCAACCGCTATTCTGGATTTCTACGAGCTACGGTCAACGTAGCCGATGTGCAACGGGAGACGCAGGTTGAATGCATGGACTGAAACGCGGAAGGAGTGGTGGGATCGGATATGCGCCGTAATGCCGGACCAACAGCGCAATTTTTATGCTACCCGCGATACGTACGAGGTGTTCCATGGGCTGGGGCCGGACGGAGATGGGTGCGAGCGAAGTGGGGGCTGATGGCGGTCGATAGTGCTTGGGCTTTTTTGTGTTGGATGCGCTTTGTTTTTGAGGGCGGCAGGCGTGGGAGGGCGATGGAAGCTGCTCATGGTCATTTATGCGGCCTCCGGAGCTGGTGACGGCGTTGTTTCTGGCTGGTTGACGGTCAGGCCGGTGAAACAGACGCCGGGTACAGTGTGGCCAGGGAAGTCTTGGGCTTTTTGCAATCGCCGTTGCCTTCTTTGCTGCTGGTTCTTCTGCCGTGGTTGCGCGAGCGCGCTTTGGCTGGACAGTCAGTGGGCGAAGCTGCGCCCTAGGGCAGGCGCCAAAAGGCGACCCATCCTCGCTATCCTACTTTAGAGCTGACAGCTTTGGGAGACGCTGCCACCACGTGGCACCTGACGCATTGGGCAAGCAGCACGGCTTCTGGCTGATGGCATGATGCGGAGCACATGGGCTCCAGGTTGAAAGGCAGAGGCGGTATCCATGTGCGAGCGGTTGGGCGCCCGGCGTTAATTTTCAGGCATGAAGTTCGATGACCTACCCGGGCATTCACGCTTGTGGGTGCACACAGCGGATCGCGATTTGCTTCCTCAAGAGCAGGAGTTGCTCATGGAAGACTTGAAGGCCTTTTTGTCCAATTGGTCTGCGCATGGATCAGCATTGCATGCGGCGGGCACAGTGCTGTACAATCGAGTTCTGGTTGTCGGCATGGATGAGCGGCAAGCCGGGGCAACGGGGTGCAGCATCGACAAATTGGTGGCCTTTGTGAGGCGACAAGGCGAGTCGCGGGGAATCGATTGGTTTGACCGCCATCAAGTGCTTTGGCGGCAGCCCAAGGCCGAAGGCTGGGAAGCCACGCGTACATCGGAATTCTGGGCCATGAGGAAGGCTGGACTGGTGACCGACCAAACGGAAGTGGTGGACCCCTTGGCTGCTACGGTAGGGGATGCAGAATCTGAAGCGGGGTGGTTGGTGAAGTCTTTCGACGAAAGTTGGCATTCTGCCATGTGGGTCTTGACTGAATTTCGATTCGCTCAATTTGGGCTTCAGCAGTGAATAGAATCGCTTGATATGGTTTATTGTGCCATTGAGCGACTTTTCTCCTTCGGAAGAGAAGTTTGTCCATCCTGATGTTTGTGCTTATCTTTCCGAGAAGGCAAAAAGGTGTAAAGTAGCGACCAACGTTGCTTCCTGATGTCGAACCGAATTAGCAACCGCTGACTCCATGATGCTCCGCTTTCCTTGTCGCGCCACCCTTGGCGTGGTCGTTCCTTTCTGCTGCTCTCTTCCTCTCCTTTGGCGTGAGGGCGCAGTCCATTACCCCTCTTCTCAGACTTCTATGCCACCCCAGTATGGTGTGGCTGTAACGAGCTTGACCGATGGTCAAATCGTCAACATCAGTGAAGGTGGCATTTGGCCAACGAACGGATTCAACCAGACCTACACCATTGACTTGAGCGAATACGGTCAGGGCAACTACACCATCATTCTACTGGATGGGGGTGGAGACGGTGGCGTGAGCTTTGAGGTCAACACCACAAGCTTGCCCTTCATCTGTGGAGGCAACTGTTCTGGAGAACTGACCGCTGGGGCCAGCTGCGGCGTTCAACTTTACCCTCACAGAACTCGACGGCATTCCGGGTTGCATGGACGAAAGCGCGTGCAACTATGATTCTGAAGCTGGTTTTGATGACGGGAGTTGCTGTTTTGACGCTTGCGTGACCATTCGTTTGTACGACGCGTTCTCCAATGGGTGGGTCGATGGTCAAGGGAACATCGGAAGCGCAACGGTAGGGAATTTGTCAGGATTGGAATATGGCAGTGTTGAGTTCACGGACGGAGCTTCTGTGGATTTGGACGTCTGCCTTGCAGAAGACTGCTACGTCCTTCAATTGGAGTTCGACAACTTGGCTGTGGAGGCTTCTTGGGAAATCATCCGAAATGGACAAGTGATTCTGGAGGGTGGCCCGGGCATCCCTGGAGGCATCATCGAGGAGTTCTTTTTCGTGGGTGACCCCGAGTGTCTCAACACAGGTTGCACCACTGAGGGTGCATGTAACTATGACCCCACGGCCAACTTCAATGACGGAAGCTGCGAGTACCTGTCTTGTCAAGGTTGCACGGACCCAACGGCCTGCAACTACGATCAAACAGCCACGATCTCTAACGGCATTTGTGACTTCGATTGCTATGGATGCACCGAGAGTGGAGCCGTGAATTACGATGGTGATGCCATCTATGACGACGGGACATGTTGTTATGAGGAGTACTTCTTCTTCCTCGAAGTGGGCGGCGGAAGTTGGGATGGAGAGATCAGTTGGAACATCCGAAACATGGAGACCAATACGGTGGTCGACTTCGGTGGTGCCGGCACGCATGCGGTCTGCCTTCCTGAAGGTTGTTACAACTTTGAAATGTTCGACAGCTTCCAGGATGGATGGAACAACGGCATTTATGTGTTCTCCACTTTTGATGGAACCGTGGTCTATTCCGGTTCATTGGATGAGGCGGAATTTGGAGATCAGCTGATCAGTGGAGCCGACCGAATCACGTTGGGCGACGTGAGTTGCCCCGTGGGATGTACGGACCCAACGGCCTGTAACTTCAGCCCCAACGCAGTCTACGACAGTGGGTTCTGCAACTTCTCTTGTTACGGATGTACCGACTTTAACGCAACCAACTTCCAACCCTCGGCCTCCATCGACGATGGAACCTGCGTCTACTGCTCAGCGGGAGAGTTGATTTTGGAGGTGCGCATGACCGATTCGTTTGGCGACGGTTGGAATGGCGGCGTGTACTACATCTCTGAAACCGACGGAGACATTGCTGCGACGGGAACGTTGGACAATGCCAGCATCGGCGATGGTCAAACCGCAGGAACAGACTTGGTCTGCCTTGAGCCGGGATGTTACTTTTTTGACATCACCCCAGGAGACGACTCAGATGACATCGGTTGGTACCTCGAGGATGTGGTCGGCAACTTCTATGGAACGGGTTCTGACGAAGTGTCCAGTTACGGACTGGATGTGGGTGAAACAGAGCAATGCACCTTCCAGGGTTGTACGGACCCCTTCTGCTTGAACTACAACCCCAGTGCAACACTGGATGATGGTTCATGTGAGTGTCCCCCAGCCAACAACTACGCTTACAGCGCTCAAGCAGTTCAGTGTGGTGCTCAGATTGCAGGTTCACTGACTTATGCAGTGGATGGAGAGGGCCTGGTGGGCACGACGTGCTCCGGCCAAGACATCAATGCGGCTGGGGTTTGGTACGTGTTCAATTCCCAGTCCGACCAGCAGATGGTGGTCAGCACTTGTGGAACGGACGCTTTCAATCCAGCAGGCAACCCATTGTTTGACTCTCAGGTGTTTGTCTTCAAGGCTGTCGATGGCAACCTCGACGACTTAGAATGCTTGGGCGGCAATGACGACGGTTGCTCAGAAGGCTTCATGAGTGAAGTCGCTTTTAATGTGGAGCAAGGAGTAGATTACTACATCCATGTGACGCGTTTCAGCCAATTCACCAGCGGTGATGAGTTCTTGCTTTCTGTGGAATGTGTGGATTGCAGCAGTGGAGCGCCAATCAACGACGATTGCTCCAATGCCTTGGGTCTGCAAAATGGAGTGCCTGACGTGGGTTCTGTTTGTTGCTCCAGCCCGGACAACGTCGACGTGAGCTTTTTGGCAGGATTCCAAACCAGCTACGGGGTCTGGTATACATTTAATAGCGGTGATTACGAGACCTTCTTCTTTGACCTGTTGAACCTCAGTGCGGCCAACATTGGTCTGGCCATTTTCGATGTGGGCGAATGTGGAGACCTTGAAGCCCAAGTGGGATGTTTGGTGTCTGAGCAATGTGCGGGAGAGATCAGCCAATTCACAGTGCTGCAATCCAACACGGACTACCTGTTCTATGTCTTCACTACCGATCCAGAGGAATGTGGGCAGTACCAGTTCCTGACCAACGGAGTTTACCTCGGTTGCATGGACCCTGTGGCACCAAACTATGATCCAACGGCCACCATGGACGATGGAACCTGCAACTACATGGATGTGGTTCCTGTGAACAATACCTGCGGATCCGCTATGGATCTGGAGTGTGGAATTCCGGCTACGGGCTCAACGGGTGGTTCCACCAACTTGGGCGCCCCCAACTTGATCAACGGTTGTGATCCTGTTCCTGGACCTGGAATCTGGTACACATTTGAAGGAACAGGGGACTTGCACACGTTGAGCCTGTGCGGCTCCAACATTGATTCGAAACTGAACCTGTATGTCAGTGATGCGGTGTGCGCTGGAGGAATTCCCGCCTTGTTTGAATGTGTTCTGACTGTGGAAGACGGGGTGTACGCTTCTGAAGAGTCTGACTTCATCAACTGTGGTTTCTTCGATCAGAATGACGCTTGGGTCCAGTTCATTTCTGAGCCAGGTCGTCATTATTACGCATACGTGTCAGCAGAAGACACCGATGGAGACCCCATCACCGATGACAATGGAACGGTGGAGATTTCACTTTCCTGCGCTCCCGCTGTGGAGGGGTGTACCAATGATGTGGCCTGCAACTTTGACCCTTCGGCGAACATTGAGGATGGCTCATGTGACTTCTTTGGTTGTGCCTGCCCAGTTGGGTTTGAAGATGGAATTCCTCTGAAGCTGGACATGTTTGACAGCTTTGGTGACGGTTGGAATGGGGCGGAGTACTTTTTGATGGATGCTTCTGGGGACACCCTTCTCAGTGGCAGCCTGGACAGTGCGCTGTTCATTCTGGACGTCGACAATTTCCTCGGTGGTGATGAAGGCTTCGATACGTTCTGCCTGGTAGAAGGCTGTTATAGCTTGGCCGTGGGTGGAGGTGATTTCGATGAGGAAATCAGCTGGTCATTGTCAACCCCTGATGGTGAAGTGAGCAGTGGCGCCATTGGGTCAGTCAACTTCTCATTGGGTGGTGTGGTCTGCGGATGTGTGGATGCTGGGGCGTGCAACTACGATGCGACAGCCACCGCGGACAACGGATCTTGTGATTACTTGAGCTGCGCGGGATGTACAGACAGCGAGGCTTGCAATTATGACGAGACTGCGGTGATTTCAGATGGCACATGTTGCTATGCGAATTGCGTGAATTTGCTCATGACCGACGATTTTGGTGATGGTTGGAATGGTGCACAATACAGCTTGTATACTGTGGATGGACTTTTGATTCAGCAGGGAGGTTTGCCCAGCGTTGGATTTACGGTGACGCCGGAGGGAACCAGCGCTACCGATGAGTTCTGTCTCGCTGATGGGTGCTACTACATTGAAGTCAGCAGTGGTGTCATTCCGGTTGAAGTGGGGTGGACTTTGCTGGGCGCCTCCAGTGGAATCACTTCCGGCGGAGCTCCGAGCAATGCGGTGTACTTCGAGGTGGGGGAGTCGAATTGTGTCTCAGGATGTACCGTTGCCGTGGCGTGTAACTTCAATCCAGAAGCGAACATCACAGTATTGGAAGAGTGTGTATTTGAAGGTTGTGGGGGCTGCACCTATGACATTGCTGAGAACTACAGCATAGACGCAGTTCAAGACAACGGCACTTGCGAGTTTACGCTTCAAAGCCCTTGTCCGACAGACTTGAATCAGGATGGTGCGACCACAACTGCGGACCTTTTGGAGTTCTTGATCAGCTTTGGTGACCCTTGTGACGAGTGATTCCAGAGGATCAGAAGCACGTCTACAAATTACTTTCCGGCGATTGCCGAAGCTTAAAAAGGCTCCAGATGATAGAATCTGGGGCCTTTTTAGATTTTAGCCCACGATAATCATAGACATGAGTCCCTTGTAAATCAGGGCCGCCCTTTTTTTTTTCGGGCATTTCTAAGGGTGGGACCACACAGATTCGACATGGTTTCCGCTATATTGGTCGAGCAATTGGAAAAAACCTTAATCATGAACCTGAGAACTACCATTCTCCGAGGTGCACTTGGCGTGTTCGCCCTTGCCCTCTTTTCGTCTGTGCAAGCACAGACCATTTCGTTCGAATCGGATGCTTATCCCGACGAACTGTCCTTATGTATCGTCACCTTTAACGGAGACACCATCTTCGAGTCGACCGACAACACGGTGGTTTTCCCTGGAGGCGCTAACTCTTCTACACCATTCGACGTGTCCACGTATGGCGCCGGTGACTACACCGTATCCATGAACGACACCTTCGGCGATGGTGGAAATGGCTTCTCAGTCGATGGCGGAAGCTTGAATTGCACAGGAACTTGTTCTGGTGCGGTTGCAGGTTGTGGCTTCGGTAACGAATGTGTGGAGACATGGTCGTTCTCACTCACTTCGGCGACCCCTGGTTGCACGGACTCTGCCGCGTTGAACTACAATGACGCAGCCACTGAAGACGATGGCTCTTGTTTCTATGACACTTGCCCAGACGCGGGTGAGACCATGGTGTTTGTCGAGATGACGGACACATATGGAGACGGATGGAACGGCAACACTTATTCCTTGTTTAACAATGGTGAATTGGTGGCTACAGGAAACTTGGACGACTCTTTCGCCGGCAACGGTGGAGCTGTAGGTGGACCTGCTCTGGGTATCGACACCATTTGTATGCCTTTGGGCGGTTGCTACGAGCTCACGTCTGGAGGCGGAAGCTTTGTTGGTGAGATTGCTGTCTCATTGGTGAGTGCTTATGACGGGACTTTGATCGCGGCGGATGCCGACGGAGGATCTGTTAGCTTTTACTACGGCGAGACTGCTGAAACATGCGGTTGTACAGACAACACGGCTTTGAACTACGATGGCGCGGCCACTGTGGACGATGGAAGCTGTGTCTTCCCAAGCTGTCCTGATGGACAAACCTTGGTGCAGTTCATGATGTACGACACTTTTGGTGACGGCTGGGATGGAACAACCTACACCCTCTCTGATGCGACGGGAACGGTTGTGGCTTCCGGTAGCCTCGACAATTCACAATTCACCGTGACTGAAGACGAGCAGGGATATGACTTCTTCTGCTTGTCCACGACAGATTGCTACACCTTGGACGTTGCTGGTGGAAGTTTCCCAGGCGAGAAGGAGTGGCAAATCCTCGACTACAACACAGGTGAGATCCTTTATGATCAAACCAACAATGACGGTTTTGGTGTGTTCGGTGTGGCTGGACCTGGCGTAGCCTGCGGTTGCATGGATGCAACAGCTTTCAACTACGACGCTGACGCCACTGCTGACGATGGTTCATGCTTTTTGCCTGGTTGTGTTGGGTCTGCGGACAGCACATCTTACATCCTTTACCTGAACCATGACATTTTCCTGTTCTGGGGCAACAATGCTGCCACCATCACGGACTTGGCAACAGGTGAAGTTGTGTTGGCTGCAGGTTTGCTCGAAGACGGCAGCTACACTCCGGACTATGAGACCAGCCCAGTGGATGGATATTACGAGTTCTGCGTTGCCAACGATGCTTGCTTGAGCTTCTCTGGTGCGGGTGGTTCACCTAATGGAATTCCGACTTGGACCATTATGGACTTCTCTGGAAACGTTCTTCACACCGGCGGTTTGGGTGCTTACGATATCGGTTTTGGAGCATCAGAGGGCGATTGCATTAGCGGTTGTACTCTCCCTGCTGCGATCAACTACAATGCTGACGCTACCATTGACGACAACTCATGTGTGGTTTGTGACAACGGTCAACTCGGCCTTTACATCACCCTTCAAGATGACTTCGGTTCAGGTTGGAGCCCAGGCAACGATTGGTACTTGGTCAATGAAGAGACCGGCGATACCACCTACACAGGAACCATGGATCCCGGTGCAACCACCGAGACCTTGGTGAATTGTTTGGACATTGGTTGTTACACATTCAGCACAGGCGCAATCTTCACCACTGAAGGTTGGGGCATCGCTGACAACCAAGGCAACATCTATGCGCCTCTGACATACGGACCAACCGATGGTTATCCAGTTGCTTTCGGTGGCCTCGAGTTTACGGATTGCGCGTTTGCTGGTTGTGACGACCCTCTGGCGAACAACTACAACATCTCAGCTTCTGTGAACGATGGTACATGTGAGTTCCCACCAGCCAACGACACTCCAGAGACAGCGCAGGCGATTGCTTGTGACTTGATTTTGACAGGTTCACTGGAGAATTCAAACGGAGACGAGTACAATGGAACATCGGTCCTTGGCAATGCCATTTCGAACAATGGTGCCATTTGGTATGAGTTCAACGCTGACCAGGATTACCAAGTGACCTTCAGCACATGCGCGTCTGCAGATGCAGACAATGGTGTGACCGATACAGATGTGATTGTTTTCGCTGTGAACACAGACGGATCACTCACGGCCATTGCGACCAACGATGACTCAGGTGTCGCAGGTTGTGGATTTGGTACAACAGGTACGTTCAACTCGATTGTGAGCATCAACGCTGAGCAAGGAAACAACTACTTGGTGCGTGTGGGTACATACAGCAGCACGACGACACAAACGGGCATCGTCATCGAGGCCACTTGTGCATCTTGCCCAGCTGGCTTCCCAATCAACGACAACCTTTGTGACGTGACTTTGCCATTGGTTGATGGAGGTAACTATGACGGAAGCCTCTGCTGCAGTGGTCCTGATGAGGACTTCGGTATGGGTGGCTTGAGCACATTTGCTACGGCATATGGTGTTTGGTACCAGTTGGAGGTTGATTCAGCTTACAACCTCTACAACTTGACAATCGATGCCACTGGTGACGGTGCTGTTGGTTACGCTGTATACAGCGGAGAGGACTGCACAGATTTGAATGACCTTTCTTCAGGTGTTGTTGCTGGTGCTGTCCAAGAGGAGATGAACCAATGGTTCTCGACCGAAGACGAAGGTCCAGTTGTGGCTTCAGTGTCTCAGCCTGCTGATGACCTGAACTACTACGTGTTCATTTGGACCACCCAAACAGAGGATTGCGGTACTTACAGCATCAGTGTTGCAGCTGAAGTTCAAGGATGTACAGATGCAACGGCTTCTAACTACAACGAGGATGCTACCGTCAACTCTGGTTGCCTCTATATCGGTGTGGTTCAGCCCAACGACAGCTGCAGCAATGCAGTCGCGATTGCTTGTGGTGAGACTGCGATGGGCAACACAGGTGGAGCAACATCTGTGGGTGGTGACAACGCTTGTGGCGGCAGTGGTGCAGGTGTTTGGTACACCTTCGACAATGCGGCTACCGAGCAATTGGTGACCATCAGCACATGTGGTTCAACAGTGAACACTGAGTTTGAGGTGTTCCAAGAAGTGGACGCTCCAGATGCCACCCTTGAGGTGAACAGCTTGAACGTTGACAACTACCAGAACATCAGTGCTGTGATTGTATACAACGGAGACACAGTGGTGAGCATCCCAGCTGGTGAATTGTTCCCAACGGTATTCAATGATTACTACTACGGTTTGGACGGTGGAGATTACACCGTTTACTTCACCAACGAAGGCTCTGAGTTGGATGGCATCACAGCCAATGTGATTTCCACAGACGGCAGCACATCTGATTTGTGCAGCGGTGGTTGCTCAACCGACCCAACAGTATGCTTGGACCTTCAGATCAACTCTGACAACTACCCAGGTGAGAACAGCTATCAGCTGACCAACGCTGCAAATGAAATTGTTTGGGCAGGTGGCATTGACTTTGGTCCAAACTCACTCAGCACTTGTGTGCCTCCAGGCACTTACACCTTCACAATGCTTGACTCATTCGGTGACGGCATGTGCTGCACTTATGGAAACGGATCCTACACCTTGTCTGGTCCTGACGGAGAATTGGCTACCGGTGGAGAATTCGGAGCTTCAGAGAGCACGACAGTGACTTTGGATGCCAGTCCATTCAACTTGCCAGCTGGTGCTACGATTGAGCAGTCCTTCTCCATCTTCGGTGGAACGGGTACTTGCTCCAGCTTGCTGTGCTGGAATGAAGGTGACAACACCCTCATCAGCAACGAGGCTTGCGACGAAGGTGAGACCTTCCAGTTCATCTCTGATGGAAACGCGAACAACTACGCCATCTTGGTGTCTGCCGGTTCTGGTTCACTGGGTGGACCATTCGACCTCAGCATCACTTGTGAAGAAGTGGTTTACGGTTGTCAGGATGCTCAGGCTTGCAACTACAACGAGCTTGCTAACGTGGACGATGTGAATGACCCATGTGACTTCACAAGCTGCTTGGATTGTGATACTGAGACTTGGGAGTACTGCTATGACAGCAACGAGACATGGGACTTCACGTTGGTGAACCCCAACGGTGGAACCATCGTGATCGACTTGGCTGGAACGGCCATCGAGCAAGGTTGGGATGAGTTCGTTATTGACGATGCTGCCACTGGTGCCAACCTCTACAACAGTGATGTTGACGCCGATGATGGCCTCGTGATTGGTACAGATTCAGTGACGGTGTCCTTCGTTTCTGATGGCTCTGTGAGCTGCGTGAGCGGTTCGCCTTACTTCATCTCTATGGCGATTACATGTGCTCCAGCTCCTTCAACGGGTTGTGCTGACTCTACGGCATGTAACTACGATGGACCAGTTGATTTCGCTGACAACACACTCTGTGACTACGGTTGCTTGGGTTGCACCAACAGCGATGCTGTGAACTACAACCCATTCGCTTCTGTGGATGACGGTTCATGCTGCTTCGGTGCATTCATCGAATTCAACATGTTCGACAGCTTCGGCGACGGATGGAACGGTGCCACTTACAGCTTCTACAATGCAGCTGGTGACTTGGTCGCTTCTGGAGACTTGCTGTCTTCGGAGAACAACGGTGATTTCGATACGGATGCGGTTTGTGCACCTGAAGCAGGTTGCTACACTTTGATCGTGACTGACGGATCATTCCCAGGTGAGGTTTCTTGGAGCATCACTGGTGATGCATTCAACAACACAAGTGGAGGTCCTGGTACCTACCAAGTGGGTCTCGGTTCTGCTTGTACGGAAGGATGTGGCTTGCCATTTGCTCCAAACTATGTGGATCCAGACAGTGTTGACGTCGTGAACAACGACCTCTGTGACTTCGCAAACTACGTGATGGGATGTACCTACGCGGATGCTTCGAACTACGATGAGGGAGCGACAAACGACGATGGTTCATGTATGTTCGATATCGCCAACCCTTGTCCTACGGACTTGAACGACGACGGACAGACCACCACATCTGACTTGTTGATCTTCCTCGGTGCCTTCGGTACGGAGTGTGAAGAGTAATCTTCTCAGATAGAACTCACGTTCTAAAAAGATTGGAAAGGCCCGACGCAAGTCGGGCCTTTCTCTTTTCTGTATGTGCCATCTTCGCAACATGGGTAAATCGATATTGGTCACAGGCGCAGGGTCGGGGATCGGGCGTGCAACAGCGATTCGTTTCGCGGTGGAAGGATATACTGTGTTGCTGATGGGAAGAAGGGCACAAGCCCTTGAAGAAACTCAAGTTTTTCTTCAGGGGGAAGGTCACTTGGTGTTGCCGTGTGATGTGACGGACCGGTTTGCCATGAGACAATCCCTTCAAAAGGCGTTGGGCAACCCTGGGCTATCCAGGTCTCCATTGGTCGCGGTGTTTGCCAATGCTGGAGTTGGTGGTTCGAATGTGTATGATCATGATGAGTCCATGGACAGATGGGAGGACATCATGCGGATCAATGTGACCGGTGTTTATGTGACCTTGCAAGAGGCCAAGCGTTATCTGGTGGCCAGTGGGCAAGACATCACCCATGCTGTGGCCACATCGAGTGTTTTGGCCAGATTTGGAGTGCCTCAGCAATCTGCTTATGTGACCTCAAAGGCGGCCGTTTTGGGATTGGTGAGAAGCTTGGCTGTGGAATGGGGAGCCGATGGAATACTGGTGAATGCCCTGTGTCCAGGCTGGGTGGAGACAGCGATGGCGAAAGACAGCATTCAGCGGATGGCAGATGCCCAAGGCATGTCCTACGAGGAATGCCATGCACAGCAATGTGCGGTCTTGCCAACAGGTCGCATGAGTTTGCCGGAAGACATGGCAGACGCGGTGTTTTGGCTCATGTCTGCAGGTCAAAAGGGAATGACAGGTCAAGGAGTTGATGTAAACAATGGAAGTTGGATGTCATGAAGAATCAGATGGAAAGGTGGGTTTTGCGGACGGGTTGTGGGGCATTCATTGGGCTCATTAACCTTGTGAATGTGGAAGCCCAGGAGGTTGTCGCTGAGCATCGCATGTGGTCGGTGAAGGACAGTGCCATGGTGGCTGACATTCATGGGCACATATTGGGACAGGGACAGTGTTATGAAGACCTGCGTGTCTTGTGCAAGGACATTGGAGCCCGGTTAAGTGGTTCGCCGGAAGCAGATGACGCGATTTTGTGGGGAGCCAAAACGCTGCGCGACGCAGGTTCTCCTGAGGTGAGAATGCAAACGGTCATCGTTCCCCACTGGGAGCGAGGTTCGGTGGAACGGGCTTGGCTAAGGGTGAATGATGGAGAACCAGAAACTTTGCGCGTATCTGCTTTGGGTGGCAGTGTAGGCACCGACTCCATTTTGGAGGGCGAGGTGGTGATGTTCAAAGAGTTTGCTCCCTTGGATGAAATGGGGCCAAACGCGTTGGAGGGGAAAATCGCATTTTTCAACCGTGCGATGGATCCCTTAATGATCAATGCAGGCGGGGCGTATGGTGGGGCGTATGAGCAGAGGTCAAAAGGTGCAGTGAAAGCAGCAGAGCATGGGGGCAGTGCGGCTTTGGTTCGTTCATTGACCCATGCTTTGGATACGTTTCCACACACGGGCGGAATGCGGTATGACGATGAAGTGAATCAAGTTCCAGCAGTGGCGTTAAGCACAGTTGACTCACGTCGAATCGCTGGACTGCTGCAAGCGGGAAATGCCGTTCGCGTTGGCTTGGAGCTTGAATGTGTTTTGCATGAAGACAAGGCACAGGCCAATGTGATTGCAGAATGGAAGGGCAGTGAGTTTCCCGATCGATACATCGTGGTCGGCGGTCACCTTGACAGTTGGGACATCGGAGAAGGGGCCCACGATGATGGCGCGGGCATTGTTCACAGCATCGAGGTCATGAGAACCTTGGTTGCGATGGGCTATCAACCACGGCACACGCTGCGTGTGGTGCTTTTCATCAATGAAGAAAATGGAAACAACGGAGGCAAGACCTATGCCCAGCGCGCCAGAGAGAAGGGCGAATGGCATGTGGCCGCCCTTGAGAGTGATGCAGGCGGTGATGCGCCTCGGGGTTGGTCCATCGATGCGACTGACGATGCCACTGATCAGGTGCGCGCTTGGCGTTCTTCATTGGATGACTATGGTGTGGGGGACTTGCGAAGGGGAGGAGCTGGGGTGGACATTGGTCCCCTCAAAAAGGAAATGCCAGCGGGAAAACGTCCATTGATGGTGGGCCTTCGGCCCAACTCGCAGCGGTATTTTGACTACCACCACAGCAACCGGGATGTTTACGAAAACGTACACCCTCGCGAGCTGAAGTTGGGGGCTGCAGCATTGACGTCCATGGTGTATTTGCTGGATCAGTTGGACCATGACAACTTGGACGGAGAAGACCGATGAGACACAGCATTAGCGATACGAGTGCCTTGATTCTGGACAGAAGGAGCATTTCTCCTGAACGATTTTCCGGGCGGAAAGTGCACCGAGAAATTGTGGAGCAGGTGCTTTTGCATGCCACTTGGGCTCCCAATCATGGATTGACGCAACCTTGGAGGTTCCAGGTGTTTATGGACGCATCCGCCACCCGGTTGATGGGCGCTTTGTCGGAGGCTTATCGCTTAAATGCTGGTGACAAAGCGATGGCGAGCAAGGCCGAAAAAATCAAGGCGCGCGGTGAACGTTGCAATGCCATTGTCGCATTGGGTTTGGCACATGACCCCCCGACGGCAGGTTTCCCTTGTGGGAAGATCAAGCAGCCTTGGCGGCTGGCGTCCAAAACATGCACCTCATGTGTACGGCGCATGGCATTGGTGGCTATTGGTCCACGCCAGGGTTTTTGTCTCATCCGCAGGCCATCGCCGCATTGGGCCACCCAGAGGGTGTCCAAGGCATGGGCCTGTTTTATTTGGGCTATCCCGAAGGAGAATGGCCGGCCAAGGGCCATCGGAAGCCCTTGGAATATGTCACGAATTGGAACACCGATTGAGATGCGTTGGACCAATTGGTACACCCACCCAGCGGACAATCGCTATCATGTTTTTGAATTTCGAGACTTCGATATGGCGGCGGAATTTGAAGCTGGCTTGAAGGCGGAAGGGATTGAGTCAGAGAAGGGCGAGAGAGAGAGCAAGACCTCAAAGTGATCTTATTTGGGGTTCATCGTTCCGCGTTTAAGCAGGCTTTGAAGGTCAATCATTTGGTGTACGGGAAAATGCGGTCCCCCTTCATTCCCAATGCGCTGTTGCGCTGGGGAATGCTCATCATCACAGGGCTTGTCATTTTGGTGGCCTGGGTTGGATGGATGAAATCATGAAGAGGCTCATCATCATTGGGTGGTTGTGTTTGGTGCCATGGGTTCAGGGCCTGTCTCAAGGCTCACCTGATTGGACACTGGATGCGCGGCTGTTGACTTCCTTGTCGATTGGTCGACCTGATATAGGAGAGGGCACGGGATGGAATGGCCAGGCCATGTTGGCTTCGGAGGGCCCGTTGTTTGCGCGGTGGGGCCTCAGCGGGACCCGCAGTTATGGTGTGTCCATTCGCAGAAGGTTGGGTGAATTCGGCCAGTTGGCATTTGGACTGGAGCAAACCCGAAGAATTTGGAATTTGGAATGCGATTGGATGCCTGAATTGTCATCATCTCCTGAAGCTGTGGGACAGATGGAGTGGATCTTGGCTTCTTATTCTTTCCCCCTGTTGTACCGGACTGAGGTGACATTGACTCCAGGTTGGCGTTTGGGTGCCGGTGGAGGGTTGGTTTTGGAGGTGTTGCCGACCAATGCGTTCTCCTCGACCAATGTGGATTCTGATGGGAATGTTCTGGTCTTGGAGCACTCTTCGTTGCGCTACGGTTGGAACCGCTTGGGTATGGCGTTGGAATTGGGCATCGTCAAGGAAGGAGAGGATGCAGACTTGCACATAGGAGGTGTGCTTCGGCCTTTGATTCAGCCATTGATCCAAGGCGATTTGGTTGCCAGATGGAATGTGGGCCAAGGCGATTCTGATTTGCGACAAATCCAACGCGTATTGGATGGCAGTTGGTGGGGCCTCGATGTGCGTTTGATTTTGCATTGATGCGCACAGGAGCATAAAAAAAGCCCCCGCTGCACACGGCAACAGAGGCTTTTTGTAATGGTGCCTTGAATCACTTGCCGGCCACAAGTTCAAAGCCAATGGTGAACTCGTCATAGATGAGTTTGTCCCCCAATGCATTGGCATCAAAGAAAGATTTGCTGCGGAACTGAACGTCGAATTTAGAGCGGTCCAAAGTCATGGTACCGCTGAGGCTTGCGCCTTCGGCACCCATGTTGACGATGACAGGAAAAGAGACATCTTCAGACCTGCCTTTGATCGTGATTTTTCCCTTGGCGATGAAATTGGCTTCATTCTCTCCCCCGCGAATGGGGTTCAATTGTGTGAGTTCAAATTGAGCGGTGGGAAATTGGTCGACACCAAAGAAATCGTCGCTTTTCAGGTGGCCATCCAAGCTTTTTTTGCTCCCGCCTTCGAGGTCCAAAGTGTTGATGCTGGACATATCAATGATGACGGTTGCAGCGCTGATGAGGCCATTTTCAACCGTCAGCATGCCGTTGTTGATTTGGATGTCTCCGTTGTGTGAGCGGGTGACATTTTTGCCCTCCCATGTCACTGAGCTGGCGTTGGCGTCTACGGGGTAACGTGTAGGTTCTGCGTCGTGTCCTCCAGCGAAGGAAAAGAGAGGGGCGAGGAGCAGGGCTCCAGAGAGAAGGATCATCTTCATGTGGGTTTGTTTTGGTGGTTTATGTTTTGTTCTTGTAAGAGTTCGTCCGTGGCATTGAGCACCAAGGCGAGTTGGTTGTTCATGTCCAGAGCCACATCCGAATCCAATTCGGACATGCACCGGCCAAACATGGAGGACATGGGCTCATCGAGACCTGAGAGCAATTGGAGCCCTGCAGGCAGGATGAGAACGTCAGACTTTCTGCGGTCATGCCGACTGATGGAACGTTTGGCCCAGCCCTTTTGTTCCAGCTTGTCTATGATTCGTGATGCATTGCTGGAAGGATCAATCATGCGTTCAGCCAAGGACTGGACAGCAAGGGGTTGGCCTTTCTGGCCCCTGAGGATCCTGAGTACGTTGTATTGCGCTGGGGAAATCCCGTGGTGCTTGAGCACCCTTCTTCCCACGAGTTCGAGTTGACGAGCAACCACCAGAATGTGGAAGTGCAACCGATTGTATTCGGACTGAAAGCGGTCTTGGTGGAGATGGGCCTCAAGTTTCACACATCAAATGTATGTAGGTACATTAAATGTAGGTACACTGTATTGCAAAAGAATCAAAAAAGGCCCGCATCTCACAGCGGGCCTCAGGAGTTGGTTTGTTCTGATTCAGGACAGATGAGATCGGACCAATGCAGAAATCGCTTTTCCGTCTGCTTTACCAGCAAATCTGGCGGAAGCGGTGCCCATGACACGGCCCATGTCCGCCATGGAGCTCGCGCCCAATTCTTCGATCAAGGCGTGAACTGCGGTGGCCAATTCTTCTTGGCTCATAGGTTGGGGCAGATAGGCTTTGAGTACTTCGGCTTGGGCCTGTTCTTCCTCCACCAAGTCTTCGCGTCCTTGTTCGCGATAGATGGCTAGGGTGTCCTCCCTTTGCTTGAGCTGTTTGGACAGGATTTTGGTCACTGAGGCATCGTCGAGTGAGTCGCCACTTCCAGGCTCAGAAAGAGCCAGTGTGATTTTGCTTTTGATGTCACGAAGGGAGGCAAGGCGGACCTTGTCTTTGGCCTTCATGGCCTCCTTCATGTCATGGCTGATGCGGTCTTGTAGCGTCACGTTGGATGGATCAGTCGACGTTGTCGTGCAGGTAAGGGTTGTCGGTCTTCAAACTGCCGGTTTCCTCATCAATGCTGAGGCGGGTGGCTTGAGACTCGTCGCTGGCAGGGGTGGGAGCCAGCTGAATGTTGCGTCGCTTGTAAGCGGGCTCATTTTCCAAATCGGTTAAGCCGCTGGGAGTGCGCAGCCTTTTGGTGTACTCCTCAATGCTGGCTTGACGTTTGGCATTTCTTTCAGCCAATGCAGAAGAACCCGCGTTGGGCTCAGCCATGGGCGATGGCCTGGGTTGAGGACGAGGTGCCGGAACGGGTTGGGCGTTGGCTACAGGAGCGGCAGGCAATGGTTGGCTTGGCTCTTCCGTGGTTGAAGCAGGATCGACTGCATCGACCTGTTCATTGGTGAAAGAGACCCCTTCCATGGCTTCGGGAATCAAGTTTTCGTCTTGATCGTCATCCAAGTCCAAGACGGTGTAGTCACCGACTTTGGTTGGGGCAGCTGGCTGTTGAATTTCTGCCTCAGTGTCCAACTTGACCTCCGCAGTTTCTTTGTGAATCAAGGTGACTTCTTCAGCTTGGTCTTGGTCCACCTCTCCAAAAAGGTTGGGGGCACCAGAGTGGACGTCAGAGGTAATGTCGGCTGCCACCCAAGTGTTTCCCAAAGGTTCAGTGATTTCAGTGGCGTTCTCTGGGAGGCTGCCTTGTTCTGACTTCAATTGGGGCTCCTCGGTGGAGGTTGCAGGTTGGGTGGACCACTCTTCTTGAGAAATCGGTCCATTCAACGGCTGCGTGATTTCGCGGGCATTTTGTTGGAGTACGTTTCTCACAACAGGCCCTTCTGGAAGTTCGCCATTGGTTTCAAAGCCTGTGGCGATGACGGTGACGCATATTTTGTCTGCGAGACTTTCATCGTGGCCATATCCCCAGATGACTTCGGCGGTGGCACCCGCCTGATCTTGGATGTAGTCGGTGATTTCGGAAATCTCGTCCATCAGCACTTCATCCGTGCCATAGGTGATGTTGAGCAAAACGAAATTGGCACCTGTGATGTCGCTGTCGTTGAGCAATGGGGATTCCAAAGCTTCCGAAACAGCCGTCATGGCTCGACCCTCGCCGCTGGCAGCGCCGGCTCCCATGATGGCAGCACCGGAATCGGACATGACGGTTTTCACATCGTTCATGTCCACGTTGATGTCTCCTGTCAAGGTGATCACTTCCGCGATGCCTTTGGCGGCTGTGCAGAGCACTTCGTCGGCGTTGGAGAAGGCTTGCTTCAACGCGAGGTTGCCAAAGAGCTCGCGCAACTTGTCGTTGCGGATCACCAAAAGGGTGTCTACTGCGGCGCGCATTTCTTCCAAACCTTGGCTGGCTTGATTGGCCCTCCGGCGGCCTTCAAAGTTGAAGGGGACTGTGACAATGCCCACAGTGAGGATGCCGAGGTCCTTGCAAGCTTTGGCAATCACAGGGGCGGCTCCCGTCCCTGTTCCACCGCCCATTCCCGCAGTCACAAACACCATGGTGGTGTTGTCATTCAGGTGGGCCAGCACATCATCGAGATTTTCAATGGCCGCGTTTTTTCCGGTTTCCGGAATGCTGCCTGCTCCTTGACCAGCGGTCAAGGTGATGCCCAGTTGAATTTTCGAAGGAACTGTGGAGGCTTCCAAGGCTTGGTTGTCGGTATTGCAGACTATGAAGTCCACACCGTTGATGCCTTGGCGGTGCATGTAATTGACGGCATTGGAGCCGCCGCCACCGACACCGATGACCTTGATTGGAGATCCTTGGTTTTGGGTTACATCAAATCGCATCATTTCACAATCAAAAGGTGAGAGGTGTTGTTCGGGAATTACTGGCATTCCCGCACATCACGGGTACATGACAAGAAAAGCGACGGAATTCAAGTTTGAGCCGGCCATTTGGATTTCCATTCACCATCGCTTCGTGGAAAACGGAATTTGGATGTGGGGCCTCCGGTGTTTATTCCGGAAGCTCGTCTTCGAAGAAGTCCTTGATTTTCTGGAGGAACTTGCGCGGACCAATGCGCATTTCTCGGGTTTCGTCTTGAATCGAATCGTTGGAATGGTCACCATTTGACTTGTTTTCATCCTCGAATCCGAGCAAAACCAAACCGATTCCTGTGGCATAGGTTGGAGCGGTGAGGCTGCGGTCTGGGGCCTGCGCCAAGTGCGTATTTGGGAATCCAATGCGGCAGTCCAACGTGGTGAGATATTCGAACAGCTGTCGCACATGACGAAGCTGGCTTCCGCCACCGGTGACAACGATGCCGCCGATGAGTTCACCTTCAAGTCCGCTGTTTTTGATTTCGTAGTGGACGTGCTCAATGATTTCGGACATGCGGGCCTGAATGATGCCAGCGATGTTGCGACGGGAGACTTCTTTGGGAGCACGCCCAGGCAGGCCGGGAATGACCACGATTTCGTCCTGAGCCATTTCTTGCTCGAGGGCGGATCCAAATTTGTTCTTCAAAGCCTCGGCGTGCTTTTTGAGCACCCCGCACCCTTGTTTGATGTCATCTGTGATGGCATTGCCTCCAAACGGAATCACGGCCGTGTGCCGGATGATGCCCTCTTGGAAAATGGCGATGTCGGTGGTTCCGCCACCAATGTCGACCAAGGCTACGCCAGCTTCCTTTTCCTCTTCGCTCAGCACGGAACTGCTGGAGGCGATGGGTTCGAGAATCAATTGGTCCACTTGAAGACCAGCGCGTTTGATGCAGCGGTAGATGTTCTTGGCCGCAGAGGTCTGTCCGGTGATGATGTGAAAGTTGGCTTCAAGACGCACCCCTGTGTGCCCCACGGGTTCTTTGATTCCGGGTTCGCCATCGACGGTAAACTCTTGGGGAAGCACGTGAAGGATTTCTTCGCCTGGAAGGACCTTCAGCTTTTTCATGTCATCAATCAGCTGTTGGACATCATCACGGCTGATTTCGTCCTCCGTTTCAGTCCGGATGATTTGCCCGCGATGTTGCAAGCTTTTGATGTGCTGTCCAGCAATTCCGACGTTCACAACCTCAATCTTGACATTGGCTGATTTTTCGGCGGCCTCGACTGCGGTGCGGATGGATTGAACGGTTTGCTCGATGTTGGCGACAACACCACGTGTTACACCGATGGATTCACTTTTTCCATATCCGATGACCTCGAGCTTGCCGTGGGAATTTCGCTGGCCGACAATGCAAGCGATTTTGGTGGTTCCAATGTCGAGTCCGACGACGATGTCTTGGTGGGTGGTAGGTGAATCCATGGAGTTGGGGCTGGAGGGTGGGTTCATTTCCGCGCGACGAGTTGTCCGTCGTAGCGCAGGTCGAGTTCAGAATATTGTCGCAAGTCACCACTTTCGATCAAGGCGCCGTAGAACGTCTTGAGGTGTGAAAGCTGAGCGTCGAGTTGGTCTTCGAGGTCGGCAGCGGGGCCAAGTTGAACGGTCAGGTCGCCCAACCGAGGGTGCAGTTGAACCAGACCTTGGTCGTCCACCGCGATTTGATCAATGAAGCGGTTCCAAAATGGATCGGTGTCCATTTTCCTTAAAATGGGCATGGCCAGCTGGGCGGATTGTTGGCTTGAAGCATGGACCACTGGCACTTCGGCAGCGTATCGATCAGACAAAGGCAACCACCGGCCAGCATCATCCAGATACAAGGCGCTGTCGGGCGTCCAGACGCGTGCAATGGGCCGCTGTTGCTGCACTGAAATCCGAAGTGCACCTCCCAACGTGGGTTGAACCGAGCAGTTGGCTACGCCATGTTGATCCAGGACAGTTTGATGGATTTCACCGTAGGGCAAGGCGTCCATGGGCTGGTCCAGCAGCTGAAAACGGCGGGTGACCGCTGTTCTGAGAGAGGGTGCATCCACGAAATACATTCCGTTCAACTGATCCACCTCAATTTCCAAAGCCCGGCATGGCGTAACGCTGGACTCATTTTTTGCAGCGGTGAAGACCACTCCAGCCAAAATCAGCAGCGGAAGGGTGCGCCAAATCACCCAGCGCTTGGTCTGGGGCGAATCAGAAGATGGCGTTTTTGATTTCACGTGGGGTGATTCGACTTGTTTTGCGTGCTCTGATGGCTGCCATTGAGCCGTTCAATGCTCGGGGAAATCCAATGGTGGAGGTCCCCAGCGCCCATGAACAGCAAAACGTCTGGATCACATTCTTCCAGAACATCCAAAAACCGGATTTCTTCCGGGCATTTGACTGGGCATGCAGTCATCTTTTCCCCAATGGCTTGTGCATCCACACCTGGGATGGGTTTTTCCCTGGCTGCATAGATGGGAAGGAGGATGCATTGGTCCAGTTTGGAGAGGGCTGCGGCAAAGTCAGCCAAGAAGTCTTGGGTTCGGCTGTAGAGGTGAGGTTGAAACACCCCCGTGACCTTGCGGTTGGGGTAGACCAGCCTTGCCGCATCAATGGTTCCGGCCACTTCGCTCGGGTGATGCGCATAGTCGTCGATGACGGTCAATTCATCGGTGTCCAGTCGGACTTCAAAACGACGTGACACACCCTGAAAACTGGCCAGAAGTGCGGGTATTTTTTCTATGGAAAGTCCCGCCCGCAGGGCCATGGCGGCTGCTGCGGTGGCATTGGCGGCATTGTGTTTTCCGGGCAATGGCCACACGATGTTCAGGGGTTCGAATCCTTCCAAATGAAGCTTGAATTGTGAGTGGCCATGGACCCCGGAAACTCCGGAGTACCCAGCCTCCCATCCAAGTTGGTCCAAAGATTTGCCCTCCTGGACTTCTCCATAAATCCGGTAGGTCGGCCATTGGTTTTCACCCGCAGAAGCGGACCAGGATTGAGCGGCGTCGCGGTGAATCAACAGCCCCCCTGTTTGGACCTGTCGGCCAAACTCTCCGAAGGTTTGATTCAGTGCTTCTGCATGTCCGTAAATGTCCAAATGGTCGGGCTCGGTAGAGGTGATGACGGCATGGGTGGGGTGAAGGGTGAGGAAGCTGCGGTCAAATTCGTCGGCTTCGGCGACCATCCAAGGCGAATCGTGGTTTTGGCCTGCCAACAATAGGTTGGATCCAGAGGATTTTGAAATGCCGCCCAAGAAGGCTTCTACGGGCAATCCTCCAGCGTGCAAGAGGTGAGAGAGCAGGGAAGATGTGGTGGTTTTGCCGTGGGTCCCGGCAATGGCCATCAAGGGTTGATTGGCTGTGAGTTGACCAAGAATTTCGGCCCGTTTCCAAATTTTGAAGCCGGCCTTCTGCAGGAGAGTCAGCAAGGGGAAATCTGAAGGGACAGCAGGTGTGGAGACCACGGTCCAATGTTCGGTTTGGCCTTTGGCCAGATCGGAGGTCAAGCTGGCGGGCAGGGCCTCTTTGAGGCCGGAAGTGTCGACCTGAATGCCTTCTTCCTCCAGTTGCTGGGTCAATGCCGATGCTGTGCGGTCATAACCCGCCACCAATGAACCGTGCGCATGATACCAACGGGCAAGTGCACTCATTCCAATGCCACCTATTCCCAGAAAGAACACCTGTTTCTGGTCCATCATTGGCGGGTTGCTGGGACCAGTTTGAGCAGTTCGTCCACCACGCGTTGGGCTGCATCAGGCTTGGCGGTGGCTTGCAATGCGGTGGACATGTCGGCACATTTTACAGGGTCATCCAACAACATGCGGACTTCATTTTCCAACTCGCTTTCAACTTGAGAATCGGGGATCAACAAAGCGCCATGTCGGTCGACCACAGAACGTGCGTTTTTGGTTTGATGGTCTTCTGCGACATGGGGAGAGGGGACCAAAAGCGTGGGCTTGCCCACCAGCGCCAGTTCTGCAATGGACATGGCCCCTGCGCGGCTTGCGATGATGGAAGCAGCGTCGTAAGCAAGGTCCATCCTGTCGATGAAACCCGTCACAATGAGGTTGGGGTCATTGTGGTCTTTGGCCCAAGCGACCTGCTCGGATTCATATCGACCTCCGCATTGCCAGAGAATCTGGAAACCCTTGTCTTGGAGTGCACCAGAGGTCATGAGCGAGCGAACAGCTCGGTTCATGCTTGCTGCTCCGAGACTTCCTCCAAGGACGAGCAAAACCGGTTTGTTGAGGCCCAGTCCAAAGTGATTTCGGGCATCGCTTGCATTTTGCGCCGATGCGGAGGGTGCGCCCAATCGTGTGAGAATCCCTTGGCGCAATGGGTTTCCGGTTTCTGTGATTTTCTCGCTCGGAAACCAGCGCTCCAAGCCTGGAAACCCGGCACAG
Organism: uncultured Flavobacteriales bacterium; assembly: GCA_943787435.1. Taxonomy (GTDB): domain Bacteria; phylum Bacteroidota; class Bacteroidia; order Flavobacteriales_D; family Sanyastnellaceae; genus UBA8752. Next base: position 10,953 of record CALSMK010000032.1, on the reverse strand, counting down.
ACTCGATTGACCCGCCCTGCGAGCAGGCGGTTGGTGATGCCAGGAAATCCGTTTTGTTCCTGGATCAATGTGGGAATGCCGGCTTTGGCGGCCATCCACAAAAGGGGACCGCTGGCAAAGCCGCCCACGCCCACCACGACATCGGGCTTGAACCTTTTGATGAGGTTCTTGGAGATCCAAAGGGATTTGAGCAGGCGGAAAGGAAACAGCAGATTGCGTGCGCTGAGTTTTCGGTCAAACCCTGTGATGGGCAGGCCGGTGATGACATGGCCAGCTGCGGGAATGCGCTCCATCTCCATTCGGCCCAATGCCCCCACAAATTCAATGTGGGCGTCGGGGGCCCTCTCGAGCAAAGCTTCGGCAATGGCCAATGCAGGATGAATGTGCCCTCCGGTGCCGCCGCCTGAAATCAGAACCCGCATGGGTGATTCAGGCATGGGCGTGTTGGTTTTTGGGGCTGGACCGTTGGGCGTGTCGATGTCCTGAGGATTCCACGGGGCCTGCAGCTTCAGGTTCGGTCAAGGACCGACTCACCGACAAGATCATTCCAAGTGCGGCACAGGTAAACAGGATGGACGTTCCGCCCATGGAGACCAAGGGAAGGGGTTGGCCTGTCATGGGGAGCAGTTTGACCGCAACCCCCATGTTGACCATGGCTTGGAATGTGAGCATGAGGCCCAAGCCAATGGAAAGCAAGCTGCCAAAGGGCCGTTGGCATTTGGTTCCAATCCTGATGGCGCGGCTGAACAGGATCAAGTACAACAAGATCAATCCAATCCCGCCAAGGATCATGCCCCACTCTTCGATGATGAAGGCGTAGATCATGTCGGCATAGGCCACGGGCATGGCATTGCGGCTGACCCCGGATCCAGGCCCTTGGGGAAACATGCCACCTTCGTGTATGGCTTGTAGGGCGAAGTCGATTTGTGTGGAGTCTGATCCACCTTCACCGCCGAAAAAACCGGTGGCCCGGGCCACCCAGGTGCTGAATCTCGGGAAGATGCTGGGGGCCGCTACCCCGAGCCCGACCAACGTCAGAATGCCTCCGACGCCATAGCCCGCTGTGATGGCCAGAGAACGAAAGGGCACCCCACCAATGATCATGAGTAAAAAGCACACCACCCCGAGAAGGGCGGCGGTAGAAAAGTCGGCGGGGAGGATGAGGACGCAGGTTGCGGCGATATAGGCCACAATGGGCCGAACTCCGTTTTTGAAGTCGTGTAAGATGAGCCGATTCCGGTCCAGCATTCTGGCGACAAAAGCCACCAATGCCACTTTGGCCATGTCCGATGGTTGAAATCGGACACCGGCGATGTCCACCCACCTTTTGGCGTCATTGAGTTCAGATCCCACAAGCAGTGCCATGAGCAAAAGCACGAGTGAGATGTGGATGCCCAATTGACTCAGGCGAGAGAAATACGCAAACTTCCAGCGGTGAACCATCCACATGGTGCCCAACCCTATGCTCAGCAATGCCAGATGTCGGAGCAAAATCCGCACCGAATCTCCACCGGCTTTCCACGCGAGGGTGGCGCTGGCAGAATACACGCTGACCGAAGAGATCAGCACCAAGAGGAAGACCACGACCCAAATGACGCGGTCCCCTTTGAGGTGTTCAGAAAGGAAGTCGGCGATTCGTCCGGTCATGCCTCAGATGGAGCGAACACCTCTCTTGAAGCGAATTCCACGCTCCTCGTAGGAAGAGAACAGGTCGAAGCTGGCGCAGGCGGGTGAAAGCAAAACGGCATCACCTGGCTGGGCCACGTTGTAGCCCAAGACCGCAGCCTCTTCAGCGCTCTCCACTTCAAGGATGCGCGAAACGCAGTCCCAAAGGCCTTCTTGAGTTTGGCGTTGTCTGTGCCCAAGCAAATCAAAGTGTGGACCTTCTCGCCCACGAGTGGGATCAAATCGGTGTAGTCATTTCCCTTGTCCACGCCGCCGGCAATCCAAATGGTGGGACGGGTCATGCTGTCGAGGGCGTACCATGCGGCATTCACATTGGTGGCTTTGCTGTCGTTGATGAACCGGATGTCGTTGACGTTGGCCACGCGCTCCAAACGGTGTTCCACATTGCGGAAGTGCTGGAGGCCTTCGCGCATGTCGACATCGTTGAGGTCGAATAGGCGTGCAGCGACACCAGCTGCCATGGAGTTGTAAAGGTTGTGTTTGCCTTGCAAGGCGAGTTCCTGGATGCTCATAATCAGGTTGGGGTTGAGGTAGGTAAATCGTTGTGAATCGAGGGTGTGTGCCGCGATGTTTTCGTGGCTGTTTGCGTGGGTCTCGCTTGTGAAGGCGTGGACCTGCGCGGCAGTTTTTTTTCTCTTGCGGAGCTGTTGAAGCCCCGGATCATCTGCGTTGATGATGAGGTGGTCGTCGGCCGATTGGCTCGACGTGATGTTCCATTTGGCGTCTCCATACCCTTGGACATCGCCATGGCGGTCGAGGTGGTCTGGAGTGAGGTTCAGCAGCAGGGCCACATCGGGTTTGAAGGCCACTGCATCTTCGAGTTGGAAACTCGAGGCTTCCACCACCCAGATGTCACGGTCGCCTTCGGGCCGTTGCTGGGCGTCGGCGATGGCGCCCGCAAAACTGGATCCGATGTTTCCAGCGCAACCGGAATCCAGCCCGCCTTGGTTCAGGAGGTGGTTCAAGAGTCCTGTCGTTGTGGTCTTGCCATTGGTGCCGGTGATGGCTGCGATTTTGGCGTTGGTGTGGCGAGAGGCGAATTCCAATTCACCGATCACCTCAACGCCAGCGTCTTGGGCCCACTGAACGGGAGCGGCCTTGGATGGAACCCCTGGAGACTTGATCAACAGGTCTGAATCGGTCAACAACCCTTTGTCGTGCCCGCCTTCTTCGGTGACCACGCCCAAGGCTTCCAGGCGCGCTTTGCGCTCAGCATCAATGGAGCCGGAGTCGGTGACGCGACATGGCATGCCCAACTGATGGCACAGCTTGGCTGCCCCTTCACCGCTTTCGCCGGCACCGAGTATGGTCACCATGCCCGACATCAGCGAACCTTGAGGGTCACAATGGTGATGACGGCCAGCAGGATGCCGACAATCCAGAAACGCGCGGTGATTTTGCTCTCCGGCATTCCTCCTTTCTGGTAGTGGTGATGGAGCGGAGACATCCGGAACACCCGGCGGCCCTCACCATATTTTTTCTTGGTGTGGCGGAACCACGCCACTTGAATGACCACACTGAGGTTTTCGATCAGGAAAATCCCGCAGAGGACAGGGATCAAAAGCTCTTTGCGAATGGCGATGGCGAATGTGGCGATGATGCCCCCAAGGGCAAGGCTGCCCGTGTCGCCCATGAAGACTTGCGCCGGATAGGCGTTGTACCACAGGAAGCCAATGCAAGCGCCCACAAAGGCAGAAATGAACACCACCAATTCTCCTGAATTGGGAATGAAGAGGACGTTCAGGTAGTCACTGAAAACCGCATTGCCGGAGACATAAGCGAGGATGGCCAAGGTCATGCCGATGATGGCACTGGTGCCTGTGGCCAAGCCGTCCATGCCGTCGGTCAGGTTGGCGCCATTGGAGACTGCCGTTACAATGAACACGACGATCAGCGCGAAAACAGCAAACTGTGCCCAGGGTGAATCGGTGGCCCATTCGGTGAGGCGGGCGTAATCGAATTCATTGTTCTTGACAAAGGGGATGGTGGTCTTCAAGGACCTCCTTTCTACCCTCACCCAGCCGTCTCCGTCGGTGTCTTCGAGGCCTAGTTCGAGGGCTTCCACGGAAGTGGCGGGAACGGCCTCTTTGACTTGAACCTGGGGGCTCCAGAAGAGCATGGTGGCCACGATCAAACTCGCCGCGACTTGGCCCACAATTTTGAACCGTCCGGCCAAGCCTTCCTTGTTGTTTTTGAAGACCTTGATGTAGTCGTCGATGAAGCCGATTCCGCCCAAAAGGACGGTGACCAACAGCATGCATTGGATGTAGATGTTGGTCAAATCGGCCAACAACAGAGTGGGGATGAGGATGGCGCTCAGGATGATGATGCCACCCATGGTGGGCGTCCCTTGCTTTTGCATTTGACCTTCAAGACCGAGATCGCGAACGACCTCTCCGACTTGCTTCAGTTGCAGCCATTGGATGATGCGCCGCCCAATCCCAATCGACACCAGGAGAGAAAGCAGTGCAGCAGCAGCAGCCCGGAAGGAGATGTACTGGAACAGGCCTGCACCGGGAACGTCAGAAATCTGCTGTAGATGGTCGAAGAGGTGATAGAGCATCAATCAGCGCGTTGGGGTAGACAGGGACTCGGCCAAGACAGCCACGTCATCGAATGGAAGCCGCTCACCGGCGACATCTTGATATTTCTCGTGGCCCTTGCCAGCGACCAGAATGACATCGCCTGGACGGGCTTGAATGCAGGCAGAACGAATGGCCTCACTGCGGTCCACATTGGAGGTCACCTTGCGCTTTTGGATGGGGTCCAAACCGGCCGTCATTTCGGCGATGATGGCGGAGGGGTCTTCGCTGCGGGGGTTGTCCGAGGTGAGGATGACCAAGTCGGCTAGGTTGGCTGCCGTTTGCGCCATGATGGGTCGCTTGGTGCGGTCTCGATCGCCGCCGCAGCCGACCACGCAGAGGATGCGGGCTTCTCCCCCCGTGGCCAATGCCGGTCCAGCCGTTCGAATGGCCTGGAGGGTCTCCAGAACTTTGGCCAATGCGTCGGGCGTGTGGGCGTAGTCCACAATCGCGTGAACGTCGCCTTTCCCTGCTCGCACCTGCTGCATTCGCCCTTCAGGTGCGTCCAGCAAAGAGAGGTGGGTGAGGGTGTCCATCGAATTCCAGCCCAGCTCGCGCGCCACAGCGTAAACTGCGGTCAGGTTGGAGGCGTTGAAGTCTCCAATGAGGCGCGAGTAGAGGTCCTGACCATCGATGTGCAGTTGCAATCCACCCAATCCGTTTTCTACAATCCGAGTCTTGTGGTCTGCCACTTGCTGCGTTCCATAGGTCACGGCTTTCGCTTTGGTGTTTTGGACCATGGTCTCGGCGTGCCTCGCGTCTGAATTGGTGAGGGCAAATGCGCCTGCTGGAAGGTTGTCGAACAGGGATTTTTTGGCGCCGATGTAGGCGTTGAAATCACCGTGATAGTCCAGGTGGTCGTGGGTGATGTTGGTGAAGACCGCCCCAGTGAGTGCGGTTCCTGCCAAACGGTGCTGATCCAAAGCGTGTGAACTGGCCTCGATGAAGCAGTGCGTGCAGCCAGCGTCCAGCATGTCGGCGAACAGTTTCTGCAGTCCCACGGGGTCTGGAGTGGTGTGTGTGGCGGGAACGACCCGATCTACGACGCGATTCTCGACCGTGCTGACCAAGCCTGCTTTCCGATCAAACAGCCGTGCCAAACGGTGCAACAGGGTGGCCACGGTGGTCTTTCCGTTCGTTCCTGTAACGGCGACGATTTTGAGCCGTTCACTGGGGTTGTTGTGGTAGTTGGCGGCCAGATGTCCCAAGGCCGACCGGGCGCTCTCCACTTGGATGTAAACCACTTGGTCGGAGATGTCGTCGGGGTTGGGTAGGGTTTCGCAGACCACGGCTGCGGCACCGGATCGGATGGCAGATGGAATGTGCTCATGCCCGTCCACTGTGGTTCCGCTGATGGCCACAAAGCAGCCAAATGGTTTGACCTGACGGCTGTCTGCAACCACGGATTCCACCGCGATGTGGGTGGATCCGATGACCTTGGTGATGCGCGCACCGTACAAGATGTCTTTCAGGAGCTTCATGACAATTCGAGCAGAATGGTTTGTCCGTTCCGATGTGCGGTTCCCGGTGCGATGCTTTGTCGGCGCACTGTTCCTCGGCCCTGTATGTCGACCCGGACGCCACGGCGTTCGAGGAGTTGAAGCGCATCCCTCAGGGACATGCCCCGCACATCTGGCATGGCGGTTTCTGGAATGGTCCTTGGGGTGAGGGTGACGGTTCGCTCATTGGTTTTGGCGGCCACATGCGTGGGCATGTCTTGGCTCCCTGTGGTGTCGATCAAAAAGGGAATGTCGAAGGCTGTGTAGAGGGCTTGAATGGTGTTCAGTTCACCATTCATGGTCACCGGAAGGCGAGGGCTTTCGGCCAGCTGGGTGCCCCGATCGGTGGCCAATTCTGGGTTGGTTCCGTAGAGGTGATCTGCGATGGCGCGGAACACAGGTGCCGCCACGACGCCACCGTAATACCCGTTTTTGGTGGGCCGTTGCACCACAACGGCAATGGTGTATGCCGGCTGTTCAGCGGGGAAGTACCCCACGAATGAACCTCGGTGACCTTCATAGCCACCCCCAGGCTTCACGGCGCGAGCGGTTCCCGTTTTTCCGGCCACGCGGTATGGACGGTCTCTAAAGATGTCTTCTGCTGTGCCATGTCCGCCGGGGGCGCAAACCAGCTTCATCATGCTTTGAAGCGCAGAAATGGTCGTGCGGCTGGCCACGCGGTCTCGAATGATGTGCACCGGGAGGGCTTCAGCCACCTTCTCTCCGTCGAGAAGGGCGTCGGCGAAACGCGGGCGAATCAACCGGCCGTCGGCGGCGATGGAGTTGTAGAACGCCGCAGTTTGGAGGGGCGTCATGGTGACCTCGTATCCGATGGACATGGAGGTGAGAGAGCAGGCGCTCCAATCCCGTTCCGAAATGGAGGCGTGCATTTTGGGCTTGCCTTCGCCGGCCAGGGACATCCCGAGTTTGTTGCCAATGCCGATTTTGGCCAAGGCGGTCAGCCAGTCTTGAGGGTCGGCCCCAAAAGTTTGTTGCACGGCCAGGGCGGTGCCCACATTGGAGCTGCGCTCAAATACCTCCTCCAACCGCAATGGGCCATAGCCCCCTTGGGGATGGCTGGTGTCGGTCATGCGGGAACACCCTTTGGCAGGTTTCAATTCACCGTTGCCTGTATCGAGTGTGTCTGTGGGGCTGATGCGGCCTGATTCGAGCATGGCCATGATGCTGGCCAACTTGAAGGTGGATCCTGGCTCTACGGCCGATCCAAGTGCGTGATTGTAAGATTCACTGCACTGACCGGTCTCTGGGTTCCGTTCCAAGTTGGCTATGGCGACAACATTGCCTGTGGCCACTTCCAAAACCACTGCACATCCCCATTGGGCTTCGTGGTGGTTCATTTGGGCCTGAAGTGCGTCGGATGCCACGTCTTGGGTTCTCAATTCAAGCGTGGTTCTCACGTCCAGGCCTGGTTCCGGCGTGCGCACGAAGTCATCGGTGGCCGGAATCCAATAATTCCCGTGAATGCGTCTCATCCATCGCTCTCCCGATTGTCCGGAAAGGGCGGAGTCAAATGCGGCTTCAATCCCCACGCTGTTGCCTTCGGGTCTGTGAAGTCCGATGGTGCGGTTGGCCAGTGGGCTGAACGGTTTGTCCCGCCTTGGCTTTTCGGTGAACATGAAGCCCGACCGGTTTCTGCTGCGGCCTGAAATCCAAGGAAAGGCCTCGACGGCTTGGCGCCGGTCCCATGCGATGTTGCGTGCAATGGGCACGTAACGGCTGGTCCCTTCTTGGTGGGCGTCCAGCAAAAAATCCCGCCACTCGGCGGCAGAGCGGCGTCCAAATTCTTGCGCACAGGCCCCTGCGAGTTGAGGCAAGAGTCCCAAAAAGTCCGTCCGTTCTGCCTGTGTATTGATGACGGTGGGGTCCCAGTGCAAGTCAAAGCGAGGCACGCTGGCAGCGAGCAGGTGGCCTCGTGCAGAAAGGATGCGACCGCGCTCGGGCTCGATGGTCTGCAACTGGGGCAACATGGCATTGCCAGCGGCATGGGCAGGGTCGAGCTGCACCATCAGGATTCTGACGATGATGGCCAAGCCGAATACGCTGAATGTGGCGAAGAGCACCCATGCGCGCGTGGCGATATGTTGGGTGCGGTTCATGGATTCGGTGATGTGGCGTCAGGAAGAAGGACAGGTGGCGTACTGGGCGCGGTGAGGTCCACATCGGCCATGGCTTCATCGAGCCGACTTCTTTGCAATTGGGATTCAAACCGACCCCGAAGGGCTTGCTCGTGGTGCCTCAGGTTCCGGAGTTCTTTCCGTCCTTCTTTGATGGCCCGTTCGTCGTATTCGTACTGGTATTGCAGGTAGATGTAACCGATGAACAGAAGGCCCAAAAACGCAGCGAACGGCAGATGACGGATGGCCTCCGGGCCACCCAGCCATTCTCCAGTGAGGGAGCGCCGAACAGGGGCGAAAACACGTGCGATGGACTGCCTGAGGCGGTGGACTCCAGGGTTGGCTTTCCTTTCGTTTTTTTCGGGCCCCGCAGCATTGGGGGCCAAGGATTTTGCGTGTCCCCGGCTTTTGGATGCCTTCCGCTTGCGGGGGGCGTCATGGGCCATGTTGCGCACCAATTGTTCTTGGGCAGTCAACCGGCGGTTTCCCTTCGCGGCTTTCTTTTTGGATCCCTTCTTGCCCCAAATCATGCCGCGAGGGTGTTGCGGGAGGCCACCCTCAATCGCGCGCTGCGGGATCGGGGATTGCGTTCCATTTCTTCTGCGTCGGCCACGATGGCCTTGCCGGTGACCTTGTCGAAGGGGACCAAGGCACGGCCGTGAAAGTCTTTTTGGATGTCGCCCTCCAGGTTTCCGGCGCGCATGAATCGTTTCACCATCCGGTCTTCCAAGCTGTGGTAGCTGATCACGACGAGCCGCCCGTCGGCATCGAGCAATTGGAGGCTGCCTTTGAGGAGGTCTTCCAGTGCGCCCATTTCATCATTGACCGCAATGCGCAGCGCTTGAAAGGCTTGGGCGAGGTATTGATTGCGCTTGTTGTAAGGGGCCAACGGCGCCAAAACAGTCTGCAGCCATTGGGTTGAAATGGCGGGGGCATCGGCCTCTTTCAAGGCCTGTTGGATGGCCCGCGTTGCTTTGTGGGCCTGTTGCAATTCACCGTATTGCCGAAACAATGAGGTGAGTTCATCTGGGCCCATCCTCTTGATGAGTTCTTCGGCCCCCTCTGGAAGGCGGGGGTCCATGCGCATGTCCAGGTCTCCGCTGCCACGGGTGCTGAATCCGCGGTCTTCCGCATCGAACTGATGGGAACTCACGCCGAGGTCGGCGAGGATGCCGTCCACCTTTTTGACGCCTTGGATGCGCAGGAAGTTGGATGCGAATCGAAAATTCTCGGGGATGAGCTGAAAGCGGTCATCATTCGGGGCGTTGCCTGCGGCATCCGGGTCGCAGTCAAACCCGAAAAGGCGGCCTTCTGGACCCAGTCGATCGAGAATGCCACGGCTGTGACCGCCGCCGCCAAATGTGCAGTCCACATACGTTCCGCCGGGCTGCAGGGCGAGCCCATCGAGGGCAGCGTCAAACAGCACGGGAACGTGGTAAGCGGCACTCATCAGTCTCGGTTGGATCCGTTGGGGGTTCGCGAAGGCTCGATGTCCTTGCGCACTTGCTCGGCCAGAGAGCCGAAATCGAAGTCTTCATCCCCTCCGAGGACGTGCTTCTCGAACCTGGCTTTGGACCAGACTTCAATCTTTTCTCCCAAACCGGTGACCACGCAGTCTCCTCCTTTGCCGGCCTGAATGCCAGCGTGGGGAAGCAATGCCCCAGGAAGAAGGAGGCGGCCGGAGCCGTCAAGTTCAATGAGGGTGGCCCCTTTCATGAACTTCCTCTGAAACAACTGATGGCTGCGGTCATAGCGGCTCAATTGAGCCATCTCGGCATTCACCTTGTCCCATTCGGGCTTGGGGTACACCACAAGACAACCTTCAAAAATGTCTCGGTTCACCACCAACCCATCGTGCAACACCCGGTCCAACTGCTTTCGCAGTTTGGCGGGGAAGCTGACGCGGCCTTTGGCGTCGATTCGACAGTGATATTCTCCGAGGAGGTTGAGCATAATGGGTGGGCGATGGCCCATCCAAAAGTAGCCGGTTTATCCCACTATTTGCCACTGAGTCCCACAATCTGACACAATGTGGAAAATTTACGCACACCTGTGGATGGTGCGTTCTGTTGAAAAGCGACTTAAGTATCTGTTAAACAATGTGCTGTGGCAGAGTTGTTCTCGACCTGAATGGGTGGGGAATCGTGGGGGATGTTGGTGAATCGCCGCCTTGGCAGGCCCGGGTTGTTCACATACTGGCCTTCATTCAGGCTGTTTGAGAACCCAAGAGGGCCTTCAAGTGTCCTTTTCTTTGAACGATTGACATCAAGTGGAATGACACAGGAGCTGATCACCGATGGTGACTACCGATATGTGCAGAGTGCAGAGGAGGGAACCCCTCTTGTGCTGCTGCATGGTTTGTTTGGTGCGCTGAGCAATTTTGAGCACCTCTTTGCGCATTTCGCGGGAAAGATGCGGGTCATCATTCCCATGTTGCCCCTGTACGATATGCCCTTGGCCGCCACGGGGGCCAAGTCTTTGAGCAAGCATGTTGCGGGCTTTTTGGACCACATGGGCCTGGACAAGGTGCACCTCTTGGGCAACTCGTTGGGGGGGCACGTTGGATTGATTTACACCAAACGCCATCCTGAGCGTGTGGCATCGTTGACCTTGACAGCGAGCAGTGGCTTGTATGAGAATGCCTTTGGCAGCTCATTCCCCCGGCGAGAAGACAAGGGGTTCATCCGAGACAAAGTGGGGGAGACGTTCTTCGATTCCCGCCATGCCACCGATGAATTGGTGGACGAATGCTTTGCCATTGTCAATGACCGCCACAGGGTCCTGCGGATCTTGGCCATTGCCAAGAGTGCCATTCGCCACAACATGGGGAAGGACCTGCCAAACATGAAGCAGCCCACCTGCTTGATTTGGGGCAGGAACGACACCATCACGCCGCCTGAGGTGGCCGATGAATTCAAAGCGCTCTTGCCGGACGCTGATTTGTATTGGATCGACGAGTGTGGTCATGCCCCCATGATGGAACACCCCGAGCCTTTTAACCGCATTTTGTCAGATTGGTATGAGCGTCGAGGAATACTCAGTTGACGACCC
>CALSMK010000031.1 GCA_943787435.1 uncultured Flavobacteriales bacterium | reverse complement strand
GAAAGAAATGTGGAAAAGAAGCCCGTGAACCCTGTGTTCATGGGCTTTTTTGTGCCGTAAATTGCAGGCAAACCAGGCCTTTTGAGACATTAAGGCACATCCCAGGAACCAATGGGTTCAAACATCATGAAGCATCTCAAAGGTGCCAAATGAGGTGCCAAGAATGATCCGATGACGGGCCAAGAATTCTCTCAGTTTTAAGGGGCATATGAAAGGCTGCGCCTGAGCGGACGAATTGAAATAAAGCATTGTGCGCGGGCGTAATTGTTTGATTTCTTGGGGTTAATTGGTCTGCTACCAGGGAATTATTTCATGTGATTGGTCTATATTGAGATGTGCTCCCCTGTTAATCTTTTTAATCATATGAATTTTATAAAGGCTTTCCCGGGATTTTTAATAGGCTTTTTCAGGATTCTTCTGGTTGTGCCTGTGGCTGGTGCTTGTATTGGGCTGATTAATTGGTGCCTTGTTCAATTCTTGTCGTTTCTGTACGGTCTTGGCACGTTTTGGATGGTGGTTGTACTATTTTTCGCAGGAAGCTTTTTGTGGGGTGCGTTTAAAGTTTTAGCTGCAATATTGGCTGGTTTAGTTTCGCGATTGTCACCTTTTGCTGGCTTTGGGATTTGGACACTTGTAATTTTGGGGGTCATAAATTGCATTAACCTGATTTACTTTGTTTGGACTCGTGGGGATGATTATTCATTTTGGGAGTGTATTGCGGCTTTATTTGCTTCAGCTTATGTTTTGGAGTTGACATGGGCTATCGTGTCCGGTGCGTTAGTAAGTTGGGATGAATATTGACATCTTTCGAAACTGACACAGACCTGTTTGACGCATGGGTATTTAAGAATCACCCGGTTTTTAGGTGATGCGCTGGCTGTCTAACTTGATTGACTGTTGCGGTTAATGCATGGTGCCAAGGTGCCAAGAAGGATGTGCTCAGGTGCTTACCTGTAGCAACAACATCAGACCAGCATCAGCTGTGGATAAGTGAGAGGTGCTAAACGAGGTGCGAAGAATCAGAAAAGGGCTCAATGCCCTGTGATTGCTGGGCATATCAAGGGGGTGCACTTTACCCCCGGCTCCACCAGGGAAGTGTACTTTATGTCCGGGCAACATAAAATCGGTTTGTTTCGTATTCTGAAGCATGGGCCCGACACGTCAAAATTTGAGTACCTCTCGCATTGTGGTGGGTCTGCTCGCGCCTCTCCTCGCCTTGGGGTGGGGGAGGGTATCCGCCCAGCTCACCGATGAACAGTTGATGGACAGCGTGCAGGTCCACTCGTTGAAGTACTTCTGGGACTATACGCACCCGACTTCCAAGCTGTCTAGGGAGCGTATCCATGTCAATGACATTTCGTTCGATGAAAACACCATGGCCACGGGCGGTTCTGGCTTTGGTTTCATGAACGTGATCGTGGGCATCGAGAATGGGTTCATCACCGCTTCAGATGGGGTGGCGCACCTGAACACGGCCTTGGATTTTCTCTGGGATGCCGATCGTTTTCATGGCGCCTGGCCGCACTGGATGAATGGAAATACCGGTTCCGTCATTCCATTCAGCACGTATGACAACGGCGGGGACTTGGTGGAAACCGCCCTGCTGTGTCAGGCCCTCATTTGCATCCGGGAATATTTCAAGGACGGGAATGCCGAGGAGCAGATCCTGTCGCAAAAGGCGGATGTGTTGTGGAAGGGGGTGGAATGGGATTGGTACACTCAGGGTGAAAACGTGTTGTATTGGCATTGGTCACCGAATTACCAATGGCAAATGAATTTTCAGATCAGGGGGTACAACGAGGCCTTGATCACCTATTTGCTCGCTGCCGCCTCGCCCACGTTTCCCATTTCCAATGCCGCATACCACGAGGGGTGGGCAAGAGGTGGGGACATCGTGTCTTCCGCCAGCCAGTATGGAATTCCTGTGGTCTTGAGCCACAATGGAGCCTTCGGTACAGTAGGGCCGTTGTTTTGGGCGCATTACTCGTATTTGGGATTGGACCCTCATGGTTTGTCGGACAGCTATGCCAACTATTGGGATGTGGTCACCCACCACACTGACATCGTCTTTGGACATTGCGTGGACAACCCCAATGGGTTTGGGGAGTATGGCGAAAACTGCTGGGGGCTGACGGCGGGCTACACCCGGAATCCAGACGGCAGCACCGGATACGCGGCCCACCAGCCCAACAACGACAACGGCGTCATCACGCCGACGGCTGCGCTGTCGTCCATGCCGTATGCTCCTGTCCGCTCGATGGACTTCCTGCGTTACCTCTACGAGGACGCCGACGGGCAGTACCTCGGTGCCGACGCCCAATACGTCGGTGCGCTGGGCCCGTTTGACGCCATTTCGCCCCACTACGATTGGACGACGCCCCGTTATCTCGCCATCGATCAAGGCACCATTGGGCCGATGATCGAAAATCACAAGACAAACTTGTTCTGGGACCTGTTCATGGGCGCCCCGGAGGTCAAGCAGGCGCTGACCCACCTCGGCTTCGTCTCCACCGCGCACGACCTGAGCAGCACGTGCGATGTGACCGCCTGTCCGGGGGCGGACTACTGCGGACCCGGCACCGCATGGGACCCGGTCACGTCCGCCTGTGTGGTCGTCAACCCCGCCGACATCAACCTCGATGCCTGTGTCAACGTCAGCGACCTGCTCTTGGTGCTTTCCGTGTTCGGGCAGTGTTTCGACTGACGATGGCACGCTGCGACTGGTGCGCCACGCTGGACTTCAATTGACCCAATCGTGGTTGATGGTGTGCGGCTTCTGTTCTGTCGGCCCCTCGATGGCGGCAATGACATTCAACTTTTTGGGCGCTTATCGTTTGAACACCTTGAAGGTGGCCTGATGGGTGTTGTTGAGGAGGGTCAAATAGTAGATCCCTGGGCTTGTTTCAGGCACATAAACAGCACCGGAACAAGGGCCTTCCATCACCGTGCGTCCCAAGCAGTCCCGCAGGATGAAGGATTCATGGCCAATCAGACCCTCCATGAACAGTTGGTCTGAGAATGGATTCGGGTAGATGGCATATCCAGGCTCGGAAAGGTGCTCTTCCGCGATGGACGAGAGCGTGCAAGAGCTCACCTCAATTTCGCTGTAGGGGTTGGGGTCGTGGTTGGGGTCTTCTACCGTGTTGGCCACCATGGAAACCTGAACGATTTCATCGCTGGTAGCAAAGCAGAGCTGGTGAAAGTTGTCGTTGTCCTCGATGTCTGCGATCGAAATGGGGACATGCGGAATGAGAACGCCGGCACTGTCAGAATACCCCACGTAGTACTGAAACAAGTCAGATTCGGTATCCCCGCTGATGTAGGGTGTCACGCCACCATTCCAGGCCACTTGAATGGTTTGTGTTCCTGAATTGCATTCATTCAGATCACCCTCAATTTTTTGGGCAAAAAAGAGACTTGGACCATCAGCAAGCGGAACGACATTCGTGGTGACGAGCCCGTTGAGGTTGATGATCTCTGAACACGCGGACTCTCCGGAGAATGTGTCCGTTGTCAATAGATCCCCTACAATCCTGACTTCAACCGGTGGATTGGTGATGGCGGTACCGAATTCACCCAACAGAAGCACCGTTCGGTTTTCTCCGTCTTCATCTGCAGGAGCTAAAAAGACGCAGCCGGGAGTGTGGGTGTTTCCAAGGCTGTCTACAACTTCAAAATCAGTTTCGGACAAGCTGGAAGGGTCCAATGGGAACCTGAAATTCACAGGCATGCCATCCAGCAGGCTTCCTGGTTGATTGCACATCAGACCGGGCAGTGCATTGTCCAGTCCAAAGAATGCCGACACAAGCGTGTCTTGCGATTTGGCATGGAGAGCAAGGACCAAGATTGTGATTGCTGCCGTGAGGATTTTTCTTCTCATGTTGTCTGTCTTTTCATGAGCGAACTCACCCTGTCTTCCCTACCTGCAAAAGGTTATTCTGGGACAGTGTCAGGCGGTCATGCCCATGCACCCAAACCGCAAAAAGAGGCCATAGGATAATGTTCGAGCTGAAGCGCACGTGGCCCGAAAACGGGCGACAAGCCGGAGGGTTTAATCCGAGGCCAAAGAGGATGTGCGAAAGGCCTTTTTTGATAACCACCTGAAAGGTGGTGTTGAGCGTCAACGCTTGCATGTTTCGATGTGGCTTGCTGGAAGGAGAGAGGGGGTGTGTCAAAATTCGCTTGAACTGGGGCTAGCGAATAGCCGTGTCCCCGAGTGTCTGGCGGGTCTAACTTTGGGCAAAGCATGAATCAAACTGACATCCAAGATTTCCTTCAGGGGCTGCAGTCTCAGGTTAACGGCGATGCGCTTGATGAGGTGGTGGCCTGCTGCAGTTTTATTCAGCTGACAAGGGGAGCGAAATTGATTGAGACGGGGAAGCGGCACCCTTTTCTGTATCTCATTGTTCAGGGCAGCGCAAAATCCTATTATCTCAGTGAGGGAAAGGAGGTCTGCACGTGGTTTGCATTTGAAGGTGAAGTGGTGTCCACCATGAGCACGTTCGCGGGGCACCCTTCTAACGAAACGGTTGAATTGCTCGAGGATGCAGCCTTGATTCGGATACACGTCAAGGATTTCAAGGCACTCTCCGTCAACCGGGCCTCTGTCGCCCGTTTGATCACGGAGTGGGTCGTAGAGCACGCCATCTTCTTGGAGAGCCTGTTGTATTTGCAATCCTTGCCGGTCAAGATGCGATATGAACATATTCTCGAGGCGCGACCTGAGATTCTGCAACGGGTGTCATTGACCGACTTGGCTTCTTTTTTGGGCATGAGCAGGGAGTCATTGAGTCGAATCCGGTCGGCTCCATGACTTTGTGACTTAAGTCAAAGGAACCGGGTCGGGGGATGCGGACATTTATGGCATGACCATAAATCTCTTTGCGATGAACGAGCGTGCTTCCTTCGTTTTTGTTAGCGTTCTGCTTCTGTCAGTCTTTGCCGCTTCGGTGATGGCATGTACCAAGGGCAAGGAGCCCATGCCTTGTGTCAATGAGGAAGTGAAGTTTGAAGGGCATGTGATCATTGTGGGGGCGGGGGCTTCGGGCCTGGCGGCAGCAAAGCGGTTGGAGGAAGAAGGTGTCAGCTATCAAATTCTGGAGGCCTCAGACCGGTTGTGTGGCAGGGTGCAGAAAAATGAAGGATTCGCCGATTTCCCGATTGACTTGGGCGCGGAGTGGATCCACGAAGACAAGGCCATTCTGAACTACCTCCTCCATGGGGAAGGGGGTGAGCCCGATGTAGAGACCATTCTCTACCAGCCGATGGACGTGGATTACGCTTCCGGTTCCATGGTCTATACCATTTCCGAGCAGGACATGGAAGCGTACTATGAGGATTACATCTTGGAGTACAAGTTCAAGAGCACTACCTGGTATGACTTCCTTTACGAGAACTTTGCTCAGGGGGTAGAGGATCGTGTGGCCTTGAATGCAAGGGTGGCTGCGATTGACTACTCTGGAGAACAAGTGAAGTTGACCACAGACGAGGGAGTGGAATACTTCGCCGATAAGGTCATCTCAACGGTGTCTGTTGGGGTTCTTCGGTCCAACGGCATTGTGTTTGAACCGCCGATGCCTGAAGAAAAGTGGGGGGCCATCCAAGATGTGGAGTTCCTGCCCGGTTTCAAGCTGTTCTTGAAGTTCTCAGAGCAGTTTTATCCCGATGTAATTTCAGTAGAGACATCCAGTGGCGAAAAGACGTTTTATGACGTCGCATATGGCAAGGAGTCAGAGAACCACATTTTGGGTCTGTTGTCGACCGGGAGCTCTGCAGAAACCTATTATGCATTGGAGGGTGCAGATGCGATTGTGGACGCAGCGCTGCAAGAGCTGGATGGGTTCTACAATGGCGCTGCATCCCAAGCTTATCTGGGGACTTACCTCTATCAGGATTGGGGGCAACACCATTGGACACAGGGTACCTGGACATCCGACCTCGATGCAGGGCCTGAGGTGCTGGGAGCCCCGCTGGATGACAAGGTGTTTTTTGCCGGTGAGACCTTAAACCCTGTGGACGAAATCGATGGCTTCATGATCATCCGTGGCTCCGTGCAAAGCGCCATCCTCTCTGGCTACGCGGCTGTGGATCGAATGTTAGACTGAACAACGCATCGGGCCCGAGTGTCTTCATGCGGTTTTGGTCACTATCGCGAGGACTGCGCGATTGTATCCCCCCGCTGGCTTGCGTATGTCTTTTGCTCTCCGTTTGGGCTTTAGCGCTGACCGTTCAAGTTGATTTGACCAAATCGGGGTCGAGTGTGCCCGGCTTCTGTATGATGGGTTTCGCGCTGTTAGAATGTCAAGCCTCATCATTCTAGGGGTAAACTTGAAGCACAAGGAATTCAGATCCTTTTCAGTTTGCTTCAAATAGGTCTCCAGGCGTGATTAAGCTGCGCAGGGCCTTGAATCATTGGGGGTCTGAGGGGGTGTCTACACTTCCGCCGGCTCCACCAAGAAATAGTCAAATGACTAGAAAATTTTTAAGCCTTGTGGCCATCCTGTATGGCTTGATCTACTTCTTCTATGAGTCGTGGTATCACTTCAATTTTAGTCAGTCGGTTTTGAATCTCTCGATTGACTACCTGGCAATCATCCTCTTGCTTGTGGCAGGGGTAGTCAATCTGAGGGCAGGCAACGGCGAGGGTCTCCTAAGCGGAGCTTGGGGCTTTACTGCATGCCTCACGATGAGAGCTTATGCTTGGAGGCACGACACGGCCAATCTAGGAATTGACGAATCCAAGGTCATGTCTTTACTCATCTTCGCGATTGCCGTATCAACTGTTGCATTTGGTGCCTCATTGATTCTGTCATTTCCGCGTATTCAGAAAAGAGGGGGGTCAGGGATCTGAATTTGAGGTAGTCATCGTAGGGACCATTGAAGGCGCGCTATCTGAAACACCTTCCATTACTGGGCATCTCGAGGGGGTGCAGATTACCGGCGGCTCCACAAAGAGTGGATTCTTTGTCACAATTTTTCTAAGGGGTTACTGGGGTTTCAGCCACGACTTGGAGATTCACGACTACCCTGAGGAAAAGAAGCTTGAACGGAAATGAATTACCTCCATCCGAAGCATGCGGGTTCCTGCCCCAACTGTTTGGATAGCTATCACTTCAGACCATCACTTGGACTCGGGACATTGCTGCAGTTAGTTGCTTCGCTCATTCATGCTGATGGACATGCCAAGGGTGTTTGTAGCGTTTTTGGCTTGAATTGAAAAAAGACAACTCAGTCATCGTTCAAAGCCAAGAGAATCAAAATCTTCTCTGTACAGGGCGAAAATTAGGTCCTTGGATTTTTGGTTCAATCGTTTGGAGGCTGATTTGCTCGCCTTGTTGCGTTTGAAATGGCCTAGATCTGTCTTTCCCGAATAGCCAAACCAACCGTCGATGATGGGGAGCTGCTTGGCCAGCTCTTCAATTGGAATGACATGGGCGCAATCCTTCGCGTACGTCCTTTGGGTCAGCAAGTGATCCATGTTTTTCTTCGAGGCCTCTTCAATCAACCATCTCCTAAAATGTCTTTGATTCCATTTCAGTGGTTGAGGAGGTCCGTAAACGCCGTCCCGATGCAGCCAAAAATATTCAGAAACCATTTTGTCATACGGATGGCGTGTGATGCAAAATGTTTTGTATTCGTTGAAGTTGGGCACCAATTCCTTCAGCAGCGCCGGTGTCAAGTGTTGCGGCGCAAAGGAGACTCCTTCAAATGTGTATGCATCCTTTTTGGGCTCAAAAAAATATTCCCTCTTTCTCAAATTGTACCGATGTTCAAGTGAACTTCCTGCACATTTCGGGATGTGAATGAAGGCAACTTTGCGAGGAGGAAAAATAGGCATTTGTCAGTTCGTTTTTGGCAGCCCTTGGGTCAGCTGCGTGGTCTTGGGGTTGAGGGTGTTCGGCTTCTGTCCAGCTGGGTCCACCAAGAGCCCCCGGCTCCTTTAGTGTTCGATCAATATGGAGGTTGAGAATGATGCTCCATTTCCATCGCTCGCCCTCATCAAATACAATCCCGGAGCAACGTCACGACATTCCAAAGTGATGGTCGACTGATTTGCTCTTTTTTGAAGGATGGCTTGTCCTTCGGCATTGAAAAGGGTGCAATGCCATGGACCGCGTGACGGAGCTGAAATGTTCAATTGATTGGACGTAGGATTGGGATAGGCGCTCCATTCCAATTGCGATGCGCCATCAGTGACTTCAATGGAATTGGTGGTGCAGTCCAAATGGCCTGTGAGTCCATAATCCTTGACGAAATCCCAAATCACTTCGTGGGCTACGATGTCCATATTGCCAAAAGTTCCAGGCCAGTCGTGCCCACCACCGTTGATTCGGTAATGCTCTAGCGCGATGCAATTGTCAGGACTGCCCCAAGAAATGAGGTCAGCAGTGCTTCCGTCATTCCCGCTAATGTCCGGGATATTTGTCTCAGAGGCAGTCGTTTCTAATCCATTGCCATCCATCCACAGCTGATGCGAATCTTCTGCTGAGACAAAGTATTCAGTGCCCTCGTAAATGATGCCGTTGTATTCTGAAATGTAATCGGCCGTGCCGAGAATGGTCATGACCGCTGTAGGGTGCGTGACGTTGCAGGCTTCATACGATTCGATGTACATGGTCCTTGCGACGACACCGATGGCCGCAATTCGTTCATTCAATCGGCAGGCCAAATCAAATGTGAAGCCACCTCCATTTGAATAGCCCATGGCATAGACTCGATTGAGATCAATGCCGTGTGCTGCAACCATCTCGTCAATTAACGCATCCACAAATCCAATGTCATCATGAGCGGTTGGCACCGTAAAAGGCAAGTCCCCTGAGACCACTAGCTGCCAGTTGGTTTCGCCTTCTACAGGCTCTGGATATGCATCGGGATAGAGGAGGATGAATTGGTCTTGGTCAGCGAGTGATCGCATGTCTGCTATTGCGAGTTGATCACTGGCATTTCCGGCTCCTCCATGAAAACTCATCACCAAGGGCAATGAGCTGTCCTCATCAAATCCATCTGGGATGTATTTCAGATAGGTTCTGGTCAGTCCGTCAAATTCAATCTGTTCGGTGGTCAAGCCTTGACTTTGCAAAGGATTCAAGGCGAAAAAGAAACCAATGGTTATAATGAGATGTCGCATGACGATAAATGTATGGCTCTGAGTACCTATTTGATTTTTTTCCTTTTTTTGACAAGGAAATGGCAGTGCTTCGAATGGGGGTTAGAGGGTGTGTTTACACTTCCCCCGTCTCCACCTTAGATTTGGGGGGTTCTGTGCAATTTTTGAAGCGTTGAAACGTTGAGGGACCATGATTAGTTCACGAATGCTCACTTGGAATGTGGTGCTCGGGTTTTTGACGGTGTCAGCCTTGTGGAGCGCGTGCAACAAGGAGCCGCAGCCCGAAGGGCGCACTGCCCTTGAGCATGCCTATGAATGTGAAGCAGTGCTGGGTCCATTGCCCAGGTTTTCCTGCGCGGATGCGGTGCCAGTGCCCGTGACAAAGAATGGCATCGCCCTGACGCTAGAGCAAGCAGGAGAAGGGGAGACCAACGATCCTAGCCTATGCGATTGTCCTGCGGCATTTGGAAAGGCATGCGATCCAGGGTTCCGAGTGGGGAGATATACAGGGCTGAACCAGGACGGAAGCCCGAATGAGGATGTTGTGTTTTTGACCAATTGCCGGGATGGTGGCTTGGGTGTGATCGGGTACAAATTCTCGACCGGAGAGACCTGCTTCTTGCACATCAATAATGAGACGACGGATGCCTTTGATTTGGACATCCCGAGGCCAGGTGAGGACGACTACGACAACCGGTGGCAATGGCCCAATGTGGTGGCGCACGACAACTGTCAGAACTGCCACATGGCCAGTCCCTTCCTGCATTCACCCGCCGTCGATCAGTTGAAGAATCCCGAAGACACGACAGCGCTTCTTGTGCCCATCACCGGAGACGGTCCGTATTCCATTGTGGGCGCTGAGTTTGGGCCGCTGTTTGACTCTGACATCCAAAACAGTTGCACTTCATGCCACCGTCCGCAGTGCACTGAGGCATGGCAGAACTACCCTTTGGACGAGCTGCAGATGCCGGCACCATTCACCAACGCCACGGTGTTTGACCACAGCTCAATCTCCAATGCCGACCGCCAGGCCATCCGAGATTGGTGTGCCACGCTGGACTTCAACTGACCACTTCAGGGTTTGGGTCTCCTGAAAAGCAATCAGGTTGACGTGATTGGGAGCGATTTAAGGGGGGGGCAAGCGGGGGTACAAAAGCAAAAGCTCGTTAAAAACCCCAGTAAATAAAGGTCTATTCACGGGGCGTCGAATATCCCCCTGATCCACATTCTTTTATGGAAATTTACTCATGGTCCACCATGTGGGGGATATTTTAATGGATTCCATTAGCTTCGGTGCTGGCCCAAAACTGTAATACAATGAAAAGCTTGAACCTGTTACCTTTCTTGATTGTTTCATTCATGTTTGCCAGTTGCTCTGCAGCAAGGAATTATGGCGTGTACTCTTGGGAGAATTCGAATGCCCGACTGATTGAGAAGAGTGTGCCGACAAATGACATTGTTCATCTTGTGGACTCTGTGCTTACCGATGAGGATCGGTTAGTTGTTTTGAGCGAAGAGACGAGCGTTTCATCAGACTGGCCGATTCTAACGGGTATAGAAGCTCAAATTGTGCGGGGGTTACTTGCCGCTGAGGTAACCGTTCTCGAACGAGATCATGATCTCATTGGCCGGATCATCGCGGAGTCCGAGGATCATTACCGCGTTCTGGCAGAAGAGAAATACCGTCATTCCGGAGCGGCAGCTTCACAAAGTATCAGTAACAGTTCAGGGTCAGCCAGCAGCAACTACAGTTACGTGGCGGGAAGCAGGGGTTCTTACCGTTCTTCCGCATCAGGAGGGTCAGGCCAAGTCTCGCACAGCGTGGAGAATTGGGCCAGGTTAGACTCTACGAAGCTGGTGGCGGCGACCAAAATCCTCAGTTACCGCGTTCTGGAATGTGGCACTCAGAAACAAGTGGAAAGGAGTGGCTACGATGGGTATCCGGCAGAAGTGGGGAGACTGGCGCGCACTGTACTCGATATTAAGCTGATTGACGCCAGTACAGGAGAAATCATGCTGTCTGAGCGCGTTTCAGGGGCAGAGCGCTACCGTCCTGGGAAGGGAGAAGTTGACTATGGAGTCGATCCGCAATACCGCTATTATTCCTTTGGAAGTCCATTGCAAAATGGAAATCCAGAATTGCAAAAAGTTCGAGAGGAAGAGGAGCCAGAGTCAACAACTAAAATGCCATTCTGGAGATTCTTACCTGTTGTGGTCCTAATCATTGCAGCAGTGGCCCTCTGATTCAAGGTACTGCGCATTCTCCGGAGGTTGACCCTGCTCGCCAGGACTTGCTTGGAAGGTGCTGGGGGGAGCGCTAGTGGCTTCACAGGTCGACGATATTTTTTATTGGAATTGCTGTTGATCATAGCTGGCAGCTCTTGGATTGAAATAGATGTTGTTCGGTAAATCTGGTTCGATTTAGATGGTTGGTATAAATGAATATTTGAATGAAGTTGTTTGATAAGATAGTATGGCTGATTAGAGCTGAGTTTGTAAAGCGGAGAGAGTTAAATGTCCTATTACGTCTTGCCAAAACAGTTGATTTAAGTAGTACAAACATGGCGCCGGTAATGGTGGTGATTGCGATGCCTGGATGTGTGCATTTGACGGTCTGTTGTGTCGCTCATTTACCTTCGGACAGAAGAGTGGTGGTGATTTCTAATTGTTGCTCTGATGCTGAGGTTGAAATACTGTGTTCACTGGGTGTTGATGTCTACGAAGCGGGTGACTTCAACATGCCTCATCCTCAGGTTATCGAGGCTTTGCTTTTGTCTGGGAGTGAGCCTTTCTGGTTAGTTGACCATGATTGCTTTTTAAGAGACAAGAGCTTTTTGACAGAGATTGAAGATCAACTAAGGTCTGCTAATTCTATTGGCGCAGCCGTATTTTCGGAAAAGTGTGGTTTGGGTTTGAGCTCTTCAGGATTTGCAACTTATTTGATGTGTATTGACCCTGTTGAAGTCCGTACTATTCAATCGAGGTATCATGCAGGTGTGAAAGTTGTTACTTGGGGTAAGATGAGCAGGCGTTCTCGGCAGACTTTACTTCAGCTTCAAGTAAAGAACGGAACGTACCCTCAACAATGGAAAGGGTACTTTGACACATTCAGATTGATTGATGCCCTTGCCCATCATGATGACAGGCAGTTTATTCGAAGTCAGACGTTTGACGCTTCATTTCATTTGAATGATTGCGCGGTCCATTTGGGACAGACATCCCGAGTGTTCTGGCCTGACGATTTACAAAAAAAGAAGTATGCCGCAGTTGGTGCATTTGGTTCTCAGTTGCTGTTTGAAAGAATGTCAGTCTTCTTTCCTAACATGAATGGAGGGCGATTGGGTCAATTACCACGTTCCTCATTAATGAGAGCTCTTCTGATTGAAAAGGAAGTGCTGAGTGCAGAAGAGATTGAGTATTTTGATTCTCTTGCTAATGATTTTGATAATTGGTTAATCAAGCGTTTTGGTGCGTGATGCAGATTGTGCCTACACAGGGTCC
This sequence comes from uncultured Flavobacteriales bacterium, assembly GCA_943787435.1. Classification (GTDB taxonomy): domain Bacteria; phylum Bacteroidota; class Bacteroidia; order Flavobacteriales_D; family Sanyastnellaceae; genus UBA8752. The sequence continues at coordinate 14,102 of CALSMK010000031.1, read as the reverse complement.
TGTGTTTATGTGACGACTTCAATGAACTCATGTCATTTATGTTCTCAAATTCAGAGTTAATCGTGAACACCTGACTCAAGTAATTTTAAGATATTGTTCGTTTGAGGTGAAACTCAAACATTGACGTTAGACCTTCATATCCTGTGGACTAGATTGATGGCTTCAGTGGCATTTGCGGCTGTGGATCGAATGTTAGACTGAACAACGCATCGGACCCTAGTGTCCTCATGCTGCTTTGGTCACTATCGCGAGGACCGCGCATAGTATACCCAACCACTGACTTACGTATGTCTTTTGGTCTCTGTTTGGGTTTTAACGCCACTCTGGACTTCAACTGACCACTTCAGGGTTGAGGGGGGCAAGCGCATGTTCAACCATTTCAGAAGACGGGAGCCATGGCGGGAGCCAAACCTAGATTCTCCCGAGAACAATACTCAATACTGGGGTAAGCAAGGTGGGCCCGTTGACCGCCGGCTCCACCTGAACGATGTGTAAAACGGCCTGTGTCCCCATGTAGGGCGGGCTTTGTCGTGGTCTCAGGTTTAGTCAGTGAAGGCTGACCAGGCGGGGAGGGCGAGGCCGTCAAAGTCCCACAAGGCGGCATTCTCCCATGGACTTCCATCGATGGATTCGGGGCCCATGGCCGAGACCCAGTCCGGTGCCCAGTAACACCAACCTAGGCATTGTGTGGGGCCAAGGGTGGTGAGAAGGGCATCGAGATCCGTCAGGTAATTCAGCTGTCCTTGGGGGGTAAAGGAATATCCGTCGCTTTCTGAGCCAGTCCACCACAGGTTCTGGGTCCAGTCGTTCCAGTCAGTGGTCCAGGCGTAGGCGGTCTCAGCGAGGAAGGTGGGGCGGCTAAAGGTGTTCGATAAGGAGGCCATGGCCGAGCTGAGGACATTGAGATCCGTTTCGTGCCAAAGGCTGTAGTTGCTGACAGCAAGCACATCCGGTGTATAGCCTTCCGCTTGGAGTTGGTCGAAATACCAGGGAGCGAGATGGATGTCGGAAACATGGACGGCTATGAGTGTGCCAGGACTGGCGAGGGTTACAGCCTCATGTCCTGCTTGGAGAAGGGAGGCCAGGTTGCCGAAGCCACCGTCCATTGCGCCATGTGGATGCATCATGCCGTTGTCGGTCTCGTTGCCCAGCTGGACCATGGCGACTTGCACTCCTTGTTGTGCGAAAGCCTTCATCACACAGTCGATCCAACAGGCCATCGCTTCCTTGGCCTCGTCAAAGGGCAAGTGTCGCCACATCTTCGGGGTGATCTGTTGCCCCGGGTCTGCCCACGAGTCGCTAAAATGAAAGTCGATGAGGATGTCCATCCCGGCCTCCTGCATCCGCTGTGCTTCTTGGACGACGCCAGGAAGGGCGTGATATAAGCGCTCCGGATCGTTCCAGAGTCGGTATCGGGCCAGATTCATACCCTGTTCAGACATCCATTGAGGAACATCTTCAATGGGGTTGCCCATGGCGTCCTTGTACAGGAAACCTGTGGTTTCTATGCTGGGCAGGAAGGAGAGGTCCCCGCCCCGCCACTGCGCGCTGACGAACAGTCCCGAGAGCAGGAAGAATGTAAGTAAGAGCGTTCGGATCATCATGGGAGGGTAAGTGCGATCAGGCTCATGGCTATTGCGCTCCTCGGGGCCAAACAAAGCCAGCACAGTTGAACGCTCGTGCTGACTAAAGATAAATGATGCAGCGCCTTGCGGAACGCATGACTTGCATCAATGACAATGGGTGTCCGATTGCTTTCCCATGAGCGGTGTATTTTCATCGGCTCCAATTCAGGCTCCATGATTCGACTTACCTGCACGCTCATTTTTGCCCTCATTTTGTCCTCGTGTGGGACAGAACAAGCCCCGGAGGCTCGTGAGATGTCTGCGCCTTTGGAGGGGGGAGGGTCAACGCCATTGAGTGCTGTGCGTGTTTTTGCCACGGCGGAAAACACGGACAAACGGTTGTCCGATGAGGGACAGCGTGCATTCGAAACGGCCAACCAGCCTCTGGAGACGGAGGTGGCCATTTTCGTCAATCCGGAGCAGAAGTTCCAGACCTACCTCGGGGTGGGCGGCGCGATCACCGATGCGGCTGCCGAAGTGTTCTCCAAGATGAGTCCCGCCAAGCAGGAAGCGCTGCTGGAGGCCTACTTCGGGGAGGAGGGCATCGGATACAACATCATCCGTACCAGCATCCATTCCTGTGACTTTGGGTTGGGGAGCCATACCTACATCGAAGAGGGGGATTCGGCTTTGGCGACCTTCTCCATAGCCCCGGACACCGTCAAGCGCATCCCCATGATCAAGCGGGCGGCGGAGATGGTCGGCGAGGACTTGGTGTTCTATGCCAGCCCTTGGAGTCCACCGGCTTTCATGAAGACGAACCAGAACATGCTGTACGGGGGTTCCCTGCTGCCGGAGTTTTACGGCGCGTGGGCGCAGTACTTCGTAAAGTTCATTGAGGCCTATGAAGCACAAGGACTGCCCGTTTGGGGGGTGACCATTCAGAATGAGCCCATGGCAGTGCAGCGCTGGGAATCCTGCATTTACACCGCCGAGCAGGAGCGGGACTTCCTCAAGTTTCACCTCGGTCCTGCCATGGAAGCTGCGGGATACGGCGACAAGAACATCGTGGTGTGGGACCACAACCGGGACCTGATCACGCACCGGGCCAACACCATTTTTGAGGATTCCGTGGCCGCATCCTACGCCTGGGGCACGGGCTTCCACTGGTATGAGACCTGGACGGGTGGCCTGCCGAAATACGACAACCTCAAGCTGATCCAGGAGTCGTTCCCGGACAAGAAGCTGATGTTCACGGAAGGCTGTCAAGAGGGCTTTGACAGCGCGCATTACGAGCGTTGGTCCAATGCCGAGCGCTATGGCAACAGCATGATCAACGACTTCAACAGCGGTACAGTAGGGTGGACGGATTGGAACATCTTGCTCGACGAGGGTGGAGGCCCCAATCACGTCGAGAACTTCTGTTTTGCGCCCATCCATGGCGACACGCAAACGGACGCGCTCATCCTCACGCCGACCTACTACTACATCGGTCACTTCTCCAAGTTCATTGAACCAGGCGCGCGGCGGGTGAGCACATCGGCCAGCCGAAGCACCCTCGAAAGCACCACGTTTGAGAACCCCTCAGGCGAAAAGGTGACCGTCGTGATGAACCGCACGGACGATCCGATCGACTATGCCTTGATGGTCGGCGAGCAGGAGGCCAACTTCACGATCTTGCCCCACGCCATGCAGACCTTGGTGTACTGAGGAGCCCAAAGGACCGGCAGCAGGGTCAGGTGTCCGGCGCTGCTGTTATTTGATGCGGGTCAAGAACCGGGAGAGGCCGACTTGGACTTGGCCGTGGACCAAGCGGCCTTGCCAGGTAGGTGGGGCCGATGCGGGTGAATCAGCTGCAGATCGGCTGGCGTGGCGCTGCACTCCAGCGGCAACGCCCAAGTCCATGCGCCAGGCAGGAGCGAACCGAAGGCCGGCAAACAAGCGTGCCATGGGCACCACTGTCAATCGGCCGCGAGATAGGTGTCCATCTGAATAGCGCACGACAAGCCCCTCGGCATTGATGATGCTACCGGAGGCTCCGCTTCTGATTTGCAGCATAGCCCCTAGGCCAAGTCCATATTGCAGTTGGCCAAGGCTTCTCACTTGGCGCCATTCGAGTGGGATGGAGAAGGCTTGCAGTCGGTTGTGGTGGTCGACGTACCGGCTGCGTTCTGCCACGCCAGCCACCGGGCCTTCGTTGATGGAGAGGGTGTCTCCGGTGCTGATGTCCACCACCACGCTGACAACGCCAGGCGCGGAGATTTCGGTCTCGGTGGTCTCGGTGTACTGGAGGTTGTGGACGAAGTCGGTCCAGACCAGTCCTATTGACCACGCTTGTGCGCCATTGAATTCAAACATGAGGCCTCCTCCGGCGCTGTTGTCCGAGTGGAAATAGGCGCTCTGCTCGGGGTTGTCCACCACGGAGAAATGGCTCCAGGTGGGGCCGGCGAATGCCCTGATTGCAAACGTGGTGTGTTCTGGGATGTCTTCAGCGTTACCGAAGAGCAGAGGCGCGTTCGAGGCGGACAGGATGGGACTTGCTGTGCGCAAGGTCAACCGACGCAATGAAGGGGGTGCTGTGTCCTCCGAATCGCGATCAGCGGTGGTAACGCCCGGTGCTTCTTGGATATCGGCGGAGGCCGAGCTGTTGTCTGTCGAGACGGAGGGTGCAATCACCGGGCTGGTGGCCGCTGCCGCTTCGATGCTTGTGGTGATTGCAGAGGTCGGCGTTGCTGCGTTGCCTGCGGTGGATCCCTGGGATGACGTTGCTGTGATGTGGGGTGAAGGCTCCTGGGGTGTCGTCACTTGATTGACGGCAGTTTCTGATACCGGTGGTGCGGTGGGGTCGATGCGCCCAAATTCGGGGGCGTTAGGTGCTGCTGAGCTGCTGGCGTCGCTTGGCGCGGCTGCGCTGTTGGTTTCCGGTGTTGCCGCTATGTCAGAGGGGTCAGCCTGAAGTGCAGGTGGAGCTTCCACCTCCGATTGCTGTGTGTCGAGGGTGGGCGCAGGGGAGATGGTGGGGTCAGCTTGACGGACCATGAGCCCCATGACGATGGCCGCGGCGATGGAGCCGGCAAGGGCCAGCCGGAAGGGGGTCTGCCTCGACCAGGGTGTGGGCCGCCCCGAAGGCACGCTGAGAGCGGCATCGATGTTGGCCCAGAGGTCGTCTGCTTGTCCAGGCACATCTGCACCCCGGTATCCGCGGAGCCGCTTGCCCAAGAGTTCATCCCAATGCTTCATTTTTCGTGCTGGGTTTTGGTGACCAGTTCTTCTCCGGACCATTCAAAACGGTCCCGAATCCACCTCCTGGCCCGGGTGAGCCGCTGGCGCGACATCTCAGAGGTGATCCCGATCATATCGCTGATCTCTTTGTGGCTGTAACCATCCACGAGGTGCAGGTTCAACACGAGGTGCTGCTCTTCAGGCATGGCCTTGAGTGTGTTGACGAGGTCTTCGAGGGCCATGTCCTGTATGACGCTGGGTTCAACGGGGATGTGCACTTCCTGATCCACGCCCTGATGGCGGGCGCGCTTCTTGCCTTCATTGATGGCCGTGTTGATGGCAATGCGGGTGGACCAGCTCGTGAAGGCCCCTTTGCGCTCGTCGAATTGGTTCATGTTTTGGAAAATGCGGATGAAGGCTTCCTGGAGAATGTCTTGGACGTGGGTTTCGTTGCGCGTGTAGCGACGGACCGCTCCACGGAGCAGCGGGAGCAGGGCATGGAACGCCTCTTGTTGTGCATTTCGGTCTCCCTTTCTGCAACCATCGAGCCACTTAGCTTCTCGTGTTTCATCGCTTGATTTTGCCACGTCACAGTACCCTTTGACTCCGGTATTTCTGCCTGACTCGGTTCATGGTTGGCGGCTACTCAGCATCCGATGACAATGGGAACAAAGGCTCCTCCGACCGGATACCCATTTTCGCCATACACGCTGATAGCAGGCCCTTGGATCGGTTCGTTTCCACAGGACCAGGAGTAGGTCAGGCTGATTTGCGTGGTGTTTTCCGGAAAGGCAATGGGGATTTCCGACATGCCCGGTTGAAGGGTCAACACGGAAGAAACATTGAGGATGGGCTGATCACACTCCAGCATTAGCTCTGTGGCTGTGGGGCTGTTGGAGGTAATGAACAGGATGATGACTTCCCCTTCTAGGGCCAGTTCCAATTCCACCTCTACGGTGTCGCTTACGGAACACCCCAGGGAGTCCGTGACGTCGACGGTGTAGGGCCCGGCCGGCAGGTTGAGCACGGTTGATGTCAAGCCCACGATGGCACCGGTCGAGTCCGCCCATTCATGGGCGTACGGAGGGGTGCCGCCAGTGGCCATGGTTTCCACTGAGCCGGTTCCCAAACCATTGTCTACAGCAGAAATGGAGTTTAAGGTGAGGGTTGCGCAGTCCACCTCGTAGACCGTGGGGTCTTCGAAAGTCTGGGTGACGGTTTCTTCCTCGTAGTCCACCTTGGCACAGGACCCGAGCACCAGTGCCATCAGCACTGTGCCCGGGCCCAAAAGCCAGAGGGGTGAAAGAAGGCCGCGCCTCATGAACCCGGTGTTTAGCGGATGACCACCTTGCGGGTGGCCCATATGCCGCTGTGCTCGACACGCAGCAGGTAGATGCCGGAAGCCAGGCCATCCAGCTGGAGGGTCAAGCGTCCATTCTGTGCTTCTCCCGAGGAGAGGTCAAGGGCCAGACGCTCACCGGTCAGGGTGGTCAACTCTGCGGTCACGGCTCCACCGCGGGGGTCAAGCCCACGCAATTGAAGTTGACCCTCCTCGACGGGGTTCGGGTAGATTTCAAAACTGTCGGTCCACTCAGGGGCCTCCACGCTGTTGACGACCTCGCCGGCGCCCATCACGTTGACCGTGAAGCCGCTCATGAAGCCTTCCAGCATACCGAGGCTGTCTACGGAAAGGGTATCGCAGTAGGTGGCGCTGCAGGAGTCTGCCTCACTGCTGACCGTGATGCAGAAGGTGTAGGGGCCGTTTCCGCTGTAGGTGTGGGTGGGGTTGGGCTCGGTGGTCACGGGGGACTCGTCGCCGAAGTCATAGGTGTAGGTGTATTCGCTGTCGTAATCGTAGATCCAGACCCAGACTTCGTTGGGGATGAGGTCGCCGTTGGCCTCCCAGGCCTGCATCACCTCGAAGTTGATGTCGCACCCCGTCTCGCCTTCCCAGCCGCCGGCATCGAGCCAGGCCCAGAGGTCCTCACAGGCTTCCTCGTCTCCATTCATGGCGTCAGTCAAGCTCTCCAAGAGCCCGCAGTAGTACCAGAAATCGGGATTGGACTGGTCGGCGCATTGTGTGGAGAGGTAAAGGATGAGCGCACCCACATCGATTCCGTCGAGGCAATTCATGCCGCCACCGCCGTTTCCGGATTCGTAGCATTGGGTGCCGGGATCTGGACAATCGCCCAAAGAATACATGGTGGCACAGATGGTTTCGTAGGGGTCTGGCCAGCTCAAGCCACCCCCGGCCATGTTGGCCGGGACCAGCTCTCCATCCACGTACCATTCCCATATCCCTGTGTTTCCACTGGGGATCTCGACTTCAAATGTCGTGGGCGACAAAAGGTCGTTGGGGGGCGTGACGTCGAGGTACCATTCGCACTCCGTGTCTATGCAGCCGATTTCAACGGCGATTTCGCCCTCTACGGGTTCACCTCCGGGTGTGTTGGGTCCGAACGCAAATCCGGCAGGTACGTTCAGGTCGACCCCATCGCAGGCATAGGCGAGGAGAACCATGGCGCTGCTAATCGTGTCAGGATAGGAGTACACCACGACGGTCTCGTCGGTGTCTGTGACCATGACGACATCCACGATGGTGGTGTCATTTGAGCCCATAGGCACTGCGTAGACAGTCAATTCTGTCGACCCAGGAATGGAGGAGGTGATGTACAGGGTAAGTGTGGAATTCTGCGCAGAGAGACCGGTGCAGAGCACGGCGGTCAGCAGCAGTATGAAAATGGACTTCATGGGGTGTGTTTGTTAAAGTTGAGTGCAGACCCACCCATCCTCCGGAATGGGCGGTTTCAATTCAAGTACAAGCCCGTACATTAAAATGTGACCGAGCATTGACTTGATTTACTCAGCAGCTGTGGGGGATATGCAGGATAAGGTACTTCAATCCGCTGCCATAGGGGCCTTCGAATTGGATTCGGATCACCACCCGTTCCACCACGACGCGAGCATGACGGGGGCTGGGCTCCGGGCTTCCGGGCAGCACGTCGCCGCTTCCGCAGACGGCGGCAAAGGCAGCCTGAAGTTCTTCTTCTGTGTAGGAGAGAAAACGCGCGTCATCGCCGGGATTCAGTGTCTCGGTCTGGAAGAAGCCTTCTTCGCCATGCAAGTCGGACCAGGGCGAAGTGTAACGCTTCCATTCGGTGAGTTCACAGGTGGTGCCGTCACCTGGAAAGGTCATCACATTCTCATGGCGCTGGGCAACGTTGGCAATGGAATAGCTGTCCCTGGGTTTCAAAAAGAACGATCGGCGCTGCCAGTCCGCGCCGTAGGAGAGGGGAATGGCGATGGTGTCGTGTGAATCCATGTCGCCATGGGTAAGGTGGGTCTCGGGCCAAAGGGCGCTTTCTGGTTCGCCCGCATGGTGGAGGGTGAAGAGGCTCAATTCATGGAACTCTACCTCATGCTGGATGGGAGGTTCCTTAGAGCGGTGGAACATTCGTTTTCCGGTGGTTTCGGAGTATCGGAGTTCGATGAAACCCTCCCCGTTCACGGCCACTTGATGAAAGGACTGGTGCTCCACGGGATCTTGACTTGGCTGTTCCAGCGTGGGGATGGGCTCGTAGCCGTACATGAGTTGATAGAAGTCGAAGGTGCCCTCGGCTTCGTTGTAGTGAACGGGATTGTCCAAGGAATACGCCCGGTGGTTCTTCTCGTAGAGGTACCCGTATCGGTCGTGCAGCAGAAAGCTTTGAATGGGCTGCCCTTCCCGGGTAAACGTGGCCAATCGAACCTTCCATCCCTGGCGTTCGTGCAGCAATACGACGGCGAGGCGGTCGCGCAGTTCGACCACATCTTCCGTCACGAGCGGTTGGAACCGATGCAGCGGGACGTGACCGTCTTCCAGCCCTTCTCGTTCGTGCGCATTGAAGAATGCCCAGTCTGGCGCGTCGAATTGCACGGCGGAGATGGTCCCCAGACCGTCTACCGCCAAAGAGTCGATGCCTCCGTCCATGAGGCGGTTCAACTGCTCGCCAAAACCTCGAGGGGCCGTGGATTGGGCCTGCACCAAGGAGGCGCTCAAAACCAGCACCGCCAACAGGGTGCACAGGGGGCTTTTTTCAGCGAGGCTGCGCCAAAGGGCCGCCGTTCCAGTCATGATTCAATACGTCTCAGAATGACATCCCTAGGCGGAGACGCATCTGATTGAGGGGGGCGATGGCGTCGGCGCCGGCTGCGACCCAATCGTTCTTGTCGCCTCCTCCCACAAAGACACTCGACCAGGAAAGGCCCGTCACAATGGCGCCGATTCGATAGGTAGCTCCGACGGAGGCCGCATGGGGTGCAGCGGCCACCGATACGGGAGTCAGGGTGGGGCCCAGTTCGCTGTTGGGCGTGAGCCCTTGGCCGCCAAAGAGCGCGGCGGAACGGGATTCCAATTCGCCGTTCAATCCCAAGGTGGTGCCCAGGCTGGCGGTCCAACCCAAGCCGTGGGCGAGTTCTTGTTGCACGACGAGCTCCATGCGCCACCCGGCGATGCCTTCGGTGAAAGTCCCGTTGTTGGAGAACTGCCAGGAGTTGCCATTGTAGAGGTCGTCATAGTAGACGTACTGGTCCACCAGATCGGCGAAGCGCACTTGGTTCCAACTGGCTACCGTGGTCTCGCCATCGGCACGGGTGCATTCGATGTAAGCGGGAGACCATGCGCGGCCCACCTGAATTCCCGCTGAGATGCCTTTCCAGACTTTGCGGGATGCGCCGATGCGAATGGCATTGGGTACATACCAACCCTGCCATCCCACGGCATTGCTGAATCCGGAACTGGACATCTGGTTGACGGTGCCCGTGAGGGTGTTGTTGCTCCATTCCGGATGTCCGAGGGTGGCAGCGCGCAGGATGTGGTTTTCTGTGTTGTCCTCGAATTGCTCCAGGGTTCCGAGGTCGAAGTCAATCCACACGCACCAGGTGCCGGCTTCACCAGAAGTCCAGTTCCAGTTGCGCGGGGCCGCGTCTCCGGTGTTGTCCATCAAGCTTTCGTCGAGTTGCTGGGCATGCAGGGAAGAGGCAGCGGTTAGCGCGAGGACCCATGCCAAGGCTGTTGCCCGGACGGAGGCGCGGAGCCTCTTCATTGAGGGGGCGCTCATTTTTCGGACTGATCGAAGACGAGATGACCGCCGTATCCCGCCACCTGAACGGTCACGGTGCGGACAAAGGGACGGCGCTTCTCTTGCACGAGGTACTTTGGATTGACCATCACATCGAAATCGGTGTCTTTCAAGGCCTTGTGAATGGCTGCCTTGCGCTCTCGCATCCCCGGGCCGCGGCGAAAGACCATGCCGGGGTATTCGGCAAACTCGCTGTCTCCGGAGCGGAACATGCCCAGGATGGTGCGCGTCTGCGAGACGGCCTGCAACGTGGCGGTGGTATCGACCACGACGTGGGCTTTGACGGGTTCAATGGCCATGAGCGCAGCGCCTTCCGCCAGTTGCGTGCTGCGTATGGTCGATGTGGTACAACCGGCGGTGAGGACAGCAGCCACAGCCCACAAGTAGAGCATCTTTTTCATGCCATAAAACTATGGGTTGGCTCCAAATTGTCCTGTCTCCAAGCCAACTTCGGGTCAACCTTCCTTGAAGGTCTCCTGCTGTGTGGGGAGCGCAGCTGCGAAGTGGCTTACAACGAGAGCACCCTGCGGCGGTCGATGATTTCTCCGTCGAGGGTGGTCGTCATGAACAAGAGTCCTTGGGGCAGGTGGTCGACCGAAGTCTTGCGGGCGGCCCCGGAGGAGACGTGATGCACCAGTGCTCCTGTTTGGTCATGGAAAGTAATGGTGGCACCAGCAGGGATGCCTTGCAGGTTCAAAGTGCCTGAAAAAGGGGATGGATAAGCTTGGATTTCGCTGATTCTGTCGGTCTCCAGTCCTGAAAGGGCATCGATGGTTGCCCACCAGGTTACGGTGTCTTGAGCCGCGCCATTGGTGGTGATGAGCATGCGGATATGGCCTTCTCCTGCGATGCCGTTGGGGTAGACATGGCAGTTGAGGTACTGTTCGCTTGCTGCGGGAAAGTCGGCTGATGCCTGCAGGACCCCGATGGCGTGACAATTGGGGAAACAGAATGAATACTCCCAACCTTCGGGAACGTCAGTTTCTATGATGGACCAGTTGACCTGTACCGCATCGATGGCATTGAAGTAGGTGTTGATGGAAATGTCTCCGTCTTCTACATCCCCTGACATGTAGAGGTCATGCTCATCAATGGTATGAGACTGTCCGAAAGCAAAGCCTGCCATCATAAGCAGGGAAACGAGGATGGAGGAGCGCATGGATTCGTGCTGTGATGTGTTCAATGTTGAATGTACGGCAATGCATGCATGTGTTGTAGCCAATGCCCTGGCCATGCCCCACCATTCAGTCTGCCTCTTCTTTTAATGCGTCAAGAAAGTGAAGACCGAATTTGGCGATTTTGACCTTGCCAAAACCGTGCACGGAATCCAAGTCTGCCACCGTCGCGGGAAGTGCCGTGCAGAGTTCCTTGAGGGAGCGATCGGACAGGACGAGGTAGGCGGGGACGTTGGACGCCTTGGCCAATTGGTGCGCACGGCGCGAGCTTTTGAAAGCGCGTTTGGTATTCGGAGCCGGCCTCGAAGGCGGGGGCTTGAGGTTTGCCCGCTTTTTTGACGGGCTTGGTTTCCTTCGAACTTGGTGAGCATGACCTGCGCCTGGCCCCGGAGGACTTCCCAGGAGCGGCCGTTGAGTTCGACCACGGGAAACTTGCCGACGGTTTGGGTCAGCCAGCCTTGCTGGATCAATTCCTTTCCGATGCTCATCCAGTGCTGTTTGCTTTTGTCTGCTCCGATGCCGTAGGTGGACAATGCGCTTTGCGCTGCGGTGATTTTTTGGGCCTGTCGAACCGCGGAGGATGTCGACGATGTGGGCCAGGCCATAAGACCATTCCAAGCGGGCCACAGTCGACAGCAGCTTCTGGGCGTCCTCTGTGCCGTCATGCTCCTCAAAGGTGGTCTCGCAATTGTCGCAGTTGCCGCAGTCCTCCTGCAGCTCCTCTCCGAAATACTGCAGCAGGATTTTGCGCCGGCAGACCCGTGAATCGGCAAAGTCCTGCATGCGCCTGAGCTTGCCGAGCATCACGTTGCTTTGGTCCAGGTTGCCATCGACTTCGCAGTGGGCAGAAAGGGTGCGGAAATCGCCCCCTCCATGCAGGAGCAGGGCCTTGCTGTCGAGCCCATCGCGGCCCGCCCGGCCCGTCTCTTGGTAGTACCCTTCGATGTTTTTGGGCAGGTTCATGTGGACCACGTAGCGCACGTTGTTTTTGTCGATGCCCATGCCAAAGGCAATGGTGGCCACCATGATGTTGATTTCGTCCCGTATGAACTGCTCTTGCCGCTCCATGCGCTCTTGGCTGGAGAGTCCCGCGTGGTAGCACTCGGCCTTGTATCCGGCCGCTTTCAGATGGTCGGCCATTTCTTGCGTGCGCTTGCGCGACAGGCAATAGACAATGCCCGATTCCGAGGCGTGCTGTTCCACGAAGGCGAGCAGTTGGGTCACCTCGTCGGTGCGGGCTTGGGCGGAGTAATGGATCTCGGGCCGGTCAAAGCTGTTCTCGAACAGGGCGGCGTTTTCGAGCCCGAGCTGTCGGATGATGTCGCGCTTGGTAGCATCGTCTGCCGTGGCGGTCAGGGCCAGCACGGGGACGCCGGGAAAGTGCTCCGACAGGTCCTTGAGTTTGGTGTAGGCGGGGCGGAAGTCATGGCCCCACGAGCTGATGCAGTGGGCCTCATCGACGGCGATCATGTCGATTTTGATGGTCTTCAGGCGCTCGAGCAGTGCGCCTTTCAAGCTCATCAAGCGCTCGGGTGCGATGTACAGCAATTTCATTTTGCCGTCTCCAATGGCGTTGAAAATCAGATTGGACTCTCCGGTGCTTTGACTGGAGTTGAGGTAAGCGGCGTCGATGCCCTTGAGACGGAGGTCGTCCACTTGGTCCTTCATCAAGGCGATCAAGGGCGAAATCACCAAGGTTAACCCCGACCTCAACATGGCCGGGAGCTGGTAGCACATGGATTTTCCGCCCCCCGTGGGCATGATCACCAAGGCGCTGTTGCCTTGCATGACTTCGGCGATAACCGGCTTCTGGGCCGGCCGCAAATCAGGGTACCCCCAATAGTGGTTCAAACAAGTGAGGGTGTCCTGCGCGTGAAGCATATTGAGCAAAGTTGTGGACCCGAATTTAAGGGCCACCGGAAGTGATGTGGAGGCGTGTCGGGCCGGATTGCCCGATATTTGAGCATGAAAGGTTTTGCGCTCGTATTGTGTCTGCTTCCCGGTATTCTATGGGGTCAAGAAGGCCTCGATTGCTCGGCGATTTCTTTTGATGCCGATGGCGACTTGAACATTGGAGTCTCCGATTTGGTGGCTTTTCTGGGGGTCTTTGGGGCCAATTTTGACCTCGATGGGGACGGCGTTTTGGACTGTGTGGACGATTGCGTCGGGGAGTATGACGCCTGCGGCGTTTGCAATGGCGAAGGGCCTGCTTTTGCGGTGGATTCTTTGGTGTACTCCACAGACAGCGTTTTTGTAGACGCCACGGGAGAGTTTGTGACGTTTGAGGTTGTAGACACGGTGGTCGTCTTCGCTTGTGAGCCGCCCTTTGTCTGCGGTGATTCCACAGCGTACAATGGCCATGCTTATGCAACGGTGGCCATTGGCTCCCAGTGTTGGTTCAAGGACAACCTGCAAACGTCCCTCTATGCAGACGGAACACCCATCCCCGAGGTCACAGACGCCGCGGCTTGGTCAGCATTGTCCGCGGGAGCCCGATGTGATTACGGCAACAGCAGCTTCAGTGTTGATACCTATGGCCGGCTCTACAATTGGGAAGCTGTGGACCACGACAGTGGCCTGTGCCCAACCGGATGGCATGTGGCGTCTGATGCGGAGTGGTGGATGTTGGAAGGCCATGTGGGCGGCCAAGGGTTCGCCGGTCAGGAAGGGGCGGCCTTAAAGTCGACGTCCGGATGGGACAATGCAGGCAATGGCACAGACGATTTTGGGTTTACGGCCTTGCCTGGGGGCTATCGCTTTGTCGATGGCAGCTTCTTCAGCCAGGGCTCCTATGGCTACTGGTGGAGTTCGTCATCCTTTGGGAGCGAGTCGTGGGCCAGGGGCATGCTCAGCGAGGGGCCTGAAGTGATCCGCAGCAGTTTTGACCCTCGTGGGGCCTTCTCGGTGCGTTGTCTGCAGGATGGAGGATGAACCCAGTACGGCTTGATTTTTTTTGGCAAGGTTGTGTCCAGGCTGTGTGTGAAGCGGAATGAGGATTGCGACATTTGACGCATGGATTC
>CALSMK010000030.1 GCA_943787435.1 uncultured Flavobacteriales bacterium | reverse complement strand
AAATTGGAACGCAACCGAATGCCGAAGAGGCGCGACGTGCCAATGGCGATGTCAGAATAGCCGCTGAAGTCACCATAGATCTGCAGGGCAAAAGCCACCACGCCCAAGGCCATGTATGGACCCGACCACCCCGCTTTCTCCAAACGCGGCATTGGCATAGACGGCGGCTGAATCGGCGATGACCACCTTCTTGAACACCCCCCCAGCAAATCAAGCGCATGCCCGAGCGAATGGACGTTGACGTCACGTTTCTGAGGCCCCAACATCTGCGGCAAGAGCCGGGTGGCCCGTTCAATGGGGGCCAGCCACGAGCTGCGGAAAAAAAGGCCACATAGGTCGCAAACGCCACCACATTGCGACAAGGCTCCATCCGACGCCGGTAGACATCGATGCTGTAGCTCAAGGTTTGGAATGTGTAAAAACTGATGCCCACAGGGAGGATGATGCGCATGGTCATCGGGTCCATGCTAACCCCCACGGCCGACCAAGCGGCCACCCATTGATCGACCAAAAAACCGGCATACTTGAACCAACACAGCATGCCCAGGTTGAACGCCAAAGACACCCCAAGCCAGGCCCTTCGGGCACGCGGAGCAGTCACTTGGCCCAACTTCAGGCCCACCAAGTAATCCACCATGGTCGACCCGGCGATCAGCAGCAAGAAACGCTCATCCCACCAGCCATAGAAGAAGTAGCTGGCCACGAGCAGGAGTGCATTTTGCCACCTCCAATGGCCGCGCATGGCCCAATACAAGACCAAAACGAGGGGCAAAAACACCCAAAAAGCCGAAGAGATAAAATGCATCCGAGCCGCAATTTCGGGCCGGAGCACGAATCGCACACCAACGGAGCACTTCTATCCACACCGAGGGCTTTTCATATTCAGCTTCAAAGCCAAGTGCGCCATTCCGAGCTGTTACGCCCGTCGCTGCATCCCTCCAGGTGCAATACCCAGGATCGCATGCCCACGCCGTATGTGCTCCAGATATTGCTCAGAGACAGGAAGCCCCTCCTCTATGAATGACTCGCCAGCGAGGTAAACCCAAGCGGTGGCTTTGTGAGGTGCTGTCCCGCTTTGAGGGCCCACGGTCACCTCCATGGCCTCCCGTCGGTAATGTCCACTATGCAATCCTTCGTAGCGGTCAAGCGCCTGGATTCCTCGGGCTGAGACCCGATAAAGCAGACCCGGCAAATCCTCCCCTTTCTGAGGCATGGCATGGGCATAAGCTTCTGTGCCACCCTGCCCCCGCTTGTTGAAGGCCAGCTTGTGCGCGGGCAAGGTGGATGGCCAACATTGATCAAAGGGAACCCCACGTTCCAGCATGCGAGCAGGGTTCATGTTGGAGCCATAGGCGAAATAGAAACAAGAATCCACCAAACGCTTGGCGTCGCGCCAACGCCCAGAGTGGACCAGCGGTGAGGCGGGGCGCTCATGCAGATAAATGAACGCCTTCAATTTGGCGCCATCCCTCCCAAACACCGTCACCTCTTCCCGCCGGTACCATGAAGCCTCGGGGTCGTTGGGCACGCATCCTTCCAATTGATCCAAGGTGCGCAACACCTCATCATCCACTGAATACAACTCACCATGAACGGGACTGATTGGCAAATCCGAACCCACAAAAGGAATGCCCCGACGCCCATCCTCATCCACGAGTGTGCGCATCACAAAAGAGGCCTCTGTGACGGCTGGCCCAAGGAAGGATGAACCGGCCAAGAGAATGTGATTGGAGCTCCCTTTTTGTAGGGTGCCGTAGACGAAGACATGATGAAAACCCATGACGATGAAGGATAAAAAAGATGAGAATAACAAACAGAGACCTGTCCGATCGAACACCCTCAACTTGCCCAAAAACGAAAAGGAATCCCAATCGTGTCAACCTTGACACGTCCCATGCCTTGTGAAACTCACAATGAAATCAGTTCAAATACACCCTCATTTCGTCCAAGTTCAAGTGGCTGGCCATTTGCCGGACGCCCTTGTCCCTGATTTGCCGCACCCGTTCCCGGGTGACCTCCAATTTCTGGCTGATTTCTTCCAAGCTCATCGCATGCCCGTTGAGCCCAAAACACAGCCTCAGTACATCGGCTTCCCTGACCGTCAAAGCGGAAAGGGCACGTGAAATCTCGAGGGTTAAATCGCCGCGTGTCAATGGCGCATCAGGCGACTCCACTTCTGTGTTGACCATCAGGTCCCCCAATGAGGCTGAACCCGGATCTCCTTCCCCCACAGGAGCGTCGATGGACTTGGGCTTCAACTCGTTTTTTCGGCTCTGACAAATCACAGTGAGCGCCACATCCAAGTGCTCAGAGATTTCATGCTCTTCAGGTTCGCGCTCCAACAATTGTTCGAGGTCTGACATGGCCGACCTGACTTTAAGAAGGGTGTCCACCTGATTGGATGGAAGCCGAACCAGTCGCCCGGTTTTGGCCACCGCATCCAAAATGCTTTGGCGAATCCACCACACGGCATAGGAGATGAATTTGAAGCCTTTGGTGTGGTCAAACTTTTGGGCGGCTTTCATGAGCCCCAGGTTGCCCTCATTGACCAGGTCCACCAACGGCAGTCCAATGTGCTGGTACTTCTTGGCCACGGACACCACAAAGCGAAGGTTGGCTTTGACAAGGCGGTCCAAGGCTTGTTTGTCGCCCTTATGAATCAAGCAGGCGAGCTCTGCTTCTTCTTGAGCGGTGATCATGGGGATTCGGCTGATTTCAGCGAGGTAAAGATTGAGGGATGCGTCTGAGCGATCGGTTGTGGAACGGGTGATGATGAGTTGCTTCAATGCAAAAGGGGATTGAGGGTGAGGAGGAGAATGAAAAGGGAATTACACAAGGCGCTTGGCCCCGACCTTCAGTAGGCCGCAGGTGCGCTCGATCCAACTTGGGGATTGCTCCCCCCTCTCGTTAGGTGGGATTGGACATTGAGCCACAGTCCACTTGGCCACCTTCACGGTCGGCCCACAGTAGATATTGGCGATCCAAAGCAATCCGGTACCTCTCCCCAGGGGTCCCATTGACCACATACATCTCCGCTTCGTCCATGCCGAGTGCCTGACGGAAAGCCCGACGAATTCGAGACAAGTGCTGCTGCAACTTGCCTTCTACATCCAACAAAACGCCCCGAATGGTGGCCTCCTGCGTGGCCATGTTTCCGACCGTTGCAATGGGGAAATACAACGCCATCACCTGCTCCATGTTGGCGGCGTCCCTCAAGTCCACCAAGCGGACTCCTTCGGGATGCAGCAAGAAAAACTGATACAAGGCGCGTTGGATGGGCGACAATGCGACCCGCTTGCCCGGCAGGTCGACTTGTTGCGCGTATCCAGAGATTCTCAATGCCCCGGGCTGAACGTCCAAGCGCCAGCGGCGGCGGTACATCAAATCCCGCCTGACCATGTCCATGAGCCGAAAACAATCAATGGCCACTTTGGCGTCCATGTGCCCTGACTTGACACGGCTTCGAATCCGGGCCATGCATTCCGGACAAGCATCCGCGGTTCGCATCTTCAAACTGATGTCTTTCTTCTCCTCGCACATGTCCAAAAGGCAACCACGGGGTTCCTGATGCGCCCGATAAGCCAGTTCTTCCAAGGTGTCGAACATGCCACGCATGATGATGTTGCTCGCGAGCAAGAAACGTCACAGGCAACCGGAAAGACGTGGCCGTAAACAGGTTCCAATCGTCTGCGTGCATGTAATGGCTGTTGCCTTCACCCAAGCTGAACCAGTTTCCGGCATGTCGAATGCGCGACAACAGAACAATCACAGCATCTGGGGGAAAATCGGCCTTTTTTCGAATTCGCTCCAGGACTTGGAATATGTCTTGCGTTTCTAATTCCCCGTCGCCATTGCACGCCTCATGGGCCCATTGGGTCACGGTCTCTTGGGACACCAAGGGGCCCTCTGAGAAGCGCAGGTGCCGGAGCGGACCATTGGCCCCCTCCAGCAACGCTGTATATGAATCTTCTTCGACGTCGAGCGTCCGGTAAATGAATGCTTCCAATGGCAGTTTGGTGTTCCTATAATATAACTCTCAAAAACGAAAAAGGTTGCTTCAAAAGGCCATTAAAATCGTCTTTTTTTCTCTGCCACAGCATAAGACACCTCTTGGCTCATATACGCCACTGAATCTCCGAGCCTGTCCTTACTAAAACGCCTAGATCTACTGGCATCTATACCCAAGTGACGCCCAACTTCAAGCGGGTCAATGTCCGCTCCCATAAACCGAAATTCCCACCCTTTTTCTGTTAACTTATCCATCAACATTTTCAACGCTCCTGCGGAATAAAATCGACTGGCATTTTCATAGCCATCTGTGAGCACCATGATGGTGATCGACGTGCCCTTGGATGGTGCGTCTTCACCCACGTGGTCAATCGTTCGGGCAATGAGGGTTCCGAGGCCATCGTACAGGGCCGTCGTGCCCCTCAATTGGTAATTCTCTTCCGTGATTTCTCGGATTTCCGCAATGGGCTTGGGGCCAAACCACATGCGGTAATCGTTACTGAAGTCCGAAATCGAGAATTTGACCTCCTGATCGGGGTGCAGTTTTTGGACCTCTCGCAAGGATGCGACTTGCTCGTTGAGGGTGGACACGGTGAGCTGATGGCAGTTTTGCATGCTGCCAGAAGCGTCGAGGAGAATGTGATGCAAGTGGACTTGCTTCATGAGATTGGGGGGATTGAGGTGAATGAATGCAGCCCCACTTTGGGACCGCAACCCGGCAAACATGCCCCCATCATGACGGCATCGGCGTGCCTCGTCAACCTTGACGCATTGGAACCCATCCCATCGGGTAGGTTCCTATCTTCCGGGCAGGGAAGCCATCACTAAGCCGTCCATCCCATGGGATTCAACATTGTACTCGTCGCCCCTGAAATCCCCACCAATACCGGGAACATTGGCCGGCTGAGCCTGGCATCGGGATCAACCCTTCATTTGATCAAGCCCTTTGGATTTGAGATCACCGACTCCCGACTTAAGCGCGCTGGACTGGACTATTGGCAGCACTTGGATGTGCGCACCTACGAGAGCCTGGCGGCATTCATGGAGCTGCACGCCAACGCACACTTCGCGTTTTTGTCCAGCAAGGCCACAAAGCCCCATTACGACATCGACTACCGCGATGACATGTTCTTGGTCTTTGGGCGCGAATCGGTGGGGCTGCCAGACGACCTCGTGGCCGCACATGCCAACGATCTGTACCGCATCCCCATGTTCAGTGAGCACATCCGCAGCTTGAACCTGGCCAACGCGGTGAGCATCATTGTGTACGACGGCCTGCGCAGCCTGCACCATTCGAGTGGATCGTAGGTTCAGGTGAACTGGCTGATGCGGAGACAAGGGGACGGGTCAAAAGCGTCGCCCGTCTGCCCTGTCTCACCGAACGCCTGCACACTTTACACAAGCATCATGTAACGAATGCATGACAGACGCATTGTCGGCAGTAGCTTCGCGCCCTTTTTCCAGCGTCACCCATCATGCGGATTGCCCTCTTCAATTTCCGACAGACCGTCGACTACCGCCTCGAGATCCTGAGCGGCTTGACCGTCGCCATGGCGCTCATTCCAGAGGCTGTGGCCTTTGCTTTGATTGCGGGGCTAAGCCCACTCACTGGTCTGTACGCCGCTTTTGTGGTGGGACTCGTGGCCAGCGTTTTGGGAGGACGGCCCGGCATGATCAGCGGCGCAACCGGAGCCATCGCGGTGGTTTTGGCCGAACTGGCCCTTTCGCATGGACCAGAATACATTTTTGCGACAGTGATCCTGGCCGGTCTCTTGCAAGGCGCTGCTGGCTTTATGAAACTGGGTAAGCTCATGCGACTGGTTCCACAGCCCGTCATCTTTGGGTTTGTGAATGGCTTGGCCATCATCATTGGAGGAAGTCAAATCGCCCAGTTCCAAACCGATGAGGGCCACTGGCTGGCCGGAACCGACCTCGCGGTCTTTGGCGCACTGGTGCTGGTGGCGATGGCCATCATCGCCTTTCTGCCCAAGATCACCAAGGCCATTCCCGGCGGCTTGACGGCCATCCTTGTGGTGTTTGGCATCGTGGCCGTCATGGGCATTGACACCAAAACTGTGGGAGACTTGGCCAGCATTCAAGGCGGCTTCCCTCCTTTCCACATTCCGCAAATCCCATTCACACTTGCGACCCTGGTCTTGATCGCACCTTACGCCGCCATCGTGGCTGGTGTCGGCTTGGTCGAGAGCTTGCTGACCTTGAACATCCTGGACGAAATCACCGAGACCCGAGGCCAAGGCAACCGCGAATGCGTGGCCCAAGGGGCGGCCAATGTCCTGAGCGGACTCTTCAGCGGCATGGGGGGATGTGCCATGATTGGTCAATCTCTCATCAACGTCAGTTCTGGCGCGCGTGCTCGCCTGAGCGGAATCGTAGCGGCAGTCATGCTCCTGGTGTTCATTTTGTTTGGTGCCCCATTGATCGAGAAGCTGCCCATGGCCGCACTCACCGGACTCATGATCATGGTCGCCATTGGAACATTTGAGTGGGCTTCATTGCGCACCTTCCGGAGGATGCCCACCTCAGATGTGATCATTATGGTCTTGGTGACGGGCATCACTGCGGTGTTGCACAACCTGGCCTTGGCCGTGCTCATTGGCGTGGTGGTGGCAGCCTTGATTTTTGCTTGGGACAACGCCATCCGCATCCGGGCGCGAAAGCACATCGATGAAAATGGTTGGAAGCATTACCAGCTCTTTGGCCCGCTCTTCTTTGGCTCCACCACCGTCTTTCAGGAGAAGTTCGACGTTCAAGGAGACCCGGATCATGTGGTGCTCGACTTTGCGGAGTCCAAGGTGTCCGACATGAGCGCGATTGAGGCCCTCAATAAAGTGACGGCTCGCTATGCAGCAAATGGCAAAAAGGTCCACTTGCGTCACCTGTCCGCCGACTGTCGACGTTTGCTCGACCGCGCAGACGCCATCATCGAAGTCAACCACTTCGAAGACCCCACTTACAAGGTGGTGACCGACCAGACGAAGTAACCGCCAAGGCCTTGCGAATGAAGCCCCTTGCGGCGCCAACTGCCGGCCCGCATTTCAGCTCACCGCTCATGTCACCTTTCTTGTAATCCGTGCTTGAAATCGAGCATTCCACACCGGAGGCGCAACAACTCAGCGTCACCCGCGTGGCAATGGATGCGGTTCAGGCCAACTTGGTGGTGGCATTTCACTCTTTCTCAACATGCGCACCTCCTCTATTTTTACAGGGCTGTTCGGTCTTCTGCTGACCTTTAACCTCGCTGCCCAAAGTCCCTGCGATGGGGCAGACCATACCGTGCTTGCCGGCAGCTTTTATTTCTCCCCGCAAGACCTGACCATCAACGAGGGCGAATCGGTGGCCTTTATCAATGAAGGCGGTTTTCACGATGTGAACGGAAATGTGAGCGTCTTGAGCGGTGAATCCTTTGACAATCCAGAAGCCTTTTCACTAGGCGCCGTCAACGCCAGCGGCATGGACGTCTGCATTGGCACCCACATTTTCACGGTTGCCGGCACCTACAATTACGATTGCAGCATAGGCAGCCATGCGACCAACGGCATGGTCGGCTCCATCACCGTGGAAGCTGCAGCGACCGGCTGCAACGACGACCTGGCCTGCAATTTTGACAGCACCGCCACCAGCGACGTCGACTGCCAATACAACGACGGCACCTTCGATTTCAGCAGTGGGTTCTGGTTGGTCCCCATCACCGCCTTGGATCCAGGCTTGGGTTGCGACATCCAGCCCGCAGTCGGCACCATCACTACGGTCATTTCGGAAGAAGGCCAACCCGTGACTGTCGTGGTCGACGCCGACCTTGAAGCCTACATCAACGGAGCGGTCGACGACGGACTTCTGACTTCATTGCAAGCCATCCTCTTGCTCTCCGCACTCGAGCAAGCCACCTTCTCGTTCTGTGGCAACACGATGACCGGCATCGCTGGACTCAATACCATCGAATCTGAATGGAATGGACAGTCCTGGTCACTGGGAGACCTCGGGCTGAACTTGGCGCCGGTCAGCACCCTCGAAGACGGCTGCGGCGATCCCGACGCCCTCAATTACGACCCTTGCGTCAACCCTGACAATTCCCTGTGTGAGTATCTCGCAGTCGCATGTGACGACCCATTGGCCTGCAACTACGACAGCACCTCTGTTGGCAACACCGACTGCAATTACTTCGACACCAATCTCTTTACCCTGGGCGAGAATGACTTCATTGGGTTGGTCGACGATGAAGATTGTGAAAGTGGATATCCTGGCGCCTATTCCTTGCCCGTGCCCTTGACACAAGACAGCACTGGCGGCCCCCTCTTCTTCGTTCTTTTTCCTGATGTGGAGGGCTTCCTGGTAGAAAACGGGTTTGAAATCGCCGCCCAAGACATCGCGACCGTATCCGTGAGTGTTTGTGACACTGTAATGAACTACAACTCATTGGTCATCGGCGACACTGATTTGAACTGGGATGGCATGGGCTTCACTGTAGATCTCTACGGATCCTTCGTGGCCCCGGAAAGCAGCTTCCCCATCGGTTGTCCCGACCCCGATGCCTGCAACTTCGACGCTTGCTCTCACCCCTTTGTGTCAGATGCTTGCACCTACATCGAGTTGGGGGATTTGGCCACTGCAGCCGGCGATACCGGACTGGTCACGATGAGCGAACTGGACAGCCTCACCTTCGTCGCTACGCCCGGTGAGGGCCTGACTTTGGAGTGGGATTCTGAATGCGGCGAGTTGATTGTAGATGGCAATACCGCCACGCTGGTCGGCCCAGAAACAGGCGATTGCGAAGTCTGCGTCGAAGCCGAAAATGCCGACGGATGCGAAATCGAATCGTGCATTGTGGTGACGGTCCTCGGTGGCATTGACGACCCGTCCAATGCACAGTGGCAGCTCATGCCCAACCCCGCAGCTTCTGAGCTTCGCGTGGTCTGGGGGGGCGAGACCACCCCCTTCGAAGTGTTCGACCTGAATGGGACGCCGCGTACATACGGCAACGTTGCAACCCGGAAGCCAAGTCATGGATGTCTCAGCGCTGCTACCAGGCCTCTACCTTGCAGGGCCCCGTGGGTATGCCCCACAGCGCCTGGCCATACAGCGCTAAAGCGTCCCGTTTTATATCATTCCAAAAGGCCCGCCCAACAGCGGGCCTTTTGATTGAACTTCCATTCGATGATTGACTGCAACTCTACTTTGCGATTCGCAGCTCTGTTCTTGGCCATGTGTTCTGTTCTGACCATTGCTGCACACGGAACACCCCAAACATTTGATTGCTGGGCAGAGCTTTGAGAGGGCATTGAAATTCAGGTGCTTGAAGGCCAGTAAAATGATGGAAGTCAGTCATGCAGATTCATTTTTGAACGAGCCAATTGCCTCTGTTCATGCCAAAAGTGCTTTAATTCTGCGAAGAATCAGCCACCGTTCACATAGTTGCGAATTGTCCTACTGCAAACCTGACACCAGCACCTCGCAGTCAACCGTGATTGACAATGAAAATGCTCAGGATGAAAAGCCCAAAACCTGCTTTCTAAGAGGTGAAGTATGGATGGCTCAAGTGGCCAAAATGTAATCCCAAGGCGGTTTCGCCCCTCATCTAACGCCAACGGCGCCTCAATTCAGAGGACCACATCGACACACCTTCTGAAGCAGGAGCGCAATAAAACTGATCCAAATTGTAGCGGTGTCCTTTGGCCGATTCAGGATCAGGGTTGACCATGGAAATGCGGCATCCGCGCTGGGCATCATTCACCAGACCTGCGGCGGGGTATACCTGCATGGACGTCCCCACAACCAACAATTCATCGGCTTGAGCCACGGTTTCAGATGCGCGTTCCATCATGGGCACTGGTTCCCCGAACCAAACCACATGCGGACGCAACTGCACTCCGCGTTCATCCACATCGCCAAGCACCACATCCGGGCCACGACATTCAGCTTCACCCACACGAATCAACCGTTCATCCTGGAGTCCTGGATCGTCTTCTGGACGAACCAAACGCAATTCTCCGTGCAGGTGAAGGACCTGACTGCTGCCGCTCCGTTCGTGTAAGTCATCCACGTTTTGAGTCACGATTCGGACATCGAATGAGCCTTCCAAATCCGCCAGCACACGGTGAGCCGCATGGGGCTGGACTTGATCGAGCTGCCGCCTTCTCTGGTTGTAGAATTCAAGGACGAGTGCTGGATTTTCAGCCCACGCTTCTGGGGTGGCCACTTGCATGACGTCGTGCCCCTCCCAAAGGCCATCTCCATCTCTAAAAGTCTGGAGCCCGCTCTCCCGGCTGATTCCAGCGCCTGAGAGCACCACAATCACAGGCTGACTCTTTTCCATTGTCATGCCAGCAATTTCGGCCAAAGAATCGTCCAAACCCAGGTAAGGAGAACCTTCCTTCATGCACTTCGAATGCCTCCATATCTCTCTTAGCTTTCCTCTCTCCAACCCTCAATATGGACCCTGATCAACGCCCCTCTGCAACCCATCAATTGGTGCGGTATGCCATACTGCTCTACTGGTCGGTTTTCTGGCTATTTAACCTCATCGACAAAGTGGTCGGTGGCGCCCATTTTCTCTGGGTGGGCCGAGACCGCTTTGCCCAATTTCAGAAATACTTCGAATCAACGGGACTGGGTTCACCCGACGTTGCCAACGTTGCCCTCGCCTTTGCGGGTGCTTTAGAAGCATTTGCACTTGTGTTTTTCTGTGGAGCCTTGGTTTTTGAAATTCAGCGCAACACCTCAGCCTCGAGGCGCTGGTCCTTCTTTGGAACCCTTCTCACCCTGGGCACCTTCACGTTCTTCTCGATTGGCGACCACTGGTTTGGCGATCGATTTGAACTGCTTGAGCACACGCTGTTTTGGTTCATTTCACTGATGTCTTGGGTGGTCTTTATCCGGCTGGAATCCACCCCATCGCATGGCACCACAACCCTTCCAAGGGGTCAATGGATCACGGCAACCGCAGTCTCTGCCGTGCTAATCATGGCCACAGCCACGGCCATCTTTCAACACAACACAAGCGACTTTCATTTGCGCACAGATGGGATCGAAGCTGAGCAAGTTGGAGATCACATCTACAAGGTCGCTTTCCCCTTCTTGGGCGGCAGCACTGTGTTCGAAAACACGCTTGCGCAATTCAAAGCGTCCCACCCCAACGAGTCCATCCAACACATCTACACGGTTCCTAAACCGCTTCGATTGAAAAAGGCGGACGCCCTCATTTTTTACATCATGACAGAAAACCGGCCATGAACGAACGCAAAATCCTCCGCGCCACCATCCTTGTTTTCTGGACCCTCTTCTGGGGCCTGAGTGTGGTCGACAAAATCATTCCTGATGTGCAGTTCCTCTGGGTAGGCAAGGACTTCTTTGCCCTTTTCATCAAATTCTTCGGCTCCCTCGGACTCAAGGATCCTCTTTTTGCCACCACGGCCCTTGCCGGGGTGTCCGCATTGGAGGCCGTGAACTTTTCGCTCTACTTGGTCGCTCTTTTGAGCCTGCGAAAGGGAGACGAAACGATCACCGACACTTGGTTCTTCAGGGCCATCCTTGCTTCTGTGACTCTATTTAGCCTGTTCTCCATTGGCGACCAAGTATTTGGAGACCGCTTCCAACTTTTGGAGCACGGACTCTTTTGGATTGTGCTGATTGCATCCTGGATTGTCTTCAAGCACGTGCCCATTTCAGATGAAGGCCCGGTTTCTTGGTCACCCACAAAGCCAGTGGTCTTGGCCATCGCCATTGGGGCTGTCCTGACGGCATTGACTTCGATCTCCATTTGGAATTTCTCGGACCAAACCTTTGCCCAAGGGCGAGCGCCTGTTGAAGGGAAAGAAGTGGTGCGCGGCATCTACAAATTCGACTTCCCATTCTTGGCAGATAAACTCACTTGGGAAGCCACGGTCAACGCATTCATGGAATCCCACCCAGAATTGACAACCCAGTACATCTACACGGGCCCATCTGAACTGAATTCCAAAAAGAAGACGCACTTGTTGCTTTACGTCTTTACTGAACCCAAACCCTGACGGCTCTTTCCTGCGATTCTTAGCGCGATCATTTCGGTGCATCCTTGTTTAGAATTGAATGGCCCAAAAAAAGAGAAGCGACTCACCCCCGTTGGGGCAGAGTCGCTTCTTCGCGTAGAACCGAAGATGACTTTGCAGTCATTTCCGAGAAATCAAACTTGAGCCTCCCTTGAACCTCAATGCGTCCTGCATGAACAAACATTGTCAACGGTACTGGATAAAACTTCTTCACTCACTTGGCCTTGGGTTGTGTCGCTGACGAAGCCAGCAGTCCTACCCCAAACTAAACCTACTTGCCTTAGGTACAGTTCTTTAAGCGAAAATTCGAAAAGATGCCTACAAACTTCAAGTTATAATCTGACACAAAGGTAAGATATCTCCTACAAATCTGAGAGGTGAGTTTATACTCGCACACAACCCGTCATTCTTTGGGCACAACCCAATGCCCTTTCGCAGACTGAGACCCCAGTAGAGGCTTACTTTCGCCCCTGCAATGGCCAAGAAGAAAATCATCACGCGCGCCTCAGAGCAGTTTCTGGAGGCTTACCTCAACAACCCCTCGCCCACCGGCTTTCGAAAGTGCCGGTCAGAAGACTGTGGCTCGACTACGTCAAGCCCTACATCGATGAGCACATCGTGGACACGTATGGCACCGTCGTGGGCGTCATCAATCCCGAGGCCGAATACAAGGTGGTCATCGAGGCGCACGCCGACGAAATCAGCTGGTTCGTGCACTACATCACCAGCGACGGCTTCATCTACTTGCGACGCAACGGCGGCAGCGACCACCAAATCGCCCCGTCCAAGCGCGTGGACATCCACACCCCAAAGGGAACCGTCAAGGCCGTCTTTGGCTGGCCTGCCATCCACACCCGCACAGCCGGCAAAGAAGCGCGCCCCACGCTGAAGAACATCTTCTTGGACGTCGGTGCCAAAGACAAGGCTGAGGTGAGAAGATGGGCATCCACGTCGGGTGCGTCGTGACCTACGAGGACACCTTCATGCTGCTCAACAAGCAGTGGTACGTGGGCCGTGCACTCGACAACCGCGCCGGTGGATTCATGATCGCCGAGGTGGCCCGCATGCTGCAAGAAAACAAAGTGAAGCTGCCTTTTGGCCTGTACATCACCAACAGCGTGCAAGAGGAGATTGGCTTGCGCGGCGCCCAAATGATCGCCGAGCGCATTCAGCCCGACGTGGCCATCGTCACCGACGTCACGCACTGCACGCACACCCCGATGATGAACAAGATCGAGCAGGGCGACGTGGCTGCCGGCAAAGGCCCGGGCGTGACCTACGGCCCCGCGGTCCAAAACAACCTGCTGCAACGCATCATCGACACGGCAGACGCCAACAAACTCCCCTTGCAGCGCATGGCGGCCAGCCGTTTCACCGGCACGGACACGGACGCCTTTGCGTACTCCAACCAGGGCGTGCCGAGCGCATTGATTTCCCTGCCCTTGCGCTACATGCACACCACCGTTGAGATGGTGCACAAGCAGGACGTCGAAGACTGCATCCGCCTCATCTACGAGACCCTGCAAAACATCAAGCCCGGCGAGGACTTCAAGTACCTCTGAAACGAAGGGGAATCAGCGGCGGACCTGTTCCAGCCAGCCGCGAAGCTGGTGGATGTCGAGCGGCTTGGGCAGCAGGGCCTCCACAATGGGGTGGCCCTCTGCGCGGCGCAATTCTTCGGGGTCCAGGGTGGCGCTCAGCATGAACATCGTCGTGCGGGACAAGGCGGTGGTGGGATACATCTCCATGCGCTCGAGGACACCGAATCCATCGAGCCCCGGCATTTTGATGTCGAGCAATACCAGACGACGCGTCGGCCAAGGGCAGAACCAGGCCGCAAATCGTCCTCCTCTACCCCGGAATCTTGAGACAATGCCTCCAAGAAAGTGGGACCATCTTTGAACGACTTGGACGGGCACCAAAGGCCGCCTCGATGAGCCGACCATTGACCACGCGGTCGATTTCGTTGTCATCGACCAACCAAAATTCAAGCGCTTTGGACATCCATTCTCAATATCGGAAACAGAATCTAAACCCTCTGTAGGACAGACTTCTCGATACTTATTTGCGTGAATTTTGCAACTCCACCCACCTCCGTATCGGGTGCGCTCCTCCATCATCCTGCCCTTGAGAAGCGACAGCTCTTGGGCTAGCGGTCGGCCCCACGGCCTGCCAACTCAAATCCGCAGTCAGCCTCGATCGAGGTCGCCCACAAGGCCCTCCATCAGGCCGCCAAGCACCTGCGTGGCCTGCTCGAGCGTTGCTGACCCTCGAGATCGGTTCAGGTCGTAACCCGAACTTGGATGACACGTTCACGCAGCTCCTCCTCATTCCACGGCTTGGAGACAAAACGGTAGACCTGCCCCTTGTTGATCGCGTCCACGACGGCATCGGTGTCGGCATAACCCGTCACGAGGATGCGGCTGGACACATCCGGGTGGTCGGGCATGATGAGCTCAAAAAACTCCACCCCGCTGATCCGCGGCATGCGCTGGTCGCTGAGCACCACGTGGAAACTGCGCATCGTCGAGCAGGCGCACCGCCTTGTGGGGCTCGTCGCAGGTGTGCACCTCAAAGTCCCGGCGAAAGGCCGCCTTGAACGAAAACAAGTTGGGCTCCTCGTCATCGAGGTAGAGGACGCGTATGGTCTCCTCTGCCATGCTTTCAGTTCAATGCAAAGTCAGGCCGCCTCCGTTTTGGTTTGCGCCTCATCGGTGATCGGAAAGGTCAGAATGAATGTGGTGCCATCCCCCATGGTGCTTTCCACTTCTACTTGGGCGCCGTGGTCATCGAGAATGCCCTTGACAATGCTCAAGCCCAAGCCCGTTCCCTTGCCCACATCTTTGGTGGTATAGAAAGGGTCAAATACCCGCTGACGGGTCTCCTCATCCATCCCAGTGCCATTGTCCTGAACCGCACCTCCAAAGTGTTCACACCTTCCCCCATGGCCATGAGGTGCTTCAATTCCACCCGCACGATGCGCTGCTCGGCATCCGACCAGCGGCTCTCCGTGGCTTGAACCGCGTTCACCACGATGTTCATGAAGACCTGACTCAACTTTCCGCTTTGACACCACAGCTCAGGCACATCTTCTGAGAGACACTTCGATTTTCGCTTTGCTTCTCGCGCGGTTCCCCAACACTGTGATGCTGGCTTCCAGCAATTCCGCCAAAGATGCCTTCACGGGCTTGTCACCATCCATTCGTCCAAAAACCCTCAAGCCACCGACAATTTTTGTGGTGCGATCAGCGCCCTCCAAGATGCCCGCCACCAATTGCCGGCTTTCTCTTTCAAAAAGTCCAAGTCCAATTTCCTGGACTTCTCAGCGGCAGCTTCAGCCATGGCTTGGGCGCCATGGGCCCCTTCTGCCATGGCGGCAAACGCCTCCGAGTAAGCGTCGACAATCTCGATGAGCTCTTCGATGTCCCTGCGCAGCGATGTGGCATTGCTTTGGACGTAATTGATGGGGTTGTTGAGCTCATGGGCGATGCCCGCTGTCATTTGACCCAATGACGCCAACTTTTCAGTTTGAATCAACTGGTCTTGGGCACCCTTCAATTCATCCAGCGCCCCCGACAATTCTGCGTTTGCTTGACCCAAAGCCTCGGTGCGGTGCTGGACCCGCATTTCCAACTCGGCATTCTGCTGCTTCACAATGCGCTCGTTTTCCAAAGAGGCCGCCAAGGCTTTGGCGTTGGCCGCATCTGACGACCGCTTGAGCAGGTTAATCCTGTTGCCCAAGGCAAAGCTGAGCAACAGCATTTCAAAGACGGTACCCAGGGGCATAAACAATGCCGTTACAGGAGTGGAAGGCAAGACCCCAAAATCTCGAAGCGCTTGTGTGGTGACAGCCACCAAAAAAATGAGCCAAGCCACAAAAAACCAGAGGGCCGATGTGTTTCCCCGCCGCCAGCTGATCAATGACAACACGATCATCGCCGGCGCAGACAACGCCCCCAAATTGACCAAGTTATACGCCAAAAGTGGCTGATTCAACAAGGGCCGCCAGCAAGGCCGAAGCATAGATGACCAAGAGGCCTTGAATCCATCGGTTCCACTTCGGGGTGTACCGCCTGACCTCCAAGAATTCTCGGGCAAAAATCAACGCTGCTAGCCCCGATGACGCACCCATGATCGTCAAACCATTTCTGGCCAACCAAGGAATGTGCCCCCAAATCAAGCGGTCATAGCCATTGAAACTCCACTGCACCAATCCCACTGTGAGCACCACCAACACATAACTGAAATAAGCCTGCTGTCCGGTGCTGAATGCCAAAAAACAATTGTAAATCAGGATGGCCAATACGATGCCTGTGTAAAGCGCCAACGCCAAGTCTCGCTGCACCCGCATGGTCTTGACACGGTCCACTTGGGTCAAAGTGAATGGCAGAACCAATGGCTTTGTGCTCCTCACCCTGAACCAAAGTTCATGGTCCACATTTAATGGCAAATTGAAGGTGGGAATCAAGTCCTCTGTCTTGCCATAAGCCGCACCTGACCGTTGACGACCAAGCACCCTTGGGCCATCCAAAATCACCGCATCTATGGAGTCCACCGTCGGATTGTCGAGGATGATGCGTGCATTCCTTGGGGCACCTTGCCAACCCGACACCTTCACCCAGTAGGCTGAATTGCGCATGCCCAAATTGGGCTGTTCTCCTTCCAAAGGCTGCAAAAGCTGGGCTCTCAAATGGACCTCATCGGGCCTGAGCGTTCCGTCCACGTCCTCCAGTGCCATCAGCTCTAAAGCGTCTACTTTCCGTTCCGTTGCGCCTTCCGAACACCCCTGTAAACACCAGGTGAATGCCAGGGCAATCCACACCCATCCCCGCATGCGTCCGTATATCGGACGAACGCCCATTAGGCGATGTGGTTCTCCACCCGGTAATGGATGCGATGGAAACGACCGTCCATGCTGTGCGTATGATTCGGCTCTTCTGCAGCCCGACGCGCCATCAGTTGCACATCTTCTGCGGCGTCATTCAGGCTTTCTGGATGGCAGAAATGCCCCACCTCAGAACGGATGGGAGGTCGGGGGTAATCAAACTGCCCATCCTCACCGATGTGTTCCAAAATGGTAAAGCCCAATTCCCTTTGAATCGGCCGCATGTTGGTCCCCATAAAAGCAAAACCATGCCGGATGTTCAATTGAGGCATCAAACCCAACCCGACACAAGCCATGGGCAACATGGCAATGCCAGCTACTGCCGTTTCTCTTCGGCTCCACAACGCACAAAACTCAGCACAGCCTTCATCCTGAAGGTTGTCCAAGTGGTCGCCCAACTCAGGGTATTGACTGCCCACAGCACGCTCCATGGGAAGGCTGCCATACCCGGAACGGCGTTGAAGGCGCATTCCACTCAACAACACTTCATCATCCTGACAGGTCAGCAAAAACAGAATCGCATTTTCATCGCCCAACCAATCTTGCCCAAACGAGGTCAACTTGGTGATGCCCGCAGCGCGCAATACCGCCTCGTGTCCCTGTGCAAATCGCTCAGAGAGTTTCGGGTCGTCAGCCGACCGAAAAACGTGTAGGGTCACCTCCCGCAAAGTGCGGGCGATGTCCACTGACTCACGCGGTATATGCGACGGAGAGCTGCTCATTTAAATCAAATCGAATGCGTTGGTCGGCGATCTCTTCCCCCAGCAGGAGTCGACGTATGGTGGAAGCCGCGGCGCCCGCGCCAAGGGCAACGTCGCTGTGCAATTGAGGCCAACCCGCCAAGGTCTTTCCCACTTCGGCCAAACTCTCTTGGGCACGAGGGCTGATTTCGGACAAGTCAACGAAAGCGTCGAGCCATTCAGGCGACCATGATCCTCCGCTGGCCAACTCGCTCATTTGCTCAGCCGTTACTCGGCCATGCAAAAAATCTTGGGTCTCCTCCAGGTCATAGCGCTCCACATCAATCAATCCTCGGTCATTGGTCTCCATGACCACAGGAACGCGTCGATCTCGGGCACCCATCCTCAACAATGCTTTGGCTTGCAACCCATCGCATGCGTCCACCACCAAATCCAGGTTTTCCATGAAATCGCCAATGTTCTCGGCACGAAACCCTTCGGGCCAGACTTCGACTTCAATGAATGGATCGACCTCTGCAATGGCGCGCGCAGTGGACACCAATTTGGACGTCCCCAATTCAAAAAGGGAACACGGCATCCGGTTGAGATTGGACAGCTCAATCTGATCTGAATCTGCCAAATGAAGCTTTCCTGCGATCCGCTCCATGGACAGGGCCAATGCAATGCTCCGTCCCACCGAAAGGCCAACCACGCCAACATTCTTGGCCGACAAACTGACCTGCTCCTCCTCCCGAATTTTCAACTGATTCCGGTTGGTTCGAACTTGAATAAACTCCTCTTTTTCTAACAAAAGAATGGCCTGATTTCTCCAAGGGTACCAAGCCACTGTGCCATACCTCCCGGTCTCCGTTGATCCCTGACGGGCAGCAAAGGCGAACTCCAAGACCTCATCGGTGGGCAACGGCCCCGCTTGAGGATGTTCACATCTGTACCATTCCTTCCATTGGCCCGCCAGACGACTGGAGTCAAGAGGGGCTGACCGAGACTGCGAAAACACGCGCCAAGCCTCCCTTTCCTTCGCATTGGAAAGGGCAAACAGTTTCGGACGGAACGACGCAATCCCCATTCATGTGAAATTCCGAGGTCCAAGGGCGCAATCAACAAAGGAGACTCAGGCTTATCCACTTTGAATGGTTGACGCCCATCACAAATTCCAAGTTGAACACTGTAACCTTCGTCGAAACCTTGCGTATGTCAACATCATGGTACTCACTTCTCCCGTTTTCAGGGTCGAAATCCTGCCCAATGCGCTGAAGGCATTGCCTGACCTTTTTGAAGGTTTGGACTCCATTCTGCCCGCTTTGGATATTCAACTCGAAGAAACCCTCTCGAGCCTCAAGGCCCAGCCAACAGAGGTTTTGGTTACCTCCAACTTGGAGCAAGCCATTCTAGACAGCCGCCCTGTGTTTTTGGTCCACCCCAATCCAGACTCCAGGAAACTGGCCGACCTTCTGGACTCAGGTCGACCTGTGCGCTGGGTTCCTCAGGGAACGCCTCACGGCACTTGGGTGGATGGCTTCGCTCGCTTCATTCACACGTTGCGAATGACTCAAAAAGCAGACAAGGGAGGCCAGATGCGTCCCGACCGCGTCATTTCACCCACTGACCCCTCCTCTCGCAGGAAGGCCAGCTGACTGTCGACGAGCCGTTCAAAGCTCGCCAGCTCGCATTCGGATGTAACGCTGCCCCAACAAGTTGGCCCAGTCCCGGATCACATCCAGGGACTCTTGGGTTTCTGGCGTGACCGTTTTTCCCGACATCCGAAGCACCAACCACCCGTACAAGGCAATCAGCATGGATTCCACCTCTGATTTCCCCGCTTCTCCCTTGGCCTCCATGGCCGAAAGGTGGGGCTGAGCTCCGTCCACCGCCGACTTGTACTCTTCGTCCTTCAGGACTTCCATCAGCGTTTTGTGCAGATAAGTCAGCTCGATCATGAGCTCATCCAACTTGGACCTGTGTCCAGAATGGGATTTGTTCTCCCTCCTCAAATCGCGCATTAAATCCGCGAACCAAGTCAACTCGGCTTCCAGCCGGTCTCCTTCATAGGCCGCAGACAAGTGGACCCTTAGCGCCGGCAAATCGAATTCGACAGCGCGCGCCAAATCCTCCATTTGCCATTCGTACAACAGGTACTCCACCACATGCTGGTCTCGTTTTTCGGAAGCAGTTGTCTCGGTCATGTCTTCGGGGAATCCGGGTTCAATGCAGCAGCCCTGGTCTCTTTCATTTGAAGAAACATCTGCTCCACTTCTGGCACCAATCGCGAGGCAAATTCCCGCACCGACTCCAGCCCTCCACTTCCCTCAACAGGAAGACGATAGGTCTGTTCCAAAGGACCCCAAACGAATTGCACGTGGTATTTGTCATTCCATTCTTGAACAACAATTCGCATGGCGCGATGGGGAATTTGAGCTACGGTTCTCATGGCTTTCGGTTGCGAAGGTAGAATTTCGCAGCGTGCAAGACCCCTGGCTCAACCGATGGAGTGGTCCATTGACCGATCAACCCCAAGCTCTCGCAGCACTGATGCGGCTTCGATGGGCCGTCGGCTCCGCTCCTCTCATGGCCCGACACCCTGAATTGGGCTTCCAAGTGTTGGACGACACCTGGTGCAAGGACGCGCTGTCCGCGGACTTGCCTCTGTTTGAGGAGTGGGCCTCCTTGCTGGCGATGGGCGAAAACCCGCTCCCACCGCATGTCCTCGAGCCTGCAGGACAATTGCTTGGCAAACACTTTGAAGCCCTGATCGCCTTCTGGTTGGACGCCAGTCCGCACTTTCGGTTGCGGGCGCACAGTGTGCAATTGCAAGACGACAAAAGAACCATTGGCGAACTCGACTTTCTGGTCGACGACATTCACAGAGGCCGCACCCTTCACCTCGAAGTGGCCAGCAAATTCTACCTCGCTGCCGAGGACGGAAACGCCTGGTCCAATTGGGTGGGCCCATCCGGTCGCCACGACACCCTGGAGGGGAAAATGAACAAGCTGGTGAATCAACTCGCTGCCAGCAGGTTGCCCGCCGCTAAGGCCTTCATGCACCAAGAGCGAATCTCCACCCCAGAACCGGTGCTGCTGATGAAAGGCTGGTTTTTTCACCACCATTCAAGGCTGCACCAACACCGTCCGCCCAAGTATGCCCATCCCGAATATGCAGCGGGATGGTGGTGCAAACCCGATGAAGCGCACCACGTTATGGGCAGCGAACACGTGCGAAT
This sequence comes from uncultured Flavobacteriales bacterium, assembly GCA_943787435.1. GTDB lineage: Bacteria > Bacteroidota > Bacteroidia > Flavobacteriales_D > Sanyastnellaceae > UBA8752. The sequence goes on along the minus strand of CALSMK010000030.1, from coordinate 11,761 downwards.
TCTTCCGCTCCCCAAAGGCCGATGGCTGGGTAAATTCCACCCCACGGACGGGGATCCTCCACTGCACTGGAGCCGCTTGGAAGCCGTCCTTCACGACCATTTTTCACGCACCCACCGGGCGTTGATGTGCGCCGTTGTCATTGAAGGTGACGCCGGTTGGGAAGAAATATCCAGGGGCTTTGTGGTCCACCCGAAATGGCCCGAAATCAGAAAGTAAGCCTCTGATTCACCTTGACAACGCCTTTTTTGGACGGCACTTTTGCCCCCCTTTTTAGACGGCACTTTTCCGCCTCCGATGAATGGCCGACTGACTTTAGTTTACCCCCAGAAGAAGGCATACAACACGGCGAGAACCGTCAGGACAGCGAAAGCTCCAATGTTGTACAGAGGCTCAGTGGCAAACGTGCTTCTGGTGAGAGAAATGCCCTTGGCATCATCTTCTCCCTTTCCTTCGGAACGGCTCACAACCGCGATCACCAGCATGGTCAACAGCGTTGTCAAGCCCATTTGATCCAAGAAGGGCAAATCCAAGAACAACGCGCTCTCTGACCACCCTTTGGGGGCCACCTTGAAATACATGGCAATGGGAATGGACACCAAAGCACCGGTGATGGCGCCTTTGTTGGTGGTCTTTTTCCAGAACAGGCCGAGGATGAACACAGCGAGGATGCCCGGGCTGACCACCCCTGTGTACTCCTGTATGAATTGGAAAGCTTGGTCAATTCCTCCCAAGAGGGGCGCCATGACACAGGCAATGGCCAAAGCCACAGCGGCAGAAATCCTGCCCATTCGGACCGTGGCACGGTCATCGGCGGTGGGGTTGATGTAGGGCTTGTAGATGTCCATCGTGAAGATGGTCGAGGTGCTGTTGAGCATGGACGCCAACGAGGAAACAATGGCGGCTGCAAGCGCTGCAAAAGCCAAGCCCTTCAAGCCGTTGGGCAAAAACTGGAGAAGCCAAGGGTAGGCGTAATCGGGATTCGCCCCCGTGGGAGGCTTGTTGACTGCAGCCTCTCCCAGGCCGGCCATCACCGACGCATCTTGGGTCATGACGTAGGCGGCAATTCCAGGAACAACCACAATCAGAGGCAGAATGAGCTTGAGACCCGCAGCGAAGAGGATGCCCCGCTGGGACTCCTTGAGCGACTTGGCAGCCAGTGTGCGCTGAATGATGTACTGGTTGAATCCCCAGTAGTAAATGTTGGCCACCCACATGCCTCCCACCAGAACTCCGATTCCAGGAAGGTTCATGTACTCGGGGTGGCCCTTGTCCAAGATCATCGCAAACTTGTCTGGCGCCGCCTCATAGATGGTTTGGAATCCCGCCCACATGCCGCCTCCACCAGAGACAGCATCCAATGCGAGGTAGGTGGTCACCAGTCCACCCATCACCAAGAAAATCACCTGAATGACGTCCGTCCAAGACACCGCTGAGAGTCCGCCATACAGGGAATAAGCTGCGGCAAAAAGACCGAGTCCAAGCACGCCATACGCCATGGGAACCCCCATGATGGTCTCCAAAGCCAACGACCCCAAATAGAGCACCGACGCAAGGTTCACGAAGACATAAAGGGAAATCCAGAAGACCGCCAAGATGGTCTTGAGGTTGGTGGAATACCGCTGTTCCACGAATTCAGGAATCGTGTAAAGGCCCTTCTCAATGAAAATCGGCAGGAAGTATTTGCCCACAATGATGAGGGTCAAGGCCGCCATCCATTCGTAAGAAGCAATGGCCAATCCGATTTTGAAGCCGGAGCCCGACATGCCGATGAATTGTTCGGCAGAGATGTTGGCCGCAATCAACGAAGCACCCACCGCCCACCAAGGCAATGATTTGCTGGCCAAAAAGTAATCCTCGGCGTTTTTTTGGTGGCCTTTTTTGTCCCGAGAAACCCAGAGTCCCACCCCCAAAATCAGGATGGCATAGCCGATGAAAATGGCGTAATCGAGCGCCGAAAAAGTGCTGGTCATGATGCGAAAAGGTGTTGGGGACCCCGTGGCATTGACCGGGTCTGAGCCAGCAATGTACATCGTACACGCCTTCCAGCCCCATGGGAACCGCCTTGGTGTATTTTGGTCGGGTCCATGGTCCCTGCCGTGGACGGCTTCGACCCATACGCCCCATGCGCACCCTCTGTTTATCCATTGGAATTCTCACCGCCCTTGTGATGGGGCCCGTGTCTGGATGGACACAGACCATGCTGCCCTTCATCGAAGACCCCGCAGTGGTCGAAGAGAACAAACTCCCCGCCCGGACCACCTTTTACACCGCCTCTTCGTTGGACCAAGTCAGCGTTGACCTCCCTTCTTATGGAGACCGCTATTTGAGCTTGAATGGCACTTGGAAATTCCATTGGTCCAGAAGCCCTGAGGAACGGACAACCGGATTTGAATCCCCCACTTTCGACGCATCAGAGTGGGATGACATTCCCGTCCCAGCCAACTGGGAACTCGAAGGACATGGGGTGCCGATTTACACCAATCACCCCTACCCTTTTTACTGGAAGCAAACGCCCAACCCACCCGACATCCCCGATGGATGGAATCCAGTGGGACAATACAAACGCAATTTTTCACTGCCCAAGGGATGGCGAGGCCAAACCGTGATCCTGCATTTGGGCGCCATCAAATCTGCGGGTTTTGTGTGGGTGAATGGGCAGCGAATTGGATACACGCAAGGCTCCAAGTTGCCCGCTGAATTCGACATCACCCATGCCCTGAAAAAAGGGGAGAATTCCTTGGCGTTGGAAATCTACCGCTGGAGCGATGGCAGCTTTCTCGAATGCCAAGACTTCTGGCGCATCTCTGGAATCGAGCGCGACGTATGGCTTCAAGTCCTGCCCACAGCCCACCTCTCCGATGTGGTGGTGAACGCCGATCTCGGGCGCGACGACCGCACGGGGGTGCTGGCCGTGGGCATGCACGTTGCCCATCAGGGATCCTCTGACTTCGAAGGGACTTTGCAATGCAAGCTCAGCCGCAATGGCCACCTCATGGAAGAGGTGGCCCTGCCGATCCAAGTCACAGCAGGAGACACGGCAACCATCACTTGGAACAGCGACCATCCCAATGTGGATCGGTGGACAGCCGAAACCCCTCAATTGCACGACTTGACCATCGAACTTTTGGACGCCAAAAGGCGCACCGTCGAGGCCACCAAACTGGAGGTGGGATTCCGGAATGTTCGGATTGAAGACGGCTTGGTCTTGGTCAATGGACGCCCCATTCTCATCAAAGGGGTCAACCGACACGAGCACCACCCCAAAACTGGACATGTGATGGACCGCGCCACCATGGAGGCGGACATCCAAACCCTCAAGGCGCACAACTTCAACGCCGTTCGCACTTCCCATTACCCGAACCACCCGTATTGGTATGCCCTGTGCGACCGTTTTGGACTTTACGTGGTCGATGAAGCCAACATTGAGTCTCATGGCATGGGCTACGACCTCGACCGCACGTTGGGCAACAACCCACTTTGGGAAAAAGCCCATGTGACCCGCACAGAGCGCATGGTTGCCAGGGACCGAAACCACCCCTCCATCATCTGCTGGTCTTTGGGGAATGAAGCCGGCAATGGCGTCAATTTTTACGCCACTTACCACCGCGTGAGAGCCATGGACCCTTCGCGTTACATCGCCTACGAACGGGCCCTTCAAGAATGGAACACCGACGTCTACTGCCCCATGTATGCAGGCTTGGAACACCTGGCCGAATTTTCCGAGCAAACCGAGGACCCGCGACCCTTAATTCAATGCGAGTACGCTCATGCCATGGGCAACAGCTTGGGGGGGTTCAAGGAGTATTGGGACCTCTACAGGAAAGAACCCCGCTTGCAAGGAGGGTTCATCTGGGACTTCAAAGACCAAGGATTATGGGCAGAAAAAGAAGGCCGTGCCTTCCTTTCCTATGGTGGAGACTACGGTCCCAAAAACACCCCGAGCGACCACAACTTCTTAAACAATGGACTGCTCATGGCCGACGGTACGCCTCAGCCACACATGCTGGAAGCCAAGCAGGTGCAACAGCCCCTTCAGTTCTCTCTGCTGAATGATGGCCAAGGCGTGGCCGTCGCCAGCGAGTATGTGTTCCGCGACGTTCTGGTGGACGTGTCCTGGGCGCTCACAGCCGACGGACGCGTGGTGGACCAAGGCCAAGTTGACCAAGTCCTTGTGGGGCCACAGGGCTCACAAAACATCGACCTCGACATCAAGGACTGGAAGCAGCATGAAGCGGAAGTTTTCCTTTCCGTGAACGCCACATTGAGTCGGGAAGAGCCTCTTTTGCCTCGACCCCACATTTTGGCACAGGCCCAATTCAAACTCCGCACCCATGAAAAACGCAGGCCCATTCCGGCCCGAGGAAAGGTGAACCTCAAGCAAAAAGGTGAATCCCTCCTGCTCAACTTCGAAGGCGGTCATCTTGAATTGAGCCGCAAAACCGGAGAAATCAAGGCGTATGTCATCCAAGGCATACCAATGGTCATCGAAGGAGGACAGCCTCAATTTTGGAGACCTCCAGTGGACAACGATTACGGCGCCCAAACCCCTAAACGCAACGCGATTTGGAAAGATCCATGGGATGAGACGGCCGCCGCTGAATTCAAAAACATTCGCTTGCCTGACGGCCAAATGCAGGTCTCTTTTGTTCGTCCTCTTCTCCAAGGCGACGCCGAGCTTCAAACCCTCTATACCGTGGACCACGCGGGAAGCGTGAAGGTTCATCAATCTCTAAAGGTTTTGCGCGAAAACAAGCACCCAGACCTCTTTCGATTTGGACAACACTGGACTTTGCCATCCGACCTCACCCGCGTGGAATGGCATGGCCGCGGGCCCATGGAGAGCACGGCGGACCGAAAGTCTGCCGCATTCGTGGGGATCTACAGCGCAGAAGTTTCTGATCTGGTGACCCCCTATGCCCGACCCCAATTCAACGGATCTCGAACCGATGTCCGTTGGGTGCGATTCAAAAATGAAGCCGGCATCGGCCTGGAATTCACTGCTTCAGATGCGTTTGATTTCACAGCCCTTCATTTTGGTCCAGACCAACTGGACTCAGGATCCGATAAGCAAACCCGTCAATCGCATTTTCGCTTGCTGAACCCCACCGAGGAGGTCCACTTGGATTTGGACGGCCATTCAGCCGGGGTTGGCTGCATCAACAGCTGGGGTGCCCTGCCTTTGCCTCAGTATCAATTGCCATTGAAAAAACATGGACTTCTCTTTCCATTTCAGGCCACTGCAACCCTAAATCGGACTGAACAGAGAAGCAGGCCAACTTGAACTTAACACCCTTCAAGCCGTTCTGTAAACATGAACCTGCAACAATTCGCCCTTGGCATCCTGATTGCACTTCCAATCGCGGTCATGGCTCAACGCCCACAAGGTGGACAAAGGCCTGGCTCTGGAGAAGGAGAACGCCCGAAAATCGGAGTCGTTTTTGGAACCGTTGAAGATTCCAATTCCGGCAATCCCATTGAATTTGCCACCATCAGCATTTTGGCCTTTGACCAAAACAAGGTCATCACCGGAGGCGTCACCGACGCCAAAGGCAGGTTCCGCATCACCGAAATCCCCCTCGGCCGATTTCGGGCGCAAGTGGGCTTCATGGGCTACGTGTCCATTGAGGTGGGGGACATCCGATTGACCCCCCGCGGCGGCATTGAGCAAAACTTGGGCGTGGTTCGACTTGAACCCAACATTCAGGCCCTGGAGGCAGCTGAAGTTGTCGAGCAACGTTCGACCCTGGAAATGATGATCGACCGCAAGGTCTTTCGCGTGGGAGACGACCTGAACAGTGCGGGCTCCAACGCCACCGAACTCCTCAGGAACGTACCGAGCATCGATGTGGACATCGACGGGAATTTGAGCCTGCGCGGTTCAGGCAACGTGACCATTTTGATTGACGGAAGGCCAAGCGGCATGACGGGTTCAGCCACACAAAACCTTTTGGAACAAATCCCGGCCAGCAGCATTGATCGGGTCGAAATCATCACCAGCCCCACAGCCAAGTATGACCCAGAAGGCGTGGCTGGCATCCTCAACATCATCCTCAAAAAAAGACAAGCTCGAAGGCAAAAATGGGCAAGTGAGCGTCACGTGGGGATCGAACGAAAACCACAGCGGATCATTCAATGGCAACATCCGCGGTCAGCAATTCAACTTCTCCATGAATGCCGGGTGGAACCAGCGCAATGGCTTCCGAAGCGGCAACAGCATTCGAGAACAAGCCTTTGGTGGAGACCTGGCTGGCGCTTATGATTCTTTGAGTGTGTTGACTTCAAGCAGCATGTCTGACAACCTGAGATCCAGCTGGAACTTCAAGGCAACATTGGACTATATGCCCTCCTCGCAAACAACGTGGAACATTGGCCTGCGAACCAACCAAGGGAGCAGTTCCGGGGCAAAGGATGTGCTGAACTTGGAAACCTGGAGCACCGATGCCCTCGGCGGCTTTACCCGATATGGACTTTCCGGTGGCGACAATGCATCCACCGACTTGGACTTGGGGTACGAGCACAAGTATGAAGAACGCCATGTACTTCAAGCTTTTGCCCGCTGGTCCCAGCGCAGCAGCCAATCCCACGACTCTCTGTGGCAGGATTTACCCACCCCCATTTTGGACTCAGCCTATCTCTCCAATGCGAACCTGAACGATGGAACCAATTGGAATGCCACCCTGCAGCTGGATTACGAAAAACCATTGGACAACGATGGAAAACTGGAGCTGGGCTACAAGACCATTTTGAGGGAAAGCAACGAGGACCAACAATTCTGGCAACGCGACAGCGCAGGCACCCCTTTTGTCCAGGCCTATGACTTCCGCTACCGCGAAGACATCCATGCCACTTACGTGACCTGGGGCCGGAAATTTGGTGCTTGGGGCGTACAAGTCGGCGGACGTGGCGAAGTCGTTTACACCACGGCAGAACTGATGGGAGACAGCGCTGACATTGCAGCAGCATTGACCCAACTCGGCGGATCTGACGCCACCTTCGTCAACAACTACACCAGCTTCTACCCTTCCAGCAACCTCAGCTACACTGTGGACGACCGGAACCAATGGGTCTTGAGCTACAACCGCCGTGTCAACCGACCCAGGGGACGTCAAGTCAATCCCTTTGTGGACAATGCAGATCCTCGCAACCTCAGGTATGGCAACCCTTTTCTTTTGCCCGAGTACACCGACGGATTGGAGTTTGGCCACCAGCTGACCACCAAGGCACTCACGGTCACGACATCCCTGTTCTACAAGACCACCCGGGATGTCATTCGACGCTTCATTGAAGTGGACGACCAAGGCATTGCCAACCGCACCTATGTGAACCTGGCCAGACAAACCAATTCTGGCTTGGAAGTGGTGGCCATGTGGCGCAAAGGCCGCGCCCTTCAAATGCGTGTCAACGGCAGCATTTACCATCAAAAAACCGATGGCTCCAACCTCGCTCCCGACCTTGGAAACAATGGATTCCAAGGCAGCGCGGGCTACCAAGTCTCCGCCTTGGTCAAAGGGGACTGGAAGGTCCAAATCAACGGCCGATATCGAGCGCCATCGCGCTATACACAAGGTACTTTCCAAGGCTACATATCGCACAGCGCCGCAGTCAGCCGAGACTTTTATGACGGCAAAGTGAGGGCTTCGGCTCGGGTCAGCGATGTGTTTGACCAGCAAGAATGGTCATACACTTCCGAAGGCCGAGATTTCTTCCAAGACGGCACATTTAAGCGACAAAGCCGCTTCATTTATGCCAGTTTGACTTGGTCTTTTGGTAAACTCGAGCCCGGCCAACGAAAGCGTGGACGCAGCGGCTACGGCGGAGGTTCTGGTGGAAGTTTCGATGGAGGAGAATTCTAAAGACGCCTTCCCTGTTCCCAATGGGCCCGTCCTTTTTTTTGATGGTGGACTGCGCCCTTTGCCACCGCGCCGTGCGCCGGTTGCTGAGATGGGAGCGTCCAGGCCATCAAAATCTGCGATTTGCTCCCCTGGATGGCGCCAATGCCATGACATTGCGTTTGAAAAGTCAGCTGCCCGAGAGCCAAGATGCTGTGGCATTGTGGCACAACGGGAAGGCCACGTGCGGTGAAGCAGCCATCAGCGAAGCCTTGATGGTCATCGGTAGACCTTCGCTGGGCAAGACCTTCAAAATTTTACCCCGGTTTGTGCGGCAAGGGTTTTATCAGATGACCGCTCGGAACCGCCACAAGTGGTTTGGCCGTGTATCCAATGGATGCCCCATGCCAGCTGACCCCATGCGGATGCTCGCCTGACAGGGTTCTAAATCTCGTAGGACAAATGCCAAAGCATGCGAAGCCCGGCATCATCGGCCCCTCGCCGCTGTATTTTTGACCCACATGGCTGCCGTTGCGCCTCCTTCCCCCACCCAAGCCCCATCATCGATTCTCCCCATGGAATCCGGTGCGTTGAACTTGAACCAAGCCAAATGGCATTGGTTCGAGTCACCCAGTGATGTGCCTTGGCAGGAGTGGGAGGCACTGCCCGGTGGCTCTGCCTATTTGGACCGACGGTACTTGGAAGCCATGGCGGGTCACCAAAAAGTCAAGTGCTGCATTGGAATGATCAAGGCCCCAGACGGGCCATGGCTGGGTGGCATCATGATGCAAGCGGTACAATCCGAATCGCGGTCTCCAGCAGAACACATGGACGTATCCATCGGTGTGAAAATCGCCACGGCCATCATGCAGCCCGGCGGCCGTCCCTTTCGGTTCAAGACCCTGGTAGCGGGACAGAGCTTGGGCAGCGGAGAACACACTTACCTCTGGAGGGAAGAAAGTGCCTCCATCTTGGCAGGTGAAATGGACGGAGCAAGCCTTCGACATCTGCGCGAAAAAATGGGGGATTCGGGTTTGGATGGCCAAGGACTTTGGGCCTGAACGTGACGCACTCATCGCTCCGCATTGGAGCTCTCGTTGGGCACGGGCCTCTTTCGACCCCGTCATGGAAGTGCCGTTGGATCCCCACTGGAATTCCACCGACCAATGGCAGGCTGCCCTGCGCACCAAAGCCCGCACCAAGGTTCGCAGCATCCTTTCCCGCAGTTCAAGTTTGTCGTTGAAAAGGGTGTCCCAAAAAACTGAACTCGAGCAACTTGGGCCAGACCTGATTGCGCTCTATGAGTTGGTCTATGGAAGGGCAAGCATCGTGATGGGGGGATTGGAAGACCTCGACTTTGCGCGACTTCTCCGAAGCCTTCGGTGAAGACTTTGCCTTGGTGACTTACCGCGACGAGGAAAGCTGGTGGGATTTCATTGCGGCATGCACCACGCAGCGAGCGGAACCATCGAAGCTTACTACGTGGGCTTTGACCCCGAGGTCAACAAGAACTTTGCCCTCTATCAGCGGATGCTGTTCGAATTCATCTCCTGGGGAATTTCTCTGAATGCCAATCGGGTGGTGATGGGTCGCACAGCTTTGGAAATCAAGAGCACCTGGGTGCCTTGCCTGTCCCACTTGTCGACCTATCGTGCACATTCGGCTTCCGCTGGCCATGGTTTTCCTGCGTTGGATGATTCGGAAAAGCCCGCCGCACCACTTCAAACCACGCGAGCATGGCTGCGCAGAATGGTGCGAAAGTGGCAGGAAAAAGGGTACCGGTCAACTGACCGGCTCCACGCGACCGCGTCCCTTGAAAGCCGCAGCAAAGGCGCCCACAATCAACAGCAGCAGCAGACCGCTTCCCGCTGAAGCCATCGTCCTCGCAGAATCCACAGAAGGCAGCACAAAGGCCATCTCCACAGTGTGATCTCCTGCTGGCACCACCGCGGCACGGAATGCATAATTCACGCGCAAGAAGTTCAGCGGGCTCTCCATCGATGGTCAACTGCCAACCCTTCTGGATAGTGAATCTCGCTGAACACCAGCAGGCCTTTGGCCGGCGTTGAAACACGGTATTGCTGAAAGTCTGGCGTAAACGACACCAGCTCCGCCTGGCCTCCATCCGCAGCTCCCACCACAACACCAGCGAGGGCATCTGAATGGACCTCTGGCACCACAGCTTCGCGTGGATTGGTCAAGGACTGAAGGGCCTCCATTTCAGCATCGGCGCCATCGGCCATGCTCCAACCTGGTCGCAAACCAAGCATTGCCCAGCGCCTGATCATTGGAAATCGGCTGCTGCGCTGGGTCGTAAATGATGTACTGAGCATTGAGCATGTGAGTGCACCGGCATGGCCGACAAGGCTGCTTCCATGCCCGCTGAATTCGCCAAAGCGGCAAATTGCTGCTGCTCAGGTTGAAGCACCCGCTCTATCAAATCCTGGTAACGGCGCAACTTCGCACCGTGGTAGCCACCGACACTCCGGTGCAAGTAACTGGCGGTCGCATCGCTGAACGCCCGCGAAAGTTCAACACCCGAAAGTGGTCCACCGTCTGCAATCCAGAAAACTTCGCCGCCTCCAAAACCCGCTCTTCCCGCTTGCCAATGCGCCCAGGATACGCCTCTTTTACCCTCGACACCTCTGCATCCACGGCCACTTGAACAGCCGGATCTCGGCGCAGACGGTCCGACAAAATGGCGTTGTCGGCATTGGCCGGAACGTAAGGGTGTGTGAATTCCACATTTCGAACCCAACCCCGATCCTTGGGCTGATACCTGCGGTCCACCGAAACCATGTCCACGAGGGTCAACAAGGCCAAGACGCCAAACACCCCATGAACCGCAAGTGGACGTGCACCATTGGCCTTGAGCGAACGGCAGCCAACAAGCCCAGCATCGCCACCAGCACAAGTCCAAAACTGCGCCAAACATCCGCGCTGTAGACTTCCAACCGCTGTTCCAATGCCCGGGCAGCGCCCAACTGCTCCACCGCCCTGTCTGGCCGCACGTGGCTTTCAAAGTCAAAGAACGCAGTGGGGAGCACGGCAAAACCAAGCAGCAACACCACAGGCACACCTGCTGCGATGAACAATTTGCGGCCCCACTTCACTTGGCCATCGGCCACATCCTTCAACAACAACCCCACCCCAATGGGGATCATGCATTGAATGAGCATGAGCATCATTTTGGTGTCACGGAACTTGGCAAAACCGGGAACATGGTCCAAGAAAAAATCGGTGAGCCAAGACGCGTCGCGCCATGACAACACGATGGCCATCAGCGCCACTACGAGCATGGGCCAACGAAGAACATCGCGTCGAACCATCAAGGACACCATGAACAAGGCCATCAGGATCGCCCCGAAGTAAAACGCCCCGCCACTGAAACTCTGCTCCCCCCAATACAGGGGACTGTTGCCGCCCTTGATGTCCGGAACCAGGATGCTCCACCATTCTCCAGGCGCCCATGGAGTACTGAAGGATGTAGTCCTTGTCCAAACCCGACCCTGACAATTCCACCCCCTCTTGTGGGGTCAACAAAACTTCTCCCCGGGTGGTGTGGGGGGTGTAATCCAAAGTGGGTTTGATCAAAGCCGCATTCGGTACAATGGCGGCACCTGCTGCCACAAGGAGGACTGCTCCGGTGATCAAGGCTTGCTTCACAGCGCCCGCCATGGACAAGTCGGATCGTTTCTGCAATGCCCACGCCCGCCACCAAAAAGGCCAAGTAGTAGGTCATTTGAAAGTGATTGGCCGACAAATTGATCGCGGTAAACGCTGCCGCCAGGCCCGCTCCCAACCAGAGGTTGCGCCGATATGCCACGAGCACGCCAGCCAGAATTCCGGGAAGCGTCGCAATCGACATCACCTTCGCCGCATGGCCCGCGCCGAGGTAAAGGATGTTGAGGGAACTCAAGCCAAAACCGAT
>CALSMK010000029.1 GCA_943787435.1 uncultured Flavobacteriales bacterium | reverse complement strand
TCACCAGAGGCGATTCAGAACTGCCTCCGACGCGCTATTCAGCTCAATCACGGCAACTTCAAAAGCAGCTGAACAACACGGCATGCTCACCAACAACCCACAGCTCTTCGAAGAAGCATGGCGGAACGCACTGGATTAGAACTCCAATCCATATCGCCCAGCACCATGCCACATGGCATCCTGGTGTTCTTCTGCCTCCTTCTGATGGCATACGGGCTCTTCACGCCCAATCCACTGGAAACCGCCTGGTTCGCATGCATGCTCATCATCCTCATGCGAATGTGGATGTGGAAGCAGCACCCTGCCATCCTCCTCTATCTATTTCACCATTCAGTTCATCGAGTCCCACACTTCGCTGTTCGAAGCCAACAATTATGGCATCACACTCAATGAACTGTTCCCGGGTTCTGGCAAGCAGACCTGGTGGATGGCCTCATTTGGACTGCTCAGCATGATGGTGGGGACGCAAGTCCTCCTTCAACGGACCGGAGCTTCAGCATCCCATCATTCGAACACCTTCAACTCAAGCGGAGCGCATCAGCCAAACCCGCCTTCTGGTCTGCATCTCTGTTCTCCCATGGATTGGCCTCATTGGTCGACAGGCTCATCCCCTATGGAAGCAGCTTGGCCCAATTCGAAACCTACATCAGCTGGCATTCCCAATGCACTCACCCTCGCTTTCGGGATCCACTTCTTCCTGACTCGGAAGCGTCCTTTGCTTGTTTTCGGGCTCTTTCTCTACCTGCTCATCACGAGCTTTTACAGCTACTTCTCCTCATGGCGAGAGCCCCTCGTCCTTGTCTTAATTTGCTATTTCGTTTCACTGAAGAAATTTAAAATCCGCGAGTTAACGAGACTCAGGCCCGATCCTCATTCCCGCATTGGCGCTCGTGCTCGTTTGGCAAGCCGTGAAGGGTGAGTACCGCGAGTTCATTTCCGGAGGCTTTCAAGATCAATCCATTCGGGTCACCCAATCGGAGGCACTCGGCAAATTCGTCGAGTTGGGAACCACGGCTCTCAATGAAAACCAAACGCTCGATGACCCCGTCATCAGCGCCACCTATCGTCGCGCAGGGTATCTGGAGTACTTCTCAGCAGCTGTCACAAAAGTCCCTGCCGAGATCCCGCACCAAAAAGGTGCACTGCTCTCCGAAAGCCTCTCCTTTGCCCTCATCCCCCGAATCCTCAACCCGAACAAAGGCGTCAAAAGCGACAGAGAAAAAGTGGAGCGCTTCACCGACTACTACTTCGGTGGTGAACGCAATATCTCGTCATTCAGCCTGGGCCACTATTGCGAAGCATACATCGACTGGGGGCCAAATGGCATGATGGTACACCTGTTCATCTACGGATCTACTCGGAGGCTTGCTGATGGTCATCACCACGAACAGAACACGCAGACTCAATCCCATTCTTGCCTTCGGAATTCTGTGGGTTGTCTTGACACCTTGGGGCACCTTCCAACAAGACATGACCACCATCTCCGGAAAAGTGGTCTGGGGCTCCATCTGCCACCTCCTCATATTCTTCCCTCTTTACAGGTGGGGCAATCGGTTCATTCAATCCTGAGTCGCTCCCTCAAATGCTCTTCAACAGCCCTGAGTTTCTGCTTTTTCTGCCGATTGTCTTTGGGCTGTATTGGTTTGTCACCCAACGCAACCTCAAGGCGCAGAACCTCCTGCTGCTCGTTGCGTCGTATGTCTTCTACGGGTGGTGGGACTGGCGCTTCCTCGGGCTGATTGCCCTCTCCACCATCGTCGACTTCCTCGTCGGCATCCGCATTGAAGAGGCGCCGGACAAAGCGCGGAAGAAACGGTGGCTGTGGGTGTCGCTCGCCGTCAACCTCGGCATCCTCGGCTACTTCAAGTACGCCAACTTCTTCATCGAGAACTGGATCTCGGCCTGGCAGTCCCTCGGCGTCACCATGCACGCCTCCACCCTGCAGGTCATCCTGCCCGTCGGCATCTCCTTCTACACCTTCCAGACCCTCTCCTACTCCATCGACATCTATCGGGGCAACCTCAAGGCCACCCGGGACCCCGTCGCCTTTGGCGCCTTCGTCTCCTTCTTCCCGCAGCTCGTCGCGGGCCCATCGAGCGGGCCACCAACCTGCTGCCGCAGATCACCTCGCCGCGGACCTTCACCTACGAGCAGGGGCGCGACGGCATGCGCCTCATCCTCTGGGGCATGTTCAAGAAGGTCGTCGTGGCCGACTCCTGTGCGCCCTACGTCGACATGTGTTTCGACAACCCCGAGGCGTTCTCCGGCTCGACCCTCATCCTCGGGGCCATCCTCTTCTCCTTCCAGATCTACGGGGACTTCTCCGGATACTCCGACATCGCCATCGGCACCGCCAAGCTCTTCGGCTTCGAGCTGATGACCAACTTCAAGTTCCCCTACTTCTCCCGCGACATCGCCGAGTTCTGGAGGCGTTGGCACATCTCCCTCTCCACCTGGTTCCGCGACTACCTCTACATCCCCCTCGGCGGATCGCGCGTCTCCAAGCCCAAGGCCATCCGCAACGTCTTCGTCATCTTCCTCGTCTCCGGGTTCTGGCACGGGGCCAATTGGACCTTCATCGCCTGGGGCGGCATCCACGCCTTGCTCTTCATCCCGCTCTTCCTGCGCGGCACCAATCGGAAGAACACCACGAGCATCGTCGCCGAAGGAAGGTGGCTGCCCTCTCCTCGAGAACTCCTGCAAATGGGATGGACATTCACCGCCGTCACCATCGCCTGGGTGTTTTTCAGGGCGAAGTCAGTTGGTATTGCATTGGACTACTTAGTGCATTCCTGTCAAAACCTCGGAAGTATACCAAGCCGGCCTTCCCTGACAATGCTCACTTTCATTATGGGAATGGTCGGCCTTGATTTCTGGAGCAGGAATTCTGAGCGAAATCCCTTGGTTCTGTCTCATCGTTGGATGCGACGGCTCCTGTATTTCGGAATTGCCTTTCTAACAATTCAAAAGTTCTCAAATCCTGCAAGCTTCTTATACTTCCAATTCTGATGAAGTACTTTTTAAACAAAATATTACTATTAACAGTGTCGTACATGGCATTCATTCTGATAATAATATTCACATCAGCGCAATCAGCCACTATTGAAAAATACACTTTCCAAAACAGGTCTAATCATGGTGAAACCATTTATCGCATTCCAGAGTTTCGCCAAACCATCAAAAACAAAGAGTTGCCAGAATTATTGTTTCTGGGAAGTAGCACATGCTACAGAGGTATCAACCCAAATAAATTCGACTCAATAACACCTGAAACTTTTAGTCTCTGCTCTTCTTCACAAACACTCCACGTATCCCATGAATTGCTACAATGGGCAGGGGAAACTTGGGGTAAGACCTAATACAATCATACTCGACGTTTACCCCATGATATGGGACTTTTCAAGCACCGAAGCTATCCAGGACCTTGTCCGAAATGACCCATCTCCATTCGATCCTCTGTTCTTTCAGATTGCCTTCCGAACGAGAGACTTACACACTATGCTCACCGCATTATATTTCGGACTCAAAGATTGGATTTTGCCTTCGATTCCAAAACCAAATAACAAATATGTAGGGAAAGGCTTTACTTATTCTGTCGGAGAACCCACACCCCTCCCCCCCCTGTGAATCAGCCTGGAAAGTTTTAAGTAGTGAGCAGAATTCAGCGATGCTTCAAATTAAGAGAGCGGCAGACAAATGGAAGTCGAGCTTAATCCTAGTCAATCCCCCTCAATTATGTGAAGAAACTTTCAATATTCCAGAAGTTATGACTCAGATGCATTGGATAGATGGCAACCAGTGGCCATTAGCCAAGGTAGATTCACTTTATTTCGACGACCACCACCTGCGCGGCGTGGGCGCCGAACTTTATTCTGAGTGGTTAGCTAAACGGGTTAAGATTATCTTGAATTTGGAACATAATTAATGCTCTTCAACAGCCCTGAGTTTCTGCTCTTTCTGCCGATTGTCTTTGGGCTGTATTGGTTTGTCACCCAACGCAACCTCAAGGCGCAGAACCTCCTGCTGCTCGTTGCGTCGTATGTCTTCTACGGGTGGTGGGACTGGCGCTTCCTCGGGCTGATTGCCCTCTCCACCATCGTCGACTTCCTCGTCGGCATCCGCATTGAAGAGGCGCCGGACAAAGCGCGGAAGAAACGGTGGCTGTGGGTGTCGCTCGCCGTCAACCTCGGCATCCTCGGCTACTTCAAGTACGCCAACTTCTTCATCGAGAACTGGATCTCGGCCTGGCAGTCCCTCGGCGTCACCATGCACGCCTCCACCCTGCAGGTCATCCTGCCCGTCGGCATCTCCTTCTACACCTTCCAGACCCTCTCCTACTCCATCGACATCTATCGGGGCAACCTCAAGGCCACCCGGGACCCCGTCGCCTTTGGCGCCTTTGTCTCCTTCTTCCCGCAGCTCGTCGCAGGGCCCATCGAGCGGGCCACCAACCTGCTGCCGCAGATCACCTCGCCGCGGACCTTCACCTACGAGCAAGGGCGCGACGGCATGCGCCTCATCCTCTGGGGCATGTTCAAGAAGGTCGTCGTGGCCGACTCCTGTGCGCCCTACGTCGACATGTGTTTCGACAACCCCGAGGCGTTTCTCCGGCTCGACCCTCATCCTCGGGGCCATCCTCTTCTCCTTCCAGATCTACGGGGACTTCTCCGGATACTCCGACATCGCCATCGGCACCGCCAAGCTCTTCGGCTTCGAGCTGATGACCAACTTCAAGTTCCCCTACTTCTCCCGCGACATCGCCGAGTTCTGGAGGCGTTGGCACATCTCCCTCTCCACCTGGTTCCGCGACTACCTCTACATCCCCCTCGGCGGGTCGCGCGTCTCCAAGCCCAAGGCCATCCGCAACGTCTTCATCATCTTCCTCGTCTCCGGGTTCTGGCACGGGGCCAATTGGACCTTCATCGCTGGGGCGGCATCCACGCCCTGCTCTTCATCCCGCTCTTCCTGCGCGGCACCAATCGGAAGAACACAAGCGACATTGTCGCTGAAGGACGGTGGCTGCCCTCTCCTCGAGAACTCCTGCAAATGGGATGGACGTTCACCGCCGTCACCATCGCCTGGGTGTTCTTTAGAAGCCAAGACTTAACATTAGCCATTCAATACCTTTTCTCTCTGGGCTTTGACGGCAAGCCAGACAAGCTCAAGACTGTCCTGATCTTGATTCCATTCGTCTTCTTCGAGTTCGCCTATCACAGGGGAATCAAAAGCCGCCCAATCCTGACGCCTCTGCTACAGGCGATCGCGATTGCACTCATCATCTTGTGCAGCATCTCCAATGGAAACTCCCGCTTCATCTACTTCCAATTTTAAATTGTTCCGGCATTGGGCCATTGTTATCGGTGCGGGACTGGCTTTGGCCATTGGACCTTGGTTCAGCCAACTATACACCTGTCCCTGTGTCGATTCGAGGGGGGTGTTCAGACTTGCCCCTGTTGAGGCAAATCACTTCATTTTCGGAACAAGTAGAGCAGCACAAGGGGTTGACCCTCGACAATTCCGGAACACCATGTCTGGGAACAATGCTTACAACTTCTCTTTCAACCTATCAGACTCACCATGGAGTCCAGAATATTGCAGCCTCATCCTATCCAAACTAGAAGAGTCCGCCAATCCCGAACTGGACTCAGAGTTGATTTTTTTTGTTGACCATTGGAGCTTAGCCTCTCAAGGAAGTAACTCAATTTTCAAGCGAAACATCCCTTCCAGTTCGAGGAATCAACTCACTTATTGGTGGTACGGCACAAACCCGCTTCAAGTGCTTGCCGGCTCTGAGGTTGGAGATCTAGGTGGAGCCATCATCGGGCTAACACAGCGGGCACTTGGAGTCCAACGTGGATTTTATGATTGCCCCTGTATCGAGCGCTCTAGAGGGTGGATGCCCAACACAGGAAAAAACCCTTCTTTCTCAGGAAAAATCCGCGAATACAGAAGACATGCGAGCAGACATGATTCAACTTCTTATGGATTCAACATCTACAACCTCAGCCAGCTAATACTGAACATCAGAGACGACTTCCCACAGGCAAAGATCCACCTCATTCGCCCACCCGTTTGTAAAGGCATCCGTCAGATAGAAGACTCACTTCAGCCAAGTTTGCACACCTTGATTCAACCCCTTTTGCCCCATGTTGACACCTACATCGACCTGTCCAACGCCCTCCACGATTCTTCGTTCGTTGATGGCAACCACATCAACGCAATGTCAGTTCCCCACTTCACTCACATACTAGAAGACCAAATAACAAATCATGCTCTTCAACAGCCCTGAGTTTCTGCTCTTTCTGCCGATTGTCTTTGGGCTGTATTGGTTTGTCACCCAACGCAACCTCAAGGCGCAGAACCTGCTGCTGCTCGTTGCGTCGTATGTCTTCTACGGGTGGTGGGACTGGCGCTTCCTCGGGCTGATTGCCCTCTCCACCATCGTCGACTTCCTCGTCGGCATCCGCATTGAAGAGGCGCCGGACAAAGCGCGGAAGAAACGGTGGCTGTGGGTGTCGCTCGCCGTCAACCTCGGCATCCTCGGCTACTTCAAGTACGCCAACTTCTTCATCGAGAACTGGATCTCGGCCTGGGCAGTCCCTCGGCGTCACCATGCACGCCTCCACCCTGCAGGTCATCCTGCCCGTCGGCATCTCCTTCTACACCTTCCAGACCCTCTCCTACTCCATCGACATCTATCGGGGCAACCTCAAGGCCACCCGGGACCCCGTCGCCTTTGGCGCCTTTGTCTCCTTCTTCCCCCAGCTCGTCGCAGGCCCCATCGAGCGGGCCACCAACCTGCTGCCGCAAATCACTTCGCCGCGGAAGCTTCACCTACGAGCAGGGGCGCGACGGCATGCGCCTCATCCTCTGGGGCATGTTCAAGAAGGTCGTGGTGGCCGACTCCTGTGCGCCCTACGTCGACATGTGCTTCGACAACCCTGAGGCGTTCTCCGGCTCGACCCTCATCCTCGGGGCACCACCACTTGCGGGGGGGTGGGGGCCGAGTTGTATTCGGCGTGGTTGGCGGGGCGGGTTGCGGCGCTGATGGACTGAGAATCAGAGGGTCAGGTCACGGAGGTCCGGCATCGAGGAAACAAGGGCGTTTGGTCGGGGCAAAGAGGGGGCTGGTCGGGTGACTGAGGGCCCCCTGCCCATTTCACAAAATGCGTGAACGCGGTGTGCTATATTGCCGGCCTAGAAACCTGTGAGATTTCGCGATTCATGACGCCACAGACCACCGCAGCAAAAGCTGCAACCGCCCCCCATTCCGGCCGCTACGACAGCGGCCGGCGCCATCTTCCGTCACCCTCGGCACAGCCGCTTTGCTGCTCGCGGTGCTGTTCTCTTCGAGCCGATTTGCTCGCGCAGGCGGGCTCGGGAACGCTGAAGGGAACGGTGACCGACGTTGAATCCGGCGAACCACTTCCCTTTCGTGAACGTGGTCCTGTTCCTGAACGGCAACCAAGTCACGGGTGGCACCACGGACTTCGACGGAGAGTACACCATCAAGCCGATCAACCCCGGAACCTATGACGCGCTGTTCAGCTTTGTGGGTTACACCCCAAAGCGGGTGACCGGCGTGAAGGTGACGGCCAACAAGATCCAGTTCGTCAACGCCACGCTTGGGGCGGGTGTGATGATGGACGAAGCCGAGGTCATCGAGTACACCGTTCCGCTCATCGACCGCGACGGTGGCGCTTCCGGTGGAACCGTGACGCGTGAAGACATTGAGAAACTCCCTGGACGTGACGCGCTCGCCGTGGCCACGACCGTGGCCGGTGTCGGTACTTCAGGTACCGGAGGCGGCGTATCCATTCGTGGAGCGCGGACCAGTTCTACGTGGTACTACATCGACGGCGTAAAAGTGCGGGGCTCCAGTGCCTTGCCCAAGAGTGCCATTGAGGAAGTAAGCGTAATCACGGGTGGAATTCCAGCCAACATTGGTGACGTGACCGGTGGTGTGATCAGCATCTCTTTGAGAAACTCCAGCTCCAAGTGGTTTGGAGGTGCAGAGGTCATCAGCTCAGGCTTGCCCATTGGCGAGGAACAGAGCGTGGGACTGGACAAGTATGGCTATAACCTGGCCGAGGCGACCATTTCTGGTCCATTGGTGTTTGCCAAAAATGACGACGGCAGCCGCGGTCGGCCTCTGGTGGGCCTCTTCCTCACCGGAAACTTCACATCGAACTACGATGGTCGCCCCACGTTTGGAGGGTTGAACCGCATGAAGGAGAGCACCCGTGAGCAGCTGATTGCCGATCCCCTGCGCCGGAACATCGATTTTGCTACAGGCGACTTCAATGGAGCGCTCTACAACGCTGACTTCTTGACGCCCGACGACTTTGAGTCCGTGCCCACCCGATTGAACTCAGCCAACACCAGCGCCCAGTTGGTGGCCAAGATTGACGTGAACACCTCCGAAACGGTCAGCCTCACCTTTGGTGGAACGGGCCTCTTCAACCGCGGCCACAACTTTAGCTACGCCAACAGCTTGATGAACTGGGAGAACAACTCCTTGTCCACCAACCTCAACTGGAGGGCCTATGCCAAGTTCTCGCAGCGCTTCCAAGCCGAAGAAGGCGAAGACGAAAGCGGACTGCGCAACGTGTTCTACCAAGTCATGGTGGACTTCACCCAAAACACGGGCCGCACCGAGGACGACACCCACGGAGACGACCTCATGAAGTATGGCCACCTGGGCCGTTTCAACGTCTACCAGCAAAACAGCTACCAATACGATGCAGGAGCCGACGTGTTCCGCCACGTGGGTTGGGAAGACACTGCCGTGTACTTCAACCCTTGCACTGTACAACCCCGAGTTGGCTGCGGTCACGCAACAGTACTTCAACCTGTTCCCCCGCACCGAGTACAACTCCTTCTTTGACGGGCCTTACGACAACCTGCTGACCGTTCAGAACAACGCCCTCCTCAACGGACAAGGCGCTCCTGCGACCTACGGGCTTTGGAACTACTACGGAAGCCAAAGCAACGGATTCAGCAAGTTTGACCAGCGCCAATTCCGCGTCTCGGCTGCCGGCTCTGCCGACATCGGCGACCACGCCCTTCAACTCGGTTTTGAATACGAGCAACGAAGAGACGCTTTCTACAGCGCAGCCCCTGTGGGACTTTGGACGCTTGGCGCCGTTTGACCACAAACAGCCACATCAAAGAGATCGACACCTCGGACTCGACCATCACCAACATTGGCACCAACTACTACGTCACCTATGACCGATTGATTGGAGACAACCAGTTTGAGTTCGACCGCAACCTCCGTGAGAGCTTGGGCTTGGACCCCGACGGCAACGACTACATCAACGTCGACAACCTGGACCCGAACCAAGTCAACATCGGGATGTTCGGTGCTGACGACCTGCTCAACCAAGGTTCCAACTACGTCACCTATGGCGGTTTTGACCACCACGGCAACGCCCTCAGCGGACGCCCCACCATTGAGGACTTCTTCAATGAGACCAACGACGGTGGTTTCCGCACCCGACCCATCGGTGCTTACGAGCCCATCTACATCGCTGGATACGTGATGGACAAATTCACCTTTGACGACATCATCTTCAACGTCGGTGTTCGTGTGGACCGCTTCGACGCCAACCAACCCGTCCCGAATGACCCGTACATCATTGGAGACGCCTACCGCGTGGGGGACATCACAGGGTCGCTGCTCGGAGACTTGGATCCGAACTACGTCGTCCCCGAGAACATTGGTGAGCGAATACGCCGTGTACGTAGACGCTTATGACAACCCCACTGCTGTGGTTGGTTTCCGGGATGGAGACACTTGGTTCAACGCAGCAGGAACGGAGGTTCAAGACCCCGACGTGCTCGCCGTCAACGAAGTCTATCCAGCCCCATGGCTGCAGAGGCGACCAAGACGACGCCGCTGACCTCCAGCGCGTTTCCGTGACTACGAGCCACAGGTGAATGTGATGCCCAGGGTGTCCTTCTCGTTCAACATCTCGGACGAGGCGGTCTTCTTTGCACACTATGACATCTTGACCCAGCGTCCGACGTCGAACATCCGCTTTAGCCCCATCGACTACCTCTTCATTCGGAACCGCGAGCGAACTCATCGCCAACCCGAACCTGCGCCCTGAGAAGACAGTGGACTACTCCATTGGATTCCAGCAGGTGCTTGTCGAAGACCTCCAGCTTGAAGCTCGAGGCGTTCTACAAGGAATTGCGCGACATGATTCAGGTCCGGAATTTCACCGGCGCTTTCCCACGTCCTTACCGTGCCTTCGGCAACCTCGACTTCGGAACGGTCAAGGGCTTGACCGTGAGCTACGACCTCCGCCGCACAGGCAACGTTCGCATGAACGCCAACTACACATTGCAGTTTGCAGACGGAACGGGATCCACCACTTCGAGCCGGCTTTGGCGCTTGATCAATGCGGGATTGCCCAACCTCAGGAAGCATCAATCCACTCAACTACGACCAGCGTCACCGCATCGTGTTCAACGTGGACTACCGCTACGGTTCAGGGACAGAGTACAACGGCCCAGTGATTGGCAAGAGCGCAAATCTTCGCCAACACCGGATTCAACCTGATCACCAACCTCGGATCTGGAACTCCTTACACTTCGCAGGTGTTCCCAACGCCGATCACCGGAGAGATCAGCCCTTCAACAGAAGGAAGCTTGAACGGAAGCCGCCTGCCATGGCAAGTCACCATGAACGCCAACATCGACAAGAGCTTTGAGCTCACATTCGGCGAAGGCGAAGGCAGCAAGAAAGCGTTCTTGAATGTCTACCTCTGGATCTCCAATGTGCTCAACACCCAAAACATCACGGGTGTGTACCGCTTCACGGGCACCCCAGACGACGACGGCTACCTGGCCGCCGCGCAGTACCAGCCGCAGATCGAGACGAAGAACGATCCGGACGCGTACCGCAACTACTACGGCATGTACGTGAACAACCCGTTCAACCTCGGGGTGCCCCGCACCATCCGTCTGGGTGTCAAGCTTGACTTCTGATCCCGGCAACCCTGCACCATGTCACCCAGCGTTCACCAAGAAGATGACACGAAACCGCATCCTCGCCCTCGCCCTCGGCGCCGCCCTCATCACCTCAGGTGATGCCCTCGCCTACAAGTACGTCGGACCCAACGGTCCCGGCGCTGCAGGCCCCAATGCGACCGGAGAGACCAACGGCACCCTCGGCGCCGCTCAGCCCCGCTCGGTGGCTGCCGCCTGCGCTCCTGCTGCCGCCCTCAAGAACCTCGAATGGAACAACGTCCGCGCACTCGTAGAGACCGGCGGTTCGCTGTGGCAGAACCGTGCCCAAGGCAATGCAGCCTACGAGATTCCCAAGGACGGCAACACCCACTCCATCTACGCGGGTTCGCTTGTGGATGGGTGGCATCTCCCCCGACCAGCAACTCAAGCTCGCCGCCATCAAGTTCCGCGCCTCCGGCAACGACTATTGGCCTGGCCCGCTGACCAATGACGGCTCTGCAGAAGTCGATGAGTCCACCTGCAACGAGTACGACCGGTTCTATACCACCACGCGCGCAGAAAGCGAGCGCCACCGACAGTACTTCGAAGCCGTCACTGCCGGCACCACCGATGAAGAGTTCCCTGACGGATACGCCATCCCGAGAGCTTCTTTGATTACCCCGCCATGGGCAACACGGCGCTCGGACAAGACTTTTACCTCGCGCCCTTCCTCGACTTTGATGGCGACGGCTTCTATGACCCGACCCTCGGCGACTACCCTTGGTACGACTTCCTCCAGGAAATCGATTGCAAGAACCGCCGCCGCGAGGACGCCGTGCCGCTGTACGGTGACCAGCAACTTCTACTGGATCTTCAACGACAAGGGCAACGTGCACTCCGAGTCCCAGGGCGAGCCCATCGGCATGGAAATCCGTGCTCAGGCCTTTCGCGTTCTCGACGAACGACGAGATCAACAACATGACGTTCTACAACTACGTGCTCATCAACCAGGGCACGCAGACGTTGACCAACACCTACTTCGGCTCTTGGGTCGACGCCGACCTCGGTTGCTACAACGACGACTACGTGGGCTGCGACGTGCAGCGCGGACTTGGGCTACTGCTACAACGGTGACGCCAACGACGAGAACTGCGGCGCGAACGGTTACGGAGAGAACCCACCCGCGGTGGGCGTGGACTTCTTTGAGGGGCCTTACCAAGACGTACCGACAGCCTGGACAACCCACTGACGCTTGGACTTCTCCGACGCCCAAGACAGCCTGGGCATTCCCTACCGCGGCATCGGCATCGGATACGGAGACGGCATCGCCGACAACGAGCGCTTCGGGATGCGCCGCTTTGTTTACTACAACAACTCCGGCGACCCCATCAATGGTGAACCCACCACACCGGTTCACTACTACAACTACATGAACGGCATCTGGAAGAACGGCCAGAAGATGACCTACGGTGGACAGGGCATCTCGGATTCCGAGACCGCAGTGCGACTACATGTTCCCAGGTGACACCGACCCCAATCAGTGGGGAACAGGAGGAACCCCTGTTGAACCTTGGACGGAACAAACCGCTGGCAACCCATCAGCTGACCGCCGCTTCATTCAAGCTGCCGGTCCGTTTACGTTGGAGCCCGGTGACTACAACAACATCACCATGGGTGTGGTGTGGGCCCGCGCAACCGCAGGTGACCCCTTCGCCTCTGTGGAGTTGATGCGCATTGCTGACGACAAGGCCCAGGCCCTGTTCGACAACTGCTTTGAAATCGTCTCGGGTCCTGATGCACCCGACGTGAGCGTTCAAGAGTTGGACAAGGAACTCATCCTGTACCTGACCAACGACAACCCCATTTCGAACAACTTCCAAGAGAAGTACATCAAGTTTGACCCAGGCACCCCTGAGTACAACTCCTCCAACGATCTTCTTGACAGCACCGACAGAAGCTATGTCTTCCAAGGCTATCAGATCTACCAGTTGCGCGACAACGAAGTGGGCCCAGATGAGCTCGATGACGTTGAAGCCGCTCGATTGATTTACCAATGCGACGTTCAGGACGAGGTGGACTTGATCATCAACTTCGATCAAGACCCAGACATGGGGCTGCCTGTGCCATCGCTGATGGTGAACGGAGAAAACGAAGGCATCCGCCACAGTTTCCAAGTTCAAAACGATGCGTTCGCACAAGGCGACAACCGCTTGATCAACTACAAGACGTACTATTTCATGGCCATTGCTTACGGCTACAACCAGTACGAGCCATACGACCCTGTGCTGCTGACGGGACAGAGCAAGCAGTACCTGGCCAGCCGTAAAGCTGCTGTGGGTTCCATTCGCACGTACAGCGGATCGCCCGCACCCGCCCGTGACGGAAGCTGGGGGTACGGTGGAGTCTGCCTCCTATGGCGACGGTGTGACCGCTGACCCGGATCTCCGGAAAAGGAAACGGCACCCAAATCATCGACATCACCCGCGAGAGTGAGGAAGACCATCTTGGCCGACAACGTTCATCGACGAGCTTCGAGTATGAGCGCGGGGCTGGACCCATCGCCATCCGCGTCATTGACCCCCTCTCCGTTCCCAACGCCGAGTTCGAACTCGCCTTGGCCCTCGGAGAAGAGGACCTCGATCCCGAGGACGATGCCGATGAGTGCTTCTGGACCCTCACCAACTTGACCTGGCTCAACGACGACGATCCCGACAACGACATCAACGCTGTGCGCACCTCCAACGAGGCCATCTCCATCCGGAACGAGCAGCTCTTGCTCGATTGGGGTCTGGCCATCACTTGGGAGCAGTACGACCTATGGAAACGACGGCAAGTTCACCGAGCCCCTCACCTCCACCATCGAGTACGCCGACCCAGAACTCGCTTGGTTCTTTGGCATTCCAGACCGTGAAGGCCTTGGAAACGAACTCAACTGGATCCGCTCCGGCGCCCAAGAGACACCCGATGGAACCCCGCGAAGAAGAGGCCGTCTTTGACGACTCCAAAA
Organism: uncultured Flavobacteriales bacterium; assembly: GCA_943787435.1. GTDB lineage: Bacteria > Bacteroidota > Bacteroidia > Flavobacteriales_D > Sanyastnellaceae > UBA8752. Next base: position 81,471 of record CALSMK010000029.1, on the reverse strand, counting down.
CCGGGACCGCCCTCGACGAAAACGAGCAGTACGAAGGCGTGCTCTTCGGAACATGGGCCCCGTACCCCCTCGTGTCTTGGACCAAGGACGTCACCTTTGCCGATGGCTCCACTGCGCCCATACCCCACTGGTGGCGCCGCCACAACGGATGCCCTCAAGTGGAACCTCGGTCCCATCACCGATGCCATCCCAGGCACCAACAACGTCGACGTGGTCATGACCTCCGACAAGTCCCTCTGGACGCGTTGCCCCGTCTTTGAGATGCAGCCCAACGAGGACCTCGCTCAAGACATGGACACCCCACTCGGGTCGCCAGAGAAGATGGGACTCCGACGCCACGCCTCCGTGGACAAGAACGGAAAGACCGTCGCTCAAGGCGGTGATCCCTTCTTTGCCACCCTCAACGGGCAGCAGCCCTTCGGAATGAGCTGGTTCCCTGGATACGCCATCGACGTCGGCACAGGTGAACGCCTCAACATGGCCTTCGGTGAAGACTCTTGGGCTTCCGCAGACAACGGTGACGACATGATCTTCAACCCCTCCTCACGTGTGCAGGGCGGGCTCGGAAATGTCTACGCCGCTGGGCAGCACTGGATCTATGTCTTCCGCAACCAAGAGTATGCAGACGACAACTCCACACGTGTCCCCGCTTACGACTCCGGTCAGTACCTCTATGGCAAGTTCGGACCCGATGCCGGATCCAACGATGACCGGAAGGCCATGAGGGGATGCACATGGGTCGGTTCCTCCACCATCACCTCCGAGGATGCCATGCTCTCCATTCAGGACGGACTCATCCCCACGGAAACCCGAATCCGCCTCCGCGTGGCCAAGGAATACCGCAGGTATGCCTCAGACCGCTCTGACGTGGATGAGACCGCAGGAACACCAAACAACAACAACCCCCTCTACCGGTTCTCCACTGCAGATGTGGCCACGGTCACCGGGGACGTTCCAGCACTCACCAATGCCTTGGATGACGTGCGCGTGGTGCCCAACCCGTACTACGCCTACTCCCAGTACGAGACCTCCAAACTCGACAACCGGGTCAAAATCACAGGACTCCCTGAAGTCTGTACCGTCCGCATATACAGCGTCGCTGGTACACTCGTCAGAACCTTCAACAAAGCAGATCCCCTCACATACATCGAGTGGGACCTCAAAAATGACCGGAACGTCCCCATCGCTGGTGGCGTCCACATCGTTCACGTCAATGCCCCTGGTGTGGGCGAGAAAATCGTCAAGTGGTTCGCCGTCATGCGCCCCGTTGACCTCGAAAACTTCTGATCATGCAAAGGATCCTTACTTCCACCCTCGCCTTGCTTTTCGCGATTTCACTCGCGAACCCAGCTCAAGCAGGCAACCCTGACCGTTCAGGCAGTGCAGGAGCAGGACAGCTCCTCATCCTTCCTTGGGCTTTGAGCTCAGGATTGGCCGGAGCCAACACCGCTCTTGTGACTGGCGTTGAAGCGTCTTTCTCCAACGTCGCTGGTTTGGCCTTTGTCAACCGGACCGAACTCGCCGTCTGCAACACGCAGTACTTGGTGGGAACCGACATGCAACTGAACTCCTTCGGATTTGTGCAAGCCGTTGGTGGAGGACACTTGGGCATCACGGTCACCAGCATGACGTTTGGCGACATTGAAATCACCACAGAAGACCTTCCTGAAGGCGGAATCGGAGCGTATCGCCCCACTTTCTCCAACATCGGCATCAGCTATGCCAAGGCCTTTTCGAACACGATTTACGGTGGACTCACCGTGCGCATGATCTCGGAGAGCATCAGCAACGTTCGGGCCAACGGTGTCTCCTTTGACGCTGGCATCCGCTACCTCGCAGGGGACGATGGCCGTTTGAAGTTTGGCATTTCACTGCGAAACGTCGGGGCTCCCATGCGATACAGCGGTGACGGACTCACCCTCACAGCCACCCCACAAGGTGCTGCTGAAGGTTTGACCATCATGCAACGCAGTGAGCGTTTTGAGCTTCCTTCTTTGGTCAACATCGGCTTCGGTTACGAGCTCATGCGCCGCGAGAGCATGAAGTTGAGCGGCATGGGACAGTTCACCTCCAACAGCTTTACCCGTGACCAGGTGGCAGCTGGTTTGGAATTGAACCTGAAAGACCGCTTCATGATCCGCGCTGGCTACCTCTACGAGGATGGCGTTGGCAACGAAGAAGTCACCCGCACCGCCATGACCGGACCCAGTGCTGGAATCTCTGTGAACTTCCCAACTTCAGACGAAGGCTACATCGGGTTGCACTACGGATACCGCACCACCAATCCATTCGACGGAATCCACAGCATCGGCCTCAACATCTCCATGTAAGTCATGCGTGCGCTGCTCACCACATTCATGGTGTGTGGCCTCCTTGCCTCTCAGGCCCAGGACGCCGCCCCCGGTTTGCCCATTTCCGACAAGGGCCGTTCTGCGATACCTGAAACTTCTGAAGCTCCATTGGCCGCTGCCCGCGGTGTAGCTGCTGCATGCGCCCCAGCAACGGCTTTGCGCAACTTGGAATGGAACAGCGTTCGGGCTTTGCTCGAAAATGGCGGTTCTCTTTGGTACAACCGCTCCATCGACAAAGGATCCTACTTCGTCCCCAAAGAAGGTGGCGTGAGTGTGGTGTATGGAGGCGCCCTTTGGATGGCCGGCATCTCCCCTGACCAGCAACTCAAACTCGCCGCTGCGCGCTACCGCACCAACGGCAACGACTTTTGGCCTGGCCCGCTCACCAACGATGGTTCCGCCGAAGTCGATGAAGCCACGTGCTCGGCCTATGATCAGTTCTCCATTTGTGAGCGCCAAGACGCCATGCGTCACCGGCAGTACTTTGAATGCGCTCAAGACCCCACCTGCGATTTGAGCACGGAGTTCCCGCAAGGCTATTCCATCCCCACCTATTTCTTCGACTACCCAGCCCATGGCAACGTGGCCTTGGGACAGGACTATTACCTCGCCCCCTTCTTGGACTTTGACGGGGACGGCAACTACGACCCTTCATTGGGTGACTATCCCTGGTATGACTTCCTGCAGGAAATCGATTGCGGAAACCGCCGACGAGAAGACCAAGTGCCCTTGTACGGTGACCAGACCTACTACTGGATTTTCAACGACAAAGGCAACGTCCACACCGAGTCATTGGGCGAGCCCATCGGCATGGAAATTCGAGCCCAAAGCTTCGCGTTTTCTACCAACGACGAGATCAACAACATGACCTTCTGCAACTATGTCTTGGTCAACCAAGGCACGCAGACGCTCACCAACACCTTCTTTGCCCAATGGGTGGACTGTGACCTGGGCGGCCACGTCGACGATTACGTGGGATGTGATGTACAGCGAGGATTGGGTTACAGCTACAATGGCGACGCATTCGATGAAGCCACCGGCTATTCCATTGGCTACGGAGAGCAACCGCCCGCCATGGGCATCGACTTCTTTGAAGGTCCCTACCAAGACGCCGACGGCATTGACAACCCGCTGACCACCGTCTTCACCGACGCCATCGATTCCCTTGGCATTCCCTACCCAGGGATCGGCATCGGATACGGAGACGGCATCGCCGACAATGAGCGCTTTGGCATGCGCAAATTCCTGTACTACAACTGGTCCAGTGGCATCGATGGCCAGCCGAGCCAAAGCGTGCACTACTACAACTACATGCGCGGGTTCTGGAAAAACGGCCAGCGCATGGCCTACGGTGGAAACGGCATCACCACCAGTTCAGGCGCCAACTTGGACATCGCCGCCGATTACATGTACCCCGGCGATACCGACCCTTATCAGTGGGGAACCGTGGGCCAAGAGACCGAGCCTTGGACCGAGCAAACCGCCGGAAACCCTCCTGGTGACCGGTTGTTTTTGCAATCCGCCGGCCCCTTCACGCTGGAGCCTGGTGACTACAACAACATCACGGTGGGCATGGTCTTCGCCCGCGCCGAAGCCGGTGACCCCTTTGCTTCTGTTGAACTTCTGCGCATTGCCGACGACAAGGCCCAAGCCCTGTTTGACAACTGCTTTGAAATCGTCTCAGGTCCTGACGCTCCAGACATGACCATCCAAGAGTTGGACAAAGAGGTCATCCTGATGCTGACCAATGAGAACCCCATCTCCAACAACTTTGAAGAGGGGTACACCGCCTTTGACCCTGGCACCCCCGGGTTGCAAACCACAGGTGAGCTGCTCGACACCTTGGCCCGCAGCTACACCTTCGAAGGCTACTTGCTGTATCAACTGGTCGACAACACCGTGGGACCTGACGAGCTTGACAATCCAGACAGGGCGCGTCTGATCGACCAATGCGACATCCAAAACGACATCGATCAGATCGTCAACTACCGCTTTGATGCCCTCATGGAGCAAAGCGTTCCAGAACTGATGGTGAGTGGGGAGAATGCCGGCATCCGACACAGCTTCCAAGTCCTCAACGACGCCTTTGCCCAAGGCGACAACCGCTTGATCAATTACAAAACGTACTACTTCATGGCCCTTGCCTATGGCCACAATGAGTACGAACCGTACAACCTCACCTCGGGCTCTGGACAAGACGTTCCCTACTTGGCCTCGAGAAAGGCCGCCACAGGATCGATTCGGACCTATCAAGCCCAGCCCCACCCTCCTGTGACGGAAGCTGGGGGTACGGTGGAGTCTGCCTCCTATGGCGACGGTGTGACCCTGACCCGGATCTCCGGAAAAGGAAACGGCACCCAAATCATCGACATCACCCGCGAGAGTGAGAAGACCATCTTGGCCGACAACTTCATCGCCGAGCTTCAGTATGAGCGCGGGGCTGGACCCATCGCCATCCGCGTCATTGACCCCCTCTCCGTTCCCAACGCCGAGTTCGAACTCGCCTTGGCCCTCGGAGAAGAGGACCTCGATCCCGAGGACGATGCCGATGAGTGCTTCTGGACCCTCACCAACTTGACCTGGCTCAACGACGACGATCCCGACAACGACATCAACGCTGTGCGCACCTCCAACGAGGCCATCTCCATCCGGAACGAGCAGCTCTTGCTCGACTGGGGTCTGGCCATCACTTGGGAGCAGTACACCTATGGAAACGACGGCAAGTTCACCGAGCCCCTCACCTCCACCATCGAGTACGCCGACCCAGAACTCGCTTGGTTCTTTGGCATTCCAGACCGTGAAGGCCTTGGAAACGAACTCAACTGGATCCGCTCCGGCGCCCAAGAGACACCCGATGGAACCCCCGAAGAAGAGGCCGTCTTTGACGACTCCAAAACCGGGGACCCCCTCGACGAAAACGAGCAGTACGAAGGCGTGCTCTTCGGAACATGGGCCCCGTACCCCCTCGTGTCTTGGACCAAGGACGTCACCTTTGCCGATGGCTCCACTGCGCCATACCCCACTGTGGCCCCCACAACGGATGCCCTCAAGTGGAACCTCGGTCCCATCACCGATGCCATCCCAGGCACCAACAACGTCGACGTGGTCATGACCTCCGACAAGTCCCTCTGGACGCGTTGCCCTGTCTTTGAGATGCAGCCCAACGAGGACCTCGCTCAAGACATGGACACCCCACTCGGGTCGCCAGAGAAGATGGGACTCCGACGCCACGCCTCCGTGGACAAGAACGGAAAGACCGTCGCTCAAGGCGGTGATCCCTTCTTTGCCACCCTCAACGGGCAGCAGCCCTTCGGAATGAGCTGGTTCCCTGGATACGCCATCGACGTCGGCACCGGTGAACGCCTCAACATGGCCTTCGGGGAAGACTCTTGGGCTTCCGCAGACAACGGTGACGACATGATCTTCAACCCCTCCTCACGTGTGCAGGGCGGGCTCGGAAATGTCTACGCCGCTGGGCAGCACTGGATCTATGTCTTCCGCAACCAAGAGTATGCAGACGACAACTCCACACGTGTCCCCGCTTACGACTCCGGTCAGTACCTCTATGGCAAGTTCGGACCCGATGCCGGATCCAACGATGACCGGAAGGCCATGAGGGGATGCACATGGGTCGGTTCCTCCACCATCACCTCCGAGGATGCCATGCTCTCCATTCAGGACGGACTCATCCCCACGGAAACCCGAATCCGCCTCCGCGTGGCCAAGGAATACCGCAGGTATGCCTCAGACCGCTCTGACGTGGATGAGACCGCAGGAACGCCAAACAACAACAACCCCCTCTACCGGTTCTCCACTGCAGATGTGGCCACGGTCACCGGGGACGTTCCAGCACTCACCAATGCCTTGGATGACGTGCGCGTGGTGCCCAACCCGTACTACGCCTACTCCCAGTACGAGACCTCCAAACTCGACAACAGGGTCAAAATCACAGGACTCCCTGAAGTCTGTACCGTCCGCATATACAGCGTCGCTGGTACACTCGTCAGAACCTTCAACAAAGCAGATCCCCTCACATACATCGAGTGGGACCTCAAAAATGACCGGAACGTCCCCATCGCTGGTGGCGTCCACATCGTTCACGTCAATGCCCCTGGTGTGGGCGAGAAAATCGTCAAGTGGTTCGCCGTCATGCGCCCCGTTGACCTCGAAAACTTTTAACGCAGGAAAGGCCCTCTGAAATTTCGGTTTCAGGGGGCAATTCCACGATTTTCGTATATTATACCCACGAGAGTCCTCCGGGCCTCTCTTTTTTTGGTCCCTGCTCCATCGGCCAAGCGTCTGCAGACGCACCGATCCTGACGCAGGACCATTCAAACAAACAACCATTCAATCCACCAGTCATGGCGGACGTTTCATACTACACCCCTGAGGGGTACCAAAATCTGAAAGACGAGTTGAACCACATGAAAACTGTGGAGCGACCCGCCATTTCACAACAAATCGCCGAGGCCCGCGACAAGGGAGACTTGAGCGAAAATGCAGAGTACGATGCAGCCAAAGAGGCGCAAGGCATGCTCGAAGCCAAAATCTCCAAGACGGAGGCCATTTTTGCCAATGCGCGCATCATTGACGAGACTCAAATCGACACCTCCAAAGCCTTTATCCTGAGCAAGGTGACCATCAAACACATGGGCAACGGCAAGGAAATGGTCTACACCCTCGTGGCCGAAAACGAAGCCAATTTGGCACAGAAGAAAATCTCGGTGGAATCCCCCATTGGCAGAGGCCTGCTCGGCAAAGCCCTTGGAGACATCGCCGACATCGAAACCCCACGGGGCATCATCCAGTTCGAGGTCGTCAAAATCGAGCGCGGCTGAGCGCCAACATGCCCAGCCTCTTTTCCCGCATTGTCGCTGGCGAGATTCCTTGCCACAAAATCGCCGAGAACGACCGATTCCTTGCGTTCCTCGACATCATGCCTTTGGCAGAGGGCCACACCTTGGTCATCCCCAAGTTGGAGGTGGACCGCTTCTTTGACCTGCCCGACGATTTGTTGTCCGGCATCAATTTATTTGCCCGCGATGTGGCGCTGCAACTGGAGCGGGCCATCCCCTGTGAGCGCGTTGGGGTGGCCGTCATCGGCCTCGAGGTCCCACATGCCCACGTTCACCTCATCCCCCTCAACGGGGTCGCCGACATCAACTTCGAGCGCCCCAAACTCCAGGTGACCCAGGAGGAGCTCGCTGCCACTGCCGCCCTCATCCGCAAGGCCTAAAGCCTTACCCTTTATTGGAAGTTTGTGCGATGCAGCGCATCGCCAATCAGAAGGCTGATCAACTCGGTGGCGGATATACCGACCACCTGGGCTTGTTGGGGGATGATGCTCATCTCTGAAAAGCCGGGAACCGTGTTCACCTCGACCACATGAGGGGTGCCATCGTGAAGGATGAAATCCACCCGGGCCATGCCGCTGCAATCGAGGTCTTGATACACCCGCAAAGCCCGTTGTTGCATGTCCAAGGTCAATGCGTCATCGATGTCAGCCGGCGTGACCTCGCTGCTCTTTCCAGCATATTTGGCCTCGTAATCGAAGAAGGCATTGTCAGGAATGATCTCCGTAACGGGCAAATAACGTGGAGCTCCTCCAGGCGTTGAAGGAATGACGCCACAGGTGAACTCCCGACCGTCCAAGAAGGACTCTACCATCACCGAGTCGCTGGCTTCAAAGGCCGTTTCAAACGCATTCCTAAACTGAGCGGGATCGTCCACCCTCGTCACGCCTATGCTAGAACCGCTTTCGCAGGCTTTGACAAAGCAAGGCAAGCCATAATCTTGGGCCAGTTGAGAAGCCGTTTCTGACAACCCCTCTAGTACGTCCCTGTGAAAGATGCCCGCATTGGCCACCGGGTGACCCAATCGGGCCAACAATGCGGTGGTCCAAGCCTTGTGGTGGCCAATGGCCAAGGTGCGGGGCTGTGATGCCGTGTAGGGCAATCCCATGAGCTCGAAGTAGGCACTCAGGCGGCCGTCCTCTCCCGGGGTTCCGTGCACCATCTCAAAGACCACATCGAAGCCGTGTCGACCTCCCTGCGCATCCAAATAGGTGAAGTCGCCCTTGTCGATGGCGAATTTCTCGCCTGAGGAGGGTTCAGCATGCCACCCATCAGATTGAATGTGGACCAAGGTTGGAACAAAGCGGGACCGGTCCATGTGCTTCACCACCATGGCCGCGCTTTTTCGACTGATGTCGGCTTCGCCTGAAAAGCCGCCACAGGTGACCGCCACTCGCTTCACGTCGGAACTCATGTGACCAAGGTAACTGCGCGATTTAGCGCTCTTCCATCAACGCCGTCCAGATGCCCTGAACGCCTTGTTCATTGCGCGTCCAAATCGGACGAATGTGACCGTCGAAGGCGCTGATGTTGTTGTAGTCGCCGAAAAAGCCCCCTTCAGAAGGCACGAATGGCGACTCGCTCACACGGCGATTGGCAAAATGGGCTCCTCCATTGGTGGAAGTCGCCACGTACACGTGGGTGGCCGTGCGCTCACTCATGCGGCGGTCGTAGAACACCACATGAACATGGCCCGTCACAGGGTCCACCGCCATCCATGTGAAGAATTGGTGCTTGCCAGGAGGGTCGTTGTTGACCCGCACGGGTTCGGACCACGTCTTGCCTTGGTCATCCGACCAAATGACCCACACATCGGTGTCGCTCGGTCCATTGCGCTGGTCCGTCCAATTCACATAGACCCGGCCAGCATGAACACCCTTTCGGGCCACTGCCGTCACCGGCATTCCATTGGCACGGCCTATCCCCGGAATGGTGTGGTCCCAACCGCCAATGATGTCGGCGATGTATTGCTCATAGGGACGGAACGTGGCGCCAGCATCCGCACTCACGTTCCAACGGAGGTGCTCTCCATGGGCCCAAGCTACCCCGAGGGTCATCTCGTCCATCCACACAGGGACGGCTCCTTCCACCGTGCTGTCGCCATCCAAGCAATTGCCTTCCATGGCGCTCACTTTGACGGGATCGGTCCAGGTCTTGGCCTTTCGGTCTGAAGTGCTGCACAATATGCGCGTGCTGTCACCCGCTGCCTCGCTGCCGTAATGGTCGAATTCGGTCCAGCACATGGCGAGCTTGTCTCCACTGGGACTCACGGCCAGCCATTCCTTGTCTTGGTCCTTGGCCCCATTCTGGCCAACCCCTGCCCCCTTGTTCCACTTTTTGCCCTTCTTTTTGGGCTTGCTGTGTTGCACGACAATGCGGTCAAGCAACGCTTCTGTTTCCCAGCCCTCTCCGTCCGGGTTGCTCAAATGGGCGTAGTAAAAGTCTCCTTGAGGACCCGCCACCAAGCAAGGGTCACCAAAAACACCCGCTTTGGCCTTCATGCGGTCCCGGGACCAAGTCGCCCCAGCATCCTCGCTCACGTAGACGTAATCGAGGACAGCACCCGCAACAATGTGGTCAGGGTTCGTCGGGTTGATCGCAATGGAAGGCTCACAAGGCGCATAGCCCAGCGGCTCTTGCCCCTGAACGTGGATTTGCACGTTGGTCGGGACCTTTTGCTGAGCCACAGCAACCGATACAGTGAACGCAAGCAACAACAACAAAATCCTCATGGTCAATTCTTTTTGCGGGCGTAGATGTGGAGGGCGTGGTGGAGGATTTCGATTCCAAAGTGGTCCTCCAAGGTGGCCTTGATCTGCTGAATGCGGGGATCGCAGAATTCGAGCACTTCACCGTTGTCGAGGATGATGTGGTCGTGTTGGCGGGCGGGGTACCCGGGTTCGTATTGGCTTTGCTCCCCGAAGCGGTGCTTGCGCACCAAACCGGCTTCCAGAAACAGCTCGATGGTGTTGTACAGCGTTGCTCGGCTCACTTTGGCCCCTTGGGCTTTCAACCGATCGAGCAGGGCGTCTACATCGAAATGCCCACCACTCTTGTAAATCTCTTCCAGCACCGTAAAGCGCTCCGGCGTCTTTCGGTGACCGCCAGCTGCAAGGAAGGCTTCCAATCGCTCGCGCACCTCATCGAGCAAAGCTGGGGTTGCCGACTCAGCCATGCTGCTGCTTGTACCACTCCGCGTACTCTGGCGCGAAGTAGGTGAGGATGATGTCGGCCCCGGCGCGGCGGATGGCCCCGAGGACCTCGAGCATGCCCGCCTCGGCGTCGAGGAATCCGGCAGCTGCGCCGGCCTTGACCAGCGCATACTCGCCGCTCACGTTGTAAGCGGCCACGGGCAGGGACGTATGCTCCTTGACTGCGCGAATCACATCGAGGTAAGCCAAAGCGGGCTTCACCATGACGATGTCTGCACCTTCCATTTCGTCGAGCTCCAACTCACGCAGGGCTTCGGCCACATTGGCTGGATCCATCTGATAGGTCTTCTTGTCGCCCGATTTGGGGGCGCTGTCCAGCGCGTCGCGGAACGGCCCATAGAATGCACTGGCGTATTTGGCTGTGTACGCCAAGATGCCTGTTTCGTGGTAACCTGCTTCATCCAACGCCTCGCGGATCACGCCAATTCGACCGTCCATCATGTCGCTCGGACCAATCCAATCAAACCCCGCCTGTGCCTGTGCCACAGACATGCGGGCGAGAATCGGAAGCGTGGCCTCGTTGTCGATTTTTCCATCTGCCGTCACCACACCATCGTGGCCATCTGAGCTGTATGGGTCCATCGCCACGTCACTCATCAAGCTGCACTCGGGGAACCGGGCCTTGACGCTACGCGCGATGCGCAAATAGAAATTGTCTTCCGCCCAACTGTAACTCGCCGTCTTGTCCTTGAGGCGGTCTTCCACCATGGGAAACAAGCAAAAATTGCGGATGCCCAGGCTCCAAGACCGCTCGATTTCTGCGAGCAACTTGTCTTCGCTCAGGCGCGACATGCCGGGCAGGGTTCCAATGGGGTCTTCAATCCCAGAGCCATCTACGCAAAACAAAGGGTAGATCAGCTGCTCGGGATGCAGCCTTGACTCTCTGGCCAATCCGCGAATCGCCGCATTGCGTCGGTTGCGCCTCGGACGGGAGGGCTGGAATGGCAATCCACTCGTTTCCATCATTTCACGATTCGGTCAAAGTCTGCCTTCAAGCTGTCGAGGGCTGTCTTCAAAGCCTGCTGGATCTCCAAGATTTCGGCGTCAGAAAGGCCTTCAGGCAACTGAGCTCCATGGTGATGGTCGTGATCATGGCCGGAATGGTCGTGGTCCGCGTGATCGTGGTCGGAATGGTCGTGGTCAGCGTGGTCGTGGCCCGATGGTCGTGGCCATCGTGGTCATGGCCTGAATGGTCGTGGTCGTGCGTGCATGCTTGGCCCGGAATCTCCACCACCGTCTCGGACCAGTCATGGAACCGCACATCAATCCGATCCAACTTCCCCTCAAGCTTCGCCAGCTCGGCCGCCAACAAGGTGTCACCCGCCATCATGGCAGAGTCCATCTGGCCCTCGAGCGGCGCCATAGATTCCATCAACACATCGTGCAATTCGCCGCTGATGCGCACCAATTGCTCATGGACATCTTTGGCCTCCTTCATCGCCACACTTTCCGTGGGTCCTCCGCAGGACACCAACACAACTGAGAGGGCCAACACGGCCAAAATGGATACTTGCTTCATGCCGTGAAATTACTCCGCATCTCGCTGTGCACCATCGCCTTCACCCTTCTTGGCCCGAAGTGGCACTGGGTCATGGCCAGAGGTGCCCCAAGGGTGGCATTTCGAAATGCGCCGAATTCCCATCCAACTGCCCCGAAAAGGACCCCATTCGCGGAGCGCTTCAATCATATAGCCCGAGCAGGTCGGACTGTGGCGACAATTGCTACCCAGCCATGGAGAGATGAGCATTTGGTAGCCCCTCACCAAAAAAATCATGAGTGCCGAAAGGGCGCGGAACATTAGACCTCGGTGGTGACCGGGAGCCGGTCATAACGGCGCACCTCGAAAGCCGCTTCGTTGCGGTCATCGGCAACGTGACGGAACAAAGGCTGGGCCTTCCATGCAGAGCTCTCGAATTCTGGAAACCAGGTGTCACCCTCGTATTCACGGTCCACATGGGTGAGGTACATCGTGTCGACGATGCCCGCCTCCAAGGCCAACCGATAAATCTGAGCTCCGCCGATGACGAAAGCTTCTTCCTCACCGGCTTGGTGGGCCACCTCAACCGCAGCCTCCAGTGAGGTCAGGCATTGAGCCCCTTCAATGGTGTACCCTGCATCCCTCGACAACACAATGTTGGGGCGGCCAGGAAGCGGCCTAAAACGTTCAGGAATGCTTTCCCAATTCTTCCGGCCCATGATGACGTGGTGACCCTTGGTTGTCTCTTTAAAGAAGGCCATGTCATCGCGCAACGTCCAAATCAGGTCGTTGTCCTTGCCGATGACACCGTTGGCCGCAATGGCCGCAATGAGAGATACACGCATGCTGCTCCGTCATTCAACTTCAGACACTCACTGCCGCCTTGATGTGCGGGTGAGGATCGTAGTTCATCAATTCAAAATCATCCCACGGAAAATGCAAAGAGGTCCTTGACATTGGGGTTGATCCGCATGGTGGGCAAAGTGCGAGGCTCACGGGACAATTGTTCATGCGCCTGATCAACATGGTTGAGGTACAAGTGCACATCGCCGAAAGTGTGAACGAAATCGCCAGGTTCTAAGTCGCAGACTTGCGCCACCATCATGGTGAGCAAGGCGTAGGAACTGATGTTGAATGGGACGCCGAGAAAGGTGTCCGCACTCCTTTGATAAAGCTGACAATTCAATCGGCCGTCCTGGACGTGAAACTGGAACAGGCAGTGGCAAGGCGGCAGGGCCATGTCATCGATAAACGAGGGGTTCCAAGCGCTCACCACATGGCGGCGGCTGTGGGGGTTGTTTTTGATGCGATCGATGAGCTGGACAATCTGGTCTGTGCTCCCACCTCCAGGGTTGGGCCACGACCTCCATTGGTAGCCGTAGACCGGGCCGAGGTCGCCGTTCTCATCTGCCCATTCGTCCCAAATCCGCACCCCATTTTCCTTCAGGTAGGCGATGTTGGTGTCGCCCTTGAGGAACCAAAGCAATTCATGGATGATGCTGCGCAAATGCAGCTTCTTGGTGGTCAAGACAGGGAAGCCTTCCGACAGGTCAAACCGCATTTGATGGCCAAACAGGCCAAGGGTTCCTGTTCCCGTGCGGTCGGGACGCTCCTGCCCCTCATCGAGAAGCTTTTGCAACAGGTCTAAGTACTGACGCATGACCCGAAGGTAGGACCGAGGACGGCCGATTCAGCTCAATGTGCGTGGACTGTGGAAATGTGGTCGCGCAAGGCGAGAACGCGTTTCTCGGCGGCGTCAGCATCGGCAGCCAAGACTGTGACATGGCCCATTTTCCGCCCTTCGCGGACCGCCACTTTGCCGTAGATGTGGGGGTGCAATCCCGGCTCTGAAAGGGCAGCTCCCAATGCGGGGTAGACCGGAGTGCCGCTGGCGCCAGGTGCGCCAATCAAATTGAGCATGGCCGCGGCAGACCGCTGTGCAGTGTCCCCGAGGGGCAGGCCGAGGATGGCGCGGAGGTGCTGCTCGAACTGGGACGTGCCGCAGGCTTCGATGGTGTGGTGACCTGAATTGTGGGCGCGGGGAGCGACTTCGTTGACCAGGATCCGACCCTGCTTGTCGAGGAAAAGCTCGACGGCCAAAAGGCCCACAAAATCCATGGCCTCCACCACAGACAAAGCGACGCGGCGCGCTTCATCTTCGATGGCCTCGGAAATGCGGGCGGGCGCCACGAGGTAGTCCACCAGATTCAGCGCATTGAACACCGACTCCACCACGGGGTATGTCTTGACCTCGCCCTTTGTGGAACGGGCCACAATCACGCTCAGTTCCTTGTCGATGTCCACCGCATCCTCCAAAAGCGAGGGCGCATCAAACGCATATCGGGCCTCGTCTTCGGTTCGAATCACCTGAACGCCCCGGCCATCATATCCGCCAGTGCGCAGCTTTTGAACCACAGGCAATCCTCGGGTCAACACCTCTTCTCGGCCCGACTCGACCAGCGAGAAGTCCGAAGTAGGGAATGCTGTGCTGGGCATAGAATTGCTTTTGCGTCCCCTTGTCACGGATCAGGGCCAAGTGCGCGGGGTCGGGCAAGACGTGAACGCCCATCGCCTTGAGGGCCGTCAAACCTTCGGTGCTCACGTTTTCAATTTCAACCGTCACCACATCCAAGCTTCGTCCCCATTCGATGACCGCCTCGGCATCATTGATGTCCCCTTGGGTAAACCGATGCGCAATGCGGGCACAAGGACATTGTGGATCGGGGTCCAGCACCTCGATGCGGAAGTCCAAATCCAACGCCGCCTGAATGGTCATGCGGCCGAGCTGACCGCCCCCCAAAAAGCCAATGCGCAGGTCCGCGCCATTGCGGAGAGATGCCTTTTCTGCTTGCATGGTGCGAAGATACCTGTGTAGCTTCGGAGCATGGTACGTCTCGGTTTTTTTCGCCCTGTTGTTTTGCTCATGCCTGACCTCGGGACAGGCACAAGGGGATTGGTGGTTTGACTCCGAGGAGCGAACGCGTGACATCACAGGGATAGACAACCGTTCCTTGGAAGAAAAGAGCTTCAAGGAACGCCTGACTTTGGGAGGCGCAGCCGCACTGAACTTCGGCAACAACACCTTGATTGGCGCCAGTCCTCAAGTGGGATACCGCATCAACGACAACCTCCTCGCAGGCATTGGCGGATCCTACTATTTCCAGAGATTCAAGCTGAATTCAGGAAATGTCGACCAACAATCTTTGGCGGAAGTGTGTTTGCCCGTCACCGCCTGCTCACCAAGATTTTTGCCCATGTGGAACTCGAGTCCGTGAGCGTGCCTCGGTCTATTCATCTACCCGGCACAGCGAGAATGGACGTCCATGTTTTGGGTGGGGGCCGGTTATTACCAAGGGACTTTCGGACCGACTAGGCGCTGGTTTCACCCTGCTGTATGATGTGAGCGAAAATCCTGCCAGTCCCTACAGCAACCCCACCTATCGGGGAGGCCTGGCGTTCGGATTCTAATTCAACTTCTGACCCCACGCTTTCAAGGCCAAGGATTTTCGCACCTTGGCCATCCAAATCAACGTCATGGACATTCTTCAAACCCCCTTCCTTGGCAACGCCTCGAGAACTGGGCCTTCGCTTTGGCATGGGCCATCGGCGGCATCATTGTGGCCCGCATCCTGTACAAGTTGTTCGGCGCATCGCCCGCAAAGTCACGGCCAAGACCCGATCCAACCTGGACGACCTCATCGTCGACAAGTTGGAGGAGCCCCTCGTGTTGGCCCTGACCATCATGGCGCTCCGAGCGGGATATGACCAACTCAGCTTTGGCGATTCCGTCGATGACTTCGTCCATGCGGCAATGGTGGTGGCCTACACGCTCAACGTGACCTGGGGCGTGGCCCGGTTGGTGGACGCCATCATCATGAACTTCTTCATGCCTTACACGCTCAGCAAGGAGAGCGCCATGATGGACCAGTTCGGCCCCATCCTCAGAAAAGGACTGCGTTCGGCATTTGGGCCTTGGGCATCATCATGGCCTTGAAAAATGCAGGGCAAGATGTGGGTGCCTTGCTCGCCGGTGTGGGCATTGGCGGCTTGGCCTTGGCCATGGCAGCCAAAGATTTCGTCTCCAACATCTTTGGTGGCATCACCGTCTTTGTAGACAAGCCCTTCAAGGTGGGGGACCGGATTCAAATCGCCGGCTACGATGGCACCATCGAGGAGATTGGCATCCGCTCCACAAGGCTGCGGACGCTCTCAGGGCGGGTGGTGATCATTCCCAACTTCAAGTTCACCGACAGCTTTTTGGAGAATGTCACCAACGAACCTTCCAGAAAGATCTCGCTCACATTGGGCCTCACTTACGACACCACCCCTGAACAAGTGCAAGAGGGAATCGACATCCTCAAGGCCATCATTGCCGAGCGCAGCCAAACCCTGGAGCCCGACCCCACCATCTGGTTCAACAGCTTTGGCGACTTCTCGCTCAACATCAATGTGGTGTACTTCATCAACAAAGACGGCCATTGGGCTTACAGCCCAAGCGAAGTCAATTTGGAAATCCTCAAGCGATTTAACGCTGCCGGTCTCGACTTCGCTTTCCCCACCCAGACGCTGTTGACGCCAGACGTGGCCTCCAGCTGATCAGCCCTTTTTTGTGCGGCCGGGGTTTTCGCGGACGAAGGCGGCCCAGCCGCCGCCCTTGCCGCCGAGGGTGGGGGTGCCCATTTCGTAGAGGTGGCAGAGGGCCACGGCGAGGCCGTCTGTGGCGTCGAGGTCGCGCGGCATGTCGGCATCCGGGATGGACAAGGTGCGCTGCACCATGCCCGCCACCTGCTCCTTGGAAGCGGCGCCAGACCCCGTGATGGCCTGCTTGACGCGGCGCGGGGCATACTCCGCCACCGGAACGTCGCGGGCCAACGCCGCCGCCAGCGCCACGCCTTGGGCGCGGCCCAGCTTGAGCATGGACTGGACATTCTTGCCAAAAAACGGAGCTTCAACAGCGAAATGATCCGGAGCATGCGCCTCTATCAAGCCCGCACAACGGTCGTGAATTCGTTTCAACTTGACAGCGGGGTCTTTGACTTTGGTCAAATGAAGGGCCCCCATTTCAAGCAACTCCACCCTTTGCCGAGACCACGCCCGAATCACACCGTACCCCATAATGGTGGTACCAGGGTCAATCCCAAGGATGATGGTGGGGCCGTTTTGCACAGGCACAAAATGCACCTCATCTGCTTCACTTCACAGAAAAAGGGCACAGGAATGTTCACTTCGGGGCAAGCAAGAACCCGGGCTTCTGTTCGACCCTACATCCACAAAACCAAGACCCTGATTCTCGGGCCGACACACCGTCAAGCCGTAAAATGACTTATGGTATTTTAAAGACATGGGAAAGACCCTCAGCACAACGAAACCCACAGAAGCTATCATTGGCCCATGATACCGCGCCCACTCCGTGTTGTGCTCGGTTTGGTCATCCCGGCATGCGCAGCATTGTGGATTTTGAGCACCAAACTTCAGGGGATACCCGAAGCGGCTTGGCAAGTTCAATTGAACGCTGAGCCATGGCTCCTGATGGTGCTGCTCATGCCATTGAACTGGACACTTGAGGTCATCAAGTGGGCTGAACTTATGCCCTACGGCCGAATGGCAAGCCGCTGGAGAGAAGTGCTTTACGGGGTTTCATGGTCCCTCATTGGTCCATTAAAATTGGGCGCTGCAGTCGGTCGGGTTTCTGCTGTTCGACCGAAATACCGGGGACAAGCCTTGCGTGCATTCGCCACGGCCAGCGTCTCCCAATGGTGGTGCACCGTCACCGCCACAGGCATCGCCTTTTTGGCGCTGGGCCATGTTCAATTTGCTTTGCTCATCTTGGGCTTCTCTGCCATCGCTTTGTCTTTGTATTTCGGATGGACACCCACATTCTGGAATCTGCTGAGTCGTTCAAAATTGACCGGAGATTGGCGCATGGCAAGGCACATTCCCAGCATTCGCAGAAGTCGAGCGCTGACCTTTAGCATTGCCCGGTTCGTCGTCATGCTGACTCAATTTGTCTTGGCTTTGAATGCTTTTGGCCACCTGAAAGGTTTTGACTCCTTAGAACGCCTCATCAGCCAAGCCTCCGGAGCCTCCCTGACCTGGGGATTGACCGCCATGGTCCCCATCCCTGTTCTTGGGGACATTGGAATCAGAGAAGCCGCCGCATTGATGACGTTGCCTGCGCCCAAGGCTGAAGACATCACGGCCATCGTCTGCGCCACCCTGAGCTTGGTGGTTCATCAACTTGATTGTGCCCGCATTGATCGGATTGATTTGGCAGACCAATGATTTTCGAGCCACGGAGCAAAAGGCGAAATTGCAGGCGTGAACTATGCCGCCGCGGCTCTCTTTCTTCCCCTGTTCGCCCACATCCTGAATGTGTGGAATTGGTCTTTTGGAATGCGAAGCGCCTTCCAAAAAGCACCCCTTGACACCCTAGATACAGAGACAAAACCACCTCCAATTGGGGTGGTCCTCCCCGTTCGAAATGAAGCGGCGACCCTGCCCAAACTCATGGGCGATTTGGCCAAGCAAACCCATCTCCCGCTTCAAGTCATCGTCATCGATGACCAGTCCGATGACGCGACCCTTGAAGCGCTGAAAGATGCGGGGCCCATTCCCTTTCCAGGTGACCACCATGTCCAACCCAGGACGGGGAAAAAAGGCCGGGCTGTCAGCTGGTATTCTGCAGTTGAACTGCGACTGGGCCGTTGGGGTAGACGCCGACACAAGGCTGAAACCAGAAGCCCTGGCCGCCATGGCCCGCGGCATTGAAAATCAGGGCGAGGAAAAGGACATGTTTTTGTTGCCCTTGCGCATCGCGCTCGATGCATCATCGGCGCCGGACAGGCTGTTTCATCTGCTTCAAGGGTTGGATTTCGCGGCCATGCAAGGCTGGGCGGTTTCCTCTGTAATAAAGGGGCAGCCTGCCATGGCCAGCGGAGGAGGATGGGCTTGGCGCGCCCAAGCCTTCCCCACGACAGGCTTCATCCGGAAATCCCCAGTGGAGACGACGTATTTGCATTGGCCGCCTTGATCCAAGACGAAAAAGGCCATCGGGTAGGTTGGATCAATGACCCCAGAGCCATGGTGTCCGCTGCCCCCATGCTCAGCTTTGGCGCATTGCTTGATCAACGCATCCGTTGGGGCGCCAAATCCACACAATACCCGCGATCCCTCAAAGCTGCCCGGCGCGTGGCCTTGGTTGTGGCAGCTGTTCACCTGTGCGGTCTGGCCTTGATGTTCATCCACATCGGGTATGGCCTCGCTTTCTGGCTCATCAAAAGCATCGCAGATGTGCTGTATACCCGTCAAATGGCCAGGCAGTATGGCCTGTTCGAAAAGCGCACCCATGCCAACGGATTCGCCTTGTTGATGTTGGCTCTGGTCCACCCTTTTTTCATTGCCACCACCTTGCTTTTGATGCCCTTCAGAAAAGTTCGTTGGAAGGGAAGGCCCGCCACCTAATTTGTCCCTGTGGAGGACATTCGTCGATTCTTTGGCCAAGAACCCACCGCCCTCATCGGGGCGGCTTGGATTGCCCTTTGGTGTGCCATCGCCTTGACGGGGCCATTTTGGAGACCAGATCCCAGCTTGTTTGCCAATGACCAACACCTCGAATGGTCCATGCTTCCACCGGGCTCCACGGTCAATTTGGAATCCGCTCCTGCGCTCGAAAACACCATGGTCCAGCAAAAAACCTTCTGGCTTGGAACCGATCGGTTTGGGCGCGATCAACTTTCGAGGGTTCTCGCCGGTTCGGGGCTGTCGCTTTCAGTGGGTTTTGTGGCCGTTTTGCTCTCCTTGCTCATTGGGGTCCCCCTGGGGGCCTTTGCGGGCTACCTCGGGGGCACCTTTGATGCCATTGTGAGCTGGTTGCTCCAAGTCATTTGGAGCATCCCCACCCTCCTTCTGGTGTTGGCCATCACCTTGGCTTTCGGGAAAGGATTCCAGCAAGTGTTTCTGGCCATCGGCTTGTCCATGTGGGTGGAAGTGGCGAGGGTAGTGCGGGGCCAAACCATGGCCTTGCGCAACATGGAATGGGCAGAGGCCGGACGGGTTTTGGGTCTGTCCACGCCGCGCATCGTCTTGGGCCACATCCTGCCCAATTTGGCGGGGCCCATTGCCGTCATCGCCTCGGCCAATTTTGCAGCGGCCATCCTCATCGAGGCCGGCTTGAGCTTTATGGGCGTTGGGGCTCAGATTCCCATGCCAAGTTGGGGCAACCTGATCCGGGATCACTACGGATCCATCCTCACAGGACAAGCCCATTTGGCACTCGTTCCAGGGGCTTGCATCGTCACCCTGGTGCTTGCATTCAATGCCCTGTCCAATGCGCTGGCGAGGCAGTCCTCTCATCGCGGCACGCCTTAACTTTGAAGGCCATGAACGCACAGTCCAAAATCTACATTGCCGGCCACAGGGGCATGGTGGGAAGTGCCCTCGTCAGGGCCCTGGACTCGGCCGGACTGCCCAAGCCCATCACCTTCACCAGTTCCGAACTCGACTTGAGAAGTCAGGCGGATGTTCAGGCGATGATGACCCGCGAGAAACCCACCCATGTTTTTGTCGCCGCGGCCAAAGTGGGGGGAATCCATGCCAACAACATTTATCGGGCAGAATTCCTGTACGACAACCTGATGATTCAGGCCAACTTGATTCATGCTGCCCATCAGGTTGGGGTCGAAAAGCTTTTGTTTTTGGGCTCCAGCTGCATCTACCCCAAACTCGCTCAGCAGCCATTGGTCGAAGATGCGCTCCTCACGGGGGCGTTGGAACCCACCAACGAACCCTACGCCATTGCCAAAATTGCCGGCATCAAATTGTGCGAAGCTTACCGCGACCAATACGGGGCCAACTTCATTTCTGCCATGCCCACCAACCTATACGGGCCCGGCGACAATTACGACCTTCAAAACAGCCACGTTGTGCCTGCGCTGCTGCGCAAATTCCACGAGGCCAAAGTCAACGGAGACGATACCGTCACGTGCTGGGGAACGGGCAGCCCTCGACGAGAATTCTTGCATGTGGATGACCTTGCTGACGCCTGTCTTCATTTGATGAATCACTACCACGATAAACCCTTCGTGAACATTGGTACAGGCGTGGATTTGCCCATTCGAGAATTGGCCGAGACCATCCGCGACATTGTTGGTTTTGAGGGACAATTGCATTGGGACACCGAAAAACCAGACGGAACCCCAAGAAAATTGATGGATTGTAGCCGGCTTCACGGCCTGGGCTGGACGCATAAAATCGACCTCAAAGAAGGGTTGGAAGCCGTCTATAACGCGTACCAAAAAGCTCCGGGCAGCGCACGAGCAAAGTGAATTCCCGAAGCCTGCACATCGTCTCTTTGGCACTGCTTGCAGGATTGTGCTCCCCCGATACCCAAGCCCAAATTATCGTTCCAGACCGGTTGCCTTCGGGCCAACGCATGTCGGCCCTGGTTACACCAGCAGATTGGGGGTCTCTCCCCTTTGATTCACTGCGTTCTTTCCCCCATGAAGCGGGAAAGCAGTCTACTTGGTGGCAGCGCCATGCGCTGTTCGTCGATGGCCAAAGTCCATTCGCAATGGACCCCGTGATGGACATCTCTTTCGATCGCCGCAGGACCCAACTCAACGATGGCACTTCGGCACTGGACAAAGGACATCGCAACGTCCGAGGTGTGCGTTACGCAGGTCTGTTGGATGGCAAGGTTCACTTCGGCGGACAAGTCCTCGAAATGCAACGTCTTTTGGTGGGTCCCGAAACAGAATACGTTTTGGCGGCACAGCAATACCCGGGAATGGGGACCGGAAAATTGCGGCCTTCGGAAAATGGACTTTACGCCATAGATCACAGCCTCGCAGAAGTCTGGTTCGACACCCGTCTGCACCCCCGCCTTCGGGTCCAATGGGGCATCGGGTCCACGGGGCTTGGGCCTGGCACACGCAACCTGCTTTGGAATGGTTCACGCGCGCCGGCTCCGTATCTTCTTTTAGAGGCAGACTTGGGGAAAGGATGGACCTACCGTTGGCTCCAATCCCGACAGAAAGGCGTCAGCAGACTCCCTGCCAATGGTGCCAGGGAAGGTCGATATGTGCCTCTTGGGTTGGGCATCCGAAGCCTCTCAAAGTCTGTTCAAGGAGATCACCATCGCTTGGACATCACCATCATGGTCGCCCGTTGGACGCGCGTGCTGGACCGCGGAGACAACAGGGCAAGGCTCTCTGACTGGGGTTCTGCATTGGCACCTTGGGCCTGGCCCAATTTGGGAGAGGTCTCCAACCCCTGGTACGCCGCAGGCCATCAAGGGATCGACATCCAATGGCGCGCGCAAAGGTCCACTTGGTATGGCCAAATGCGAATCGCTCCGCTCAATGACCCCCGCTACTCACCCTTGATTGAGGCCGCTGAAGTTCCTTCTTCTCAAATGCTCTTTGGCCACGTCAGGCACGGAAAAAGGCTCACTGTATGGACGGAATGGGCTCCGACAACAGCTTCGTCGTCCTCGTCTTTGGACCCCGACATGCCCATGGATGGATTGGGGATTGAATCGTGGTCTCCTTTTCGTCCAAGCTGGATTCAAGGCATGGAATGGCGGCCATTCAATTGGAGTATCGCCATTGAATTGGGGATGACAAAAAAGAAAGACTTCAGTTGGAAAGCCCGAATTTCTCGACCCACAGCAGTTCTCACCAAAAGTAAAACGGGGTCAAAAAAGGGAGACTCATCAGGTCGTTATACAAAGTGGCTCCCCGCCTTGGTCCCCATCTCACCTTTTTTCAGCTTCACTCAAATTCCCCAAGACCGGCGTTTATATTGGAGTTTTGGGGTGACGTCACCCTTGATCAAAGCAAGAAAAACTCATTGAATTTGTGTGCGTGTAAGCAACATCTTACAACTGAATTTACCTTCGCCACATCGTCAGTGCTAATACCTTCGCGTGGTAGCTCACAAGTACTGTCGTCACTTTATCATGCTTGCCTTTTTTGTTTCGTTTCTCATTGTCGTGTTAGGGATGCCCTCCCTCATCAGACTTGCGTTTCAAAAAAACCTATTGGACGACCCTGAAGAGGATCGGAAAGTCCACAAGAGAAGCGTTCCCCGCCTTGGAGGTGTACTCATCTTTATCGGCACCCTCGTCACCACCACTTTGTTGGTTCAACCTGAAGGTGGAGCTGGCATTGCTTTTCTTCGAATTGCTGCTGCGTCCACCATTCTGTTCTTCCTTGGTCTGAAGGACGACCTTGCTGATCTGGACCCCCTAAAAAAGCTCTTCGCCCAAATTGCAGTGGGCATCATCCTGGTGGTCGCCGGCGGCTTCGAAATTCAGAGTTTTGGAGGTCTTTTTGGAGTCCATGAACTTCCTTCTTATGTGTCCATTCCATTCTCTTTGTTCGTCTACATTGTGGTGGTCAACGCTGTCAACCTGATTGATGGAATCGATACTTTGGCCGGGGGTTATGGTCTTCTCGCTACGCTGTCTTGTGCCTTGTGGTTCCAAATCACAGACCAACCGGATTTCTTTATCCTATGTCTGGCGATGGCAGGCGCATTGGCAGGGTTCATCCTGTTCAACATTTCCCCTGCCAGAATCTTCATGGGCGACAGCGGATCGCTGGTGCTGGGGATGTTTATTTATGTGATGGCGTCGAGCATCATGGCCACACCTGCAGAGCTGGTTCCACAAGCATGGAGTCAAAAAAGCTTGCCCATTTTGGCCATGACCACCCTCAGCTATCCACTGGTCGACACCTTGCGTGTTTTCACCCTCCGGGTACTCGATGGCCGATCACCATTCTCGCCGGACCGGAACCACCTCCATCACAAAATTCTTCGTTTCGGTTATAGCCATTTGCAAACGGCTTTCATCATCCATACTTACACTTTGATCATGGTGGTCATTGGATTCCTGATGCCGACCGATTCCAGCACTTTGGCTTTCTTCATCCTGCTTGGCGTCGCATTCATGTTGCCGGTTCTTTTGTTCACCGCAGAGAAAGTCCAATTGATTTTGCGGACCATGCGCCACAAAAAGGCCTCTGCCCACTGATTGGTGCAGATCCGCCTTACGTTTGCTCGGTATGGGCAAAATCCTCCCGTTCTTATTGATGTTCTGTTGTTTCGGCCTGTGCGCCGGATCACCCGATTTCAGTGAACAAACAAAGGCCAATTCGTCCCTGAGCGACACCCTTCGTTTTGCCCCACAAATCATGGCCGCGGGGGGTTGGCATTCCAGTCAGTACGCCGGCTCAAACGCCAAAGGAATCGCGGCCATTTCTCTGACCCTTGAGACCCAGCAGCCGACATGGAGCTTGTCAGGTTCTTATGATTACATCAGCGGCAACACCCTGTTTGCCCAACGTTTCATGGACTTCGGATTCAACCGAAAGCATGGTCATGGGAATGCCGCTTCTCGCTGGCGCGGTCGCTGGACTTGGATCCCTCTGCCCAGTGTTCAAATTGACTTGGGACAAGACACCCTGCACGATGGCTGGGGAAGACGTTCGATGTTTCGGGGAAGGCATGTGGCTCCGGTGCCATTTGTCCAAGTCAAACTCGATGGTGGTGGACGCCTTCGGTACCGACACCGCATTGAAGCACTGAGGGGACAGCGGTACATGGCTTGCACCCCTGAGGCCATCGGGAATCCTGAAACTTGGGTGCCCTCCCAAGGGGCCATTCGGTCCAACATCCAAAGAATGGTGGTTGCCCACCGATTGGAGCTGGATTTTGGACAACGATTCACAGCGGCACTTTGGGGGGCTGTAGTTTGGAACACGGCAGATGGCGAGCGATCCTGGGAACCCCATTACCTCATTCCACTCGCGAGTCTACGGCCCACAGAATATGCCCAAGGAAGCTCAGACAATGCCCTTGTGGGAGCCGAAGGCCGATTGCTATTGGGTTCCAACGCCAAACTCAGAAGGTCCATCTATGGGCAATTTGTTTTGGATGAATTGATTGTATCCGAACTCCTTGGCGGCACCCAATGGTGGGGAAACAAGTTCGGACTGCTTGGTGGCGTGGATTGGGCAACCCGTTGGGGCGGTTGGCGCGTTGAATGCGCAGCAGCCCGGCCTTGGACTTACAGCCACTTCACCAGGTCAGCGGCCTATGTTCACGGGATCACGCCTTTGGCCCATCCGCTCGGTGCCAATTTTGCTGAATGCGCCTTTGAAGGAAACTGGACTGGCCGAGGTTGGGTGGTGCATCTGAGGTGGACCGGCTCAGTCAGAGGCGATGCCCTCGACCCCGACCATCCTTCAGGTGCTCTGCCTCAAATTGGGGACATCCATCGGACGGCCGAAACCTACGCTTGGCTCAACGGTCAGCGCAGACACAAAACCACAACTGTCCTCGATGTAGCCAAGGATGTCGATTGGATTCGAAATCTGAATGCCCAGGCCTTTTTTCAGGTGATTCGAGGGGCTGAATTCCACCCGTCGTCTTTGATTTACCCCGCCAACCAGTGGTGGGTAGGTTGCGGAATTCGAACTACAGGCCCCTTCTTGGGCGCCGATTGGTAGGACAAGACTAATTTCGTCCCCCGCTATGACGGCCACCACTGAGCCCACCCCCACCTTGTTCAAGGACATTGCAGTTCTGTTTAAGCTCAGGCTTGGCACATTCGTGGTGTTGAGCGCGGTTTTGGGGTGGTTCATGGGAAGCAGCAGCATTGGCCTGATGCCCTTTTTGGAATTGACCATTGGCGGATATCTGCTGACAGGGGCTTCGAATGGATTCAACCAAATCATAGAAAAAGAAGCCGACGGTAAAATGGGACGCACGGCCAACCGCCCGCTTCCCACAGGTCGCATGAGCGTTCAAACCGCCGCCGTCCTTTCTTCTGCCGCAGGGATTTTGGGCCTGCTGGCTTTGTTTGACCTCGGAGTCAGGGCCGGCCTTCTTGGATTGCTGGCCTTGACGAGTTACGTACTGGCATACACCCCTCTCAAATCCAAAACTGGCTTCAGCGTCTTGGTGGGCGCCATCCCCGGCGCCATCCCCCCCATGCTCGGGTACGTGGCCGCCACCCACAGTTTTGGCATTGAACCGGGAACCCTCTTTGCCGTGCAATTCATGTGGCAATTCCCCCACTTTTGGGCCATTGCCTGGGTGGCACATGAAGATTATTTGAAGGCGGGGTATCGGATGCTGCCCTTCCAATCAGGCCGTTCTGAAGTGAGTGCCCGACAAATTTTGATCTATACCATGCTCTGCATTCCGGCCAGTTTGTTGCCATGGGCACTTCCAGGAAATGCCCCCATGGTGGGAGATGCTGCCTTTGTGGTGGCCATCCTGGCAGGCATCGGATTTTTGATCCCTGCCTATCGACTTTGGCGCAATCTCGATGTCAAAAACGCACGTCAATTGATGTTCGCGAGCTTCTTGTACCTCCCAATCGTGCAACTCACGTACGTACTCGACAAGACCCCCTGAACCACATCGGCACAGGATGGTTCTCCCTGTGCACCTACACATCATGAACAGCAAAGAAGCCGCACAGGAAGCCCCCAAAGGGCGCATGGACGTATTCGAAGGATTGGATCCCGAAGTCCGTGACCGCACCAAGAAGATGTTGATGTACTTCATCCTCTTCGCCGTCGTCATGCTTTTTGCAGGATTCACGTCGGCCTACATCGTATCCAACGTGGGCCAATACTGGGTTCACATCGAAGCGCCTCGGGCCCTGTGGATCAGCAACGCCCTGATCATCGCAAGCTCTTTGCCCATGTACCTCAGCCTGCGGTCCATGAAACAAGGCAAAACCCAAGCCAGCTTCATCCACCTCGCCATCGCCTTTGCGCTGGGACTTGGGTTCAGCATGATGCAATGGCAAGGCTGGGAAGAATTGCAGCAGAAAGGCATGGGATGGACCATCGATGAGTCGGCCAGCGGTGCCAAAGCCTACCGTTGGAACAGCATCAAAAACCTCATCAATGGCCCAGCAGAATGGGGCAAGGACTTCACCATTACACAGGATGGGGTCCCGCTGAATTATCGCCCGTCCACTGGAGAAATTTTCGCTGCAGATGATGTTTTGATGTCCCGAGACATCAGCATTGATGTGGTGCGTACTTCCAATTCCGCGGCGGGTTATTTGTACATCCTCATCTTCATTCACCTGCTCCATTTGGCGCTTGGATTGACCTACTTGGTGGTCAATGGGGTGCGGATTTTGAAGGGGGTCATCCATCCCGGTGACACCGTCAGATTGCACACTGCAGGGGTCTATTGGCACTTCCTGGGCCTCTTGTGGATATACCTGTTCGCCTTCCTCTTCTTCATCCACTGAGGATGGCGTAATATTGCGGCGCAAATCAGCGTCATGTCGGGAGAGGCAAGCAAAGCAATATCGAAGGAAGTTCTCTGGGAAGGAGGCCGCTCGCCGTTCAGCGTGAGCTACGGCAAAATGATGATGTGGTACTTCCTCGTATCGGACGCTTTGACGTTCGGAGGGCTGCTCGTAGCCTACGGCTTTAGCCGTGCAGGTTCAACGGCAGCATGGCCCATTGGCGAACAAGTCTTCCGGGCTCTGCCAGGATTGGAGGGGCAATACCCGCTGATTTATGTAGCCTTGATGACCTTCATTTTGATCGTCAGCTCGGTCACCATGGTGCTGGCCGTAGAGGCAGGCCACCGAAACAACAGGAAAGAAGTTCTAAAGTGGATGGCGTTCACCATCATCGGTGGATTCTTCTTTTTGGGCAGCCAAGCTTGGGAATGGAGTCACTTCATTCACGGCAGCGGCGGCAGCTTTTTGCTCGCTGAGGATGTCACCATCACCGGACCTGATGGCAATGCCATTGAGATGAACGCCGGAGAGGCCGTTTTCATGGACCACCATTTTGGTCACCTTATGGAGATGCACTTGGACGGCAATCCAGCGGTGACCCTCAGTGGTGATGCAGACCATGTGGTCCTGACCGAACTTGGAGATCATCCCCACGAAGCCCACTTGCATGGTCTGACCATCAACAAGTACGTTGAGGGAGAAACCGTTCTTGAAGGTGAGGCCATGGCCACATTGTGGGAAGCCCGCTCCGAAAACTTCTCATTTGGAGCCAACCTGCACGACAGCGAGTATGCCGTTCAGCAGAGCTACAGCGACTTCTTTTTCTTCATCACTGGCTTTCACGGATTCCACGTGTTTTCAGGTGTGATCATCAACATTGTGGTCTTTTTCCTGGTTCTGAACCGGGTGATGGAACGCCGCAACCACTACGAAATGGTCGAGAAAGTGGGCCTCTATTGGCACTTTGTCGACCTGGTGTGGGTCTTTGTTTTTACCTTCTTCTACCTCATCTGACATGGAGCGCGACGATCTCATAGTCAACGACAGCTACGCACTGAACGCCCACCACAGCGAAGAGCAAGGGCGTGCTATCCGCAAGAAGGTGTACATGGTCACCATCATCCTCTCCGCCATTACGGCTGTAGAGGTGGGCATGGGCGTGATGTTTAAGCGGTCAGAAACTTTCACATGGACGGCCATCAAATGGACCTTCATCATCTTGACTTTGCTCAAAGCTGGCTATATCGTGATGAGCTTCATGCACTTGGGTGAAGAGCGCAAAAACTTGCGCAACGCAGTGATCGCCCCTTACTTCCTTTTTGTGGGCTATCTGATTTTCATCGCCTTGACGGAAGGCGCCTCCCACTTTGGGATGGACTTGATGTTCCACTAAGCCCCTATGGGCCACCCCAATCCGTCCAAACGAAGCGTCTGGAAGCGGTTTCTTTTGGTGGCTGCCCTTCCGGGCCTGCCCCTTCTCCTTCTCTTGTTCCTTGGCCGCGGTATGCGGCACGAATTCGGGGACCTCGATTACTTCGCTCAAGACGGAACCCGAGTAGAACGTCCGGCGAATGCCAGAAGGTTGCCCGACTTTGATCTGGTGGACCAGCAAGGAAATTCGGTAACCCGAGCCTCGCTCTCTGATTCATTTTGGTTGGTCGCCTTCATGACCACCGATACAGCGTCAACGCCCTACCTCACCCAACTGACCCAGCAATTGTTGTGGGCCAATTGGAGGTACCGCGATGAACCCGACGTGGGCCTGTTGTGCATTTCCCTGGACACCGAGCATGACACCCCAGAGCGCCTGCTGAACTACGTGTCACGCAACGAGCGTTACAACCGGTACCCAGACAAGTGGCGCTTCTTGACCGGAGAACAATCGCAAATCGACAGCTTGATCACCCTCGACCTCGGTGTAGACCGAGATCCCAATGACCCCTACAACATTGCCACCCTCTTGCTGATTGATGATCAAGGGTATGTCCGGCAGAAATACCTCGCCTCAAGCGAACACGAAATGGGCGAAGCTGTGGAAGACATTGCACTGCTGAAAAAACGAAAACTCGAGGGCTTGAAGAAGCAAAGCCTGCTGGAAGCAGCACCCCCTCTGCCTTTTTTGGGACCACGGGATTGGATGCCCTCCGGTGATGGTGAATCAGACACCCTCTACCACACCGTGCCCAAATTTGCCTTGACCGATCAGTTGGGAAGGGAGTGCAGCCACAAGGACTTCGCGGGTAAAATCAGACTGGCGGATGCATTTTTCACCTCTTGCCCGACCATTTGCCCTGTGATCAGCAGTCAACTTTCGCGCGTTCACGATCGGTTGCTTGCCGAAGGGCTTGGCGATCGGGTCAGCATTGTCACCCATACCGTGGACCCTGACCACGACACCCCTGATCGCATGAAGCGGTATGCAGACAGGCTGGGTGCTGACCCTGACCTCTGGCGTTTTCTCACAGGTCCAAAATCCGACCTGTACCCCCTTCTTCAAGAGGGATACTTGTTGACTGCATTGGCCAGCGACACGGCGGAAGGCGGTTTTTTTCATTCCGATCAGATCATTCTTGTGGACACTGAAGGACGCCTCAGGGGAACCTATGATGGAACGAAAACCTCAGAGGTCGATGGGTTGTTAGAGGACATGTACATCCTCATTGCCAATTCCGATCCGACCCCGACCCATACCCCATGAACGCCAACCAAGTCAACCCCAAGGCCATCGGGCGGTTTGTCTGGACCCTGTCTATCGCCATTCCGTTGATCGTCGTGGCGTTGTTCCTCATCCCCTCTGCAGAGGGCCTTTCTGAAGAAACTTTACGCCAGGTTTATTGGCTGCCGAGGCTGAATGCCATTTTCAATGCCTCCGCATTTTGCTGCTTGCTGGCCAGCTTCATTTCGATTCGCAAAGGGAAAGTCCAAAGACACAAAATCCTCAACACAGCGGCTTTGGCATTGTCGGCGCTCTTTTTGACGAGCTATGTGACCTTTCACATGCTCACCGACTCCACGAAATTTGGTGGTGAAGGCGCCATCCGGACTGTCTATTTCATCGTACTCGTCAGCCACATCTTGCTGTCTGTTGCCATTGTCCCATTGGCTTTGTTCAGCTACGCCCGGGGCTTGATGGGCGATGTGGCCAAGCACAGGAAAATTGCCAAAATCACCATGCCGATGTGGCTGTATGTAACGGCGACAGGGGTGATTGTGTATTTGATGATCTCACCTTACTACCCTCACTGAATGACCCGGCGGTCCGTCTCTATTGCCCGATTCGCATTGGCGATGGCCGCCATCCTGATGTTGGCGGATGTGGACGCCCAATGTGTCATGTGCAAAGCCGTGGCAGAGGACAGTGCAGCCGAGGGAGCCGTGGGCCGAGGAATCAACCAAGGCATCCTTTATATCATGGCTGTGCCCTACATATTAATCGGAATATTTGGTTTTTTCGTAGTTAAAAAATGGGGTTTAGTCGAATAATGTGTATATTACACACATGCTTGACCAGCCTTCCTTTTATCTACGATGGCCCACATTTTGCCTGTTGACTGCCACAACAGTTCTCCTTCTGACCACCACTTCCTCGGCGCACGCTCAATTCAGAGCCGAACGCGCAATTGTTGAGAGCAAGTCCTCCCAGGATTTCGGCAGCTTTCGGTTCCAAGTGAATTCTGAAAGGCAACCCACCACATGTGATGTGGTCCTTTTCGGTTATCACAACCGAAGACCCGGGCGATTTACATCTCTGCAAGACACTGTGCTTCAGATTGTGCCTCACCGACATCACACCTTGATTGGACACAAACAAGGGTTCATGTTCTACGCCGAATCATTCTGGCCAGACCTTGTTAAAGAGCGCACCGTCAACATTAAACTCCGTCCTCTCGAAGTCGGCCTGAAGACCGACATCTTGGGCATTCACTTCATTGGCAATCAATACCGGATCCACCCCAAAAGCTTCACCATAGCCGATGAGCTTTTGACTTGGCTCCAAGCCAACCCCACCGTCGAGATCAACATCATCGGTCATGTAAACGGCGCTGATGGCCGCAGGTCACGGGCCTTTTACCGGAAAGCCAGCGTCAAGAGGTCTAAAGCCCTGATTCAGTGGCTCGTTGCCAAAGGGGTCAATCCCGACCGACTTCATCCTGCCGGGTATGGCTCCGATGCCTTGCTGTTCCCTGACCCTGTGTATGCTTGGCAACACGAAGCCAATCGCAGGGTTGAAATTGAAGTGTTGGCATACTGACACAACACCTCATGCCCGCTCACGTGGGCTACGTACTTTTGCGGGGTGTCTTTCGACCTCTGTCCCCCCGCCATGCCATCGAAGCCTTTCCCCCTTCGTTTCACCAAAACCCTTTCTTTTCTCTTCCTCTTGACGTTGACCCTTGCGGTGAAAGGTCAAGGGACCTCTTGGTCCTTGGAGCGAGCCATTGCCCATGCTCAGGCCAACAACCTGCAAGTCCGTCAAGGGCAGCTTGGGCTAGAGGGCAATGACATTGACGTAGACGAGGCCAAGGCTGCCTTCTTGCCCAACCTAAATGGCAGTGCCTCCCACGGTTACAATTGGGGCCAAACCATTGACCCCTTCACCAACCAATTTGCCACCTCCAGAATTCGATCCAATTCGGTGGGCATTGGTTCGGGCATTACCCTTTTTGCCGGCATGTCCAACCACCTCAGGCTGGAACAGGCCGAAGAACGCAGAGTGGCGGCGGGCCTAGATCTGGAAAGCACCCAAAATGACGTGGCCCTGCAGGTGGCGAGTGCCTTCATCAGTTTGATGTTCGCCGAAGATGCGCTGGACATCGCGGTCCTCAACGTTCAAACCACATCGGTTCAAGTGGACCGCATCCGGGCCTTTGTCGACGCCGGAGCTGCACCACAATCGGACTTATTGGATCTTCAAGCTCAGCTCGCATCCGATCAATCCACCAAGATTTCATCGGAAGGCGAAGTGTCCTTGGCACGTCTGCAATTGGCGCAATCGATGAGGCTCAGCCCGAACGATGCCGACGCCCTCACCATTGACCGCCCCAACCTCAACGATGTGGGCAACCTTCCCGCACTGATGGGCTTGGATAAGGTGCTCAATGCCGCCCTCACTTCTTTTCCTGAAATCAAAGCTGGGTCATCAAGAATTCGTCAACAGGAAATCGGACTCGATTTGGCGAAAACCGTCGGGTTGCCCAGGCTGAGTGCCAGCTGGAGCTATGGCTCAGGTTTCTCAGGTGCTGCCCAAGAACCCATCGGAGATCCCGAATTGCAGCTCTTCACAATTGGCGTCACCCAAAACACACTCGAGCCTGTTCTTTCCAGCGCTTTGGTCTACAACGATTACCGGACCAAGCCATTCTCGGACCAAGTGTCATCCAACGTCAACCAAAGCCTGTTTTTCAGTCTGTCCATTCCCATTTTCAATGGCTGGTCCGTTCGAAACGGAACGCGACGGAGCCAAGTCGGGATCGAGCAGGCAGAACTTCAATTGGAGCAGACCAAACAAACCTTGCAACAGTCCGTGGAGCGGGCCCACCGCGACGCGAGAAACGCGACCGAGACCCTCGCCGCTGCAGAGCGTTCAGAGGCCTCGGCCAAGCTCGCTTTCGACAATGCTCAGCTGCGGTTTGAGCAAGGGGCTTCCACTCAAGTTGATTACACGCAAGCCCGCAATCGATACGATTCAGCCCGGTTGCAAGCCCTTCGCTCCCGCTATGATTTGGTCTTCCGCATCGCCATTCTGGATTTCTATTCGGGACGCGGCCTGCGCTTCAAACTTTAATGCGCATGAAACTCGGAAAACGCACCCTCATCATCCTTGGCGTCGCCGTCGTGGTTATGGTGGCCTTGGCCCTGGCCTTTGGCGGCGGACCTGATGCCCCCAACGTTCAAACCGAGGACGTGGGTCAGAACCGAATTGTGGAAACGGTGATCGCTTCTGGCCGCATTCAACCCGAAGTTGAGGTCAAAATATCCGCTGAAGTCAGCGGCCAACTCATCGAACTGCCTGTTCGAGAAGGAGACAGGGTCACAGCAGGTCAATTGCTGGCCCGAATCAACCCTGACATCTTCGAAAGCCGGTTGAGCCAGGCCAAAGCGGCGTTGGACAATGCCAAATCCAACCGCGCCACCGCCTCGGCCCGTTTGGCCCAGAGCAAAGCGGCTTTTTCAGCAGCGCAATTGGCCTTTCGCCGCAACCAAGATTTGTACGACAAAGGCGTCTTGAGCGCTGCTGATTTTGAGCAGGCGGAAGTGGCCTTTCAAAGCGCCGAAGCCGACTTGGAGGCCGCAGAACAAAACGTCCGGTCTGGCGGCTTCAGCATCCGCAGTGCCGAGGCAGCCGTCAAGGAAGCCGAGGACAACCTGCGCAGAACCGTCATCCTGTCTCCCCAATCGGGCACCGTGACTGCCCTGGTCAAAGAAGAAGGGGAGGGCGTGCAAGGCATAGGCTCCTTCCAAGGAGAAGTCATCATGAACGTCTCCGAGTTGGGGGCCATGGAGGTGGACGTTGAAGTCAACGAATCCGACATCGTGAAAGTGGAGCTGGGCGATACGGCGAGGATTGAGGTCGACGCCTACACCGAACGCATGTTCCTCGGCGTGGTGACCGAAATTGGCAACACTGCATTGAACGCCACAGGGGCTGCCCGACTGAGCTTGGAGAGCGTCACCAACTTCAGCGTCAAGGTCCGCATCCTCTCAGGAGGACATTCCGACCTGAGCGCGGGAAAAGACAGCACTTGGACACCCTTCCGGCCCGGAATGTCGGCCACAGTCGACATCGAAACAGAGGTGAAGGCACAGGTGCTCACCGTTCCCATCAAAGCGGTCACCACGCGGCCAGACACTTCGGACAACAGCACCGAAAGTCAACTGTGCGTATTCCTCCTTGAAGATGGGAAAGCCCTCCGCTACAACATCCAAACGGGCATTCAAGACAACGCCAACATCGAAGTGCTCAACAGCCTCCCTGAGGGCGCTAAGGTGATCACAGGGCCCTATGACCTGCTCAGCCGTAGGCTCCAAGATGGAGATGCCGTAGGCTCAAGTGAAGGGGAGCTGAACAGTGTCAGTCGGCCTGGGATTTCTGCGTCCATCTCCGTGAATTGAAGCGATGATCCTCCTGCTGGAGACTTCCACCCTGAATTGTTCTGTGGCCTTGGCTTCAGCCGAAGGGTCGTGCGTCGCCAGGCGCGACGAATCAAGCGAAAAACACCAACACGCCGAGCGCCTTCATTTGCTCATCGATGAACTCCTCATCGACACCCACACCCAGCGCACCGACCTGACCGCCATCGCCATAGGAAAAGGGCCGGGGTCATTCACTGGGCTGCGAATTGGCACTTCTGCCGCCAAAGGCATGTGTGCTGGCTTGGGAATTCCCTTGCTCGCCCCCTCCCCCCTTCGCGCACTTCAACACTTGGGCGAGTCCCTGCATCCTGAGTTTGCGGGGCGTCCCAACCGAATCATACCCGCCGTGGATGCGCGCCGAATGGAACTTTACACGTTCGATGAAAAAGGAGAGGTCGCCGCAATGGTTGTCGATGGCACTTTCCGGCAAGATTTGGGCCATGGTCCCGCCCTTTTGATTGGAGATGGAGCTGAAAAGTGCCGTGAAGCACTCGGGTCTCATCCATCGGAGTGGCAATTCGAACAAGCCTTCCCCACTGCCGCCGACTTGATTCCCGAAGCCATGATTTTGTGGCAATCTGGACAATTCGAAGACGTGGGTGAATTCGAACCGTTCTATTTCAAAGACTTTGTGCCTGGCCGTCCAAAAGACCCGCTCGGCCTTCGCAACCCCCATCCATAATGCCCATCACTCTTTCTCGACTTCTGTGCATCACCACCCTCGTGAGCCTGCCCATGATGGGATGCCAAGACACCCCTGGGGTCATTCCCTACGTGGATGTGCAAGTCGACCTGAATCTGAATCTCCCGGCTTACAACAATTTGAATTTCCCCGGCAATTGGCTCTACATCTCCGGCGGCAGCCGGGGCTTGATTGTATACCGATACACCCTCGATGAATTCGTTGTACTCGATCGCCATGCCACCTTTGATGTGGACGCGGGATGTCAGTGCAGCCTGTCTCAAGATGGCTACACCATCGAAGACCCGTGTAGTGAATCCGAGTGGTACATCTTCGACGGCTCCATCATTCAGGGGCCCACGACTGCCCCACTGGAACGCTATACCACAACGTGGATTCCTCCTGTTTTGTCGATTCGAAACTGACCCCGTCTCACCGCAGCAGGGCAAGAAAAAACCCCAACTCAAATGAGTTGGGGTTTTTCTTTGGGCAGAAGATGCTTCCGATCAGTAACGGTAGGCATCTCCCTTGTACGGGCCATTCACTGGAACTCCGATGTAGTCGGCCTGCTCCTGGCTGAGAACCTCCAAGACCACTCCAATCTTCTCGAGGTGCAAACGCGCCACTTCCTCGTCGAGGTGCTTGGGCAAGGTGTACACCTTGTTCTCGTAATTGTCGTTGTTGTTCCACAACTCGATTTGAGCAATCGTCTGGTTGGTGAAGCTGGCACTCATCACAAAAGAAGGGTGACCCGTGGCACAACCGAGGTTCACCAGTCGGCCCTCGGCGAGCAGGATGATGTCCTTTCCATCGATGGTGTACTTGTCCACCTGTGGCTTGATGTTGTCGAATGAAGAACCATAGTTGTCATTGAGCCAAGCGACATCGATCTCATTGTCGAAGTGACCAATGTTGCAGACAATGGCTTTGTCCTTCATGGCGCGGAAATGCGGCTCGGCCACAATGTCCTTGTTTCCTGTGGCGGTCACCACGATGTCTGCCTCAGAGCAAGCATCCACAAATGGCTTCACCTCGTATCCCTCCATGGCAGCTTGGAGCGCACAAATGGGGTCGATTTCGCTCACAATCACACGGCACCCTGCATTGCGCAGGCTGTCGGCAGAGCCCTTGCCCACGTCGCCAAATCCGGCCACACATGCGACCTTTCCGGCCATCATGATGTCGGTGGCTCGGCGGATGGCGTCCACACAGGACTCACGGCAGCCATACTTATTGTCGAACTTGCTTTTGGTGACACTGTCGTTCACATTGATGGCCGGCATGGGCAACGTCCCATTCTTTTCCCGGTCATACAAGCGCAGAACACCCGTGGTGGTCTCCTCAGAGATGCCCTTGATTCCACCCGCCAATTCTGGATGCTGGTCCAAGATCACATTGGTGAGGTCACCTCCGTCATCCAAAATCATATTCAGAGGCTCGCGCGCTTCACCGAAGAACAAGGTCTGCTCAATGCACCACTCGTACTCTTCCTCGGTCATGCCCTTCCAAGCATACACTGGAATGCCAGCTGCGGCAATGGCGGCAGCAGCGTGATCCTGCGTAGAGAAGATGTTACAGCTGGACCAAGTCACGTCGGCTCCGAGCTCAACGAGGGTCTCGATCAAAACAGCCGTCTGGATGGTCATGTGGAGGCATCCTGCCACACGTGCGCCGGCCAAAGGCTTTTCGCTACGATAGCGCTCACGCAAGGCCATCAGGCCCGGCATCTCGGCTTCAGCAAGTTGAATTTCCTTTCTGCCCCATTCAGCCAAGTTGATGTCCTTGACCTTGTAAGGGAGTGGAGTGGTGGTGTTGGTAACGCTCATGCGCTGGGTAATATTTGCGGCAAAGATAGCCGTGACAATGTTCTGATTAACAGACTTAACACAGCTTTGCCCGGGATTTGTTTCCTTGCGCCTTTTATGCCCAATTCTGGCTTCTCCATACCGGTTCCTGAAACGGAATTCCCCGTCATTGGCCTGCCGGCATTGGGCGGCATTGATGAACAACGGGCCACCATGTCCATTCTCCTCCAGCAACATGGATGGCCGGAACCCTCCAAAGAGGTTTCAGGCCGCCCGAGGTTGGGGACAGAATACTGCAGCCTGTCCCATGGTGGAGGCTGGGTGGCTGCCGCGCGCAGTCCAGCGCCAATCGGCATCGATTTAGAAGAGGCTTCGTCTCGTTTAGAAAAGGTCCGCCGCCGTTACGTTGGACCCCATGATCAACCGGTACTGGATCAATTTGGAGACAGCCTCACCACCCTGTGCAAGATTTGGACCGCCAAAGAAGCCGCCTTTAAGGTGTTTGGAACGGGGGTCGACTTCTTGAATGGCCTGACTTGGACTTCGGTGCATCCACACTCGGCACAATTGATCGCGGTTTCGCAAAATCAACCTTTGATCCTCCGCTGGCACAACCTCGGTCCGGCCGCGTCACCTCCCTCCTCGCCTTCCCTCTTGCCATCCTCAGAACCGAATTCGGCAAAACAGCCCGATACATGGCTCGCTGCATGCACATTCCCGGGGTGAATCTTCAAAAAATGGCCCAAACAAAAAGGCGTCCCATGGGACGCCTTTTTCAATGCTTTGGATTGAATTCAATCAACGCTCGATGCCTTTGT
This sequence comes from uncultured Flavobacteriales bacterium, assembly GCA_943787435.1. Taxonomy (GTDB): domain Bacteria; phylum Bacteroidota; class Bacteroidia; order Flavobacteriales_D; family Sanyastnellaceae; genus UBA8752. The sequence goes on along the minus strand of CALSMK010000029.1, from coordinate 43,859 downwards.
GGCGGCGCTCGTCGGAGACAGACAACTTCTTGCGGCCCTTGCGGCGGCGGGCAGAAAGGACGGCGCGGCCGCCAACTGATGCCATGCGCTCACGAAATCCGTGCTTGTTGCGACGCTTGCGAACCGAGGGTTGGAATGTCCGTTTCATAACTAAGTGAATTCAAAATCGGGAGCGCAAAGATAGGCAACGACTCGAGAAATCCATCCAATTGAAGTGCACAACATCTTGCACCCTTCGATTCCCTCGGCAAGATGCGGCAGTTTAGCTTTGTCCCTAATCGGAATTTGACCTGATTTGGCCCGCCGTCGCACCCCCCCCACCGACCCCAAAGGAGAACCTCCCCGCAAAGGGAAACTGAACCGGGAAGGCTTTTTGCAGTTTGGAAGAATCGCGCCCTACCTGCGCCCGCACCGCATCAAATTCGCCTTTGGCATTGTCCTGATCACCCTTTCCGGGGTACTGACCCTTCTGGTGACCCGACTCTGGGGGCAGCTGGGCGGCGTCGGTGTTGATCCTGCATCTCCCAGCGGATTTGACCTGCCTTTGCCCATCGATGGCAGCGACCTGAAACAGATTGGCCTGGCCATTTTCGCCGTTCTCGTTTTGCAATCCGCGCTGTCATTCATTCGGTTGTGGCTCTTTGGAGAGATCACCACACGAATGCTCAAGGCCCTCAGGATGGATGCTTTTGCCAGCATGATCACCCAAAAGATGGACTTCTTTGACTCCAGGAGGGTGGGTGATTTGGGCAGCCGCATTGCAGCCGACATTGAAGCGATTCGCGACACTTTTACCACCGTTCTGGCGGAGTTGGTGCGACAAAGCATCATCATTGGAGGAGGACTTCTGGCCCTGATGACCTTCAGCTGGAAGTTGACCTTTCTGATGCTGGGCACATTGCCGGTGGCCATGCTGGCCGCGATGGGGTTTGGCCGTTTCATTCGGAAGCTCTCCAAAAAGACCCAAGGCGCGGTGGCGGAGTCCAACACCATCGTGTCCGAGACCTTGACCGGCATCGTGAGCGTGAAGGCCTTTGCCCGTGAAGCCTTTGAGATGGCTCGATACAGGGAGAGGGTGGAAGAAGTCAGGGGCATTGCCTTGCGCACAGCGCTCTGGCGCGGGGCTTTTGCCAGCTTCATCATCATCATGATTTTTGGAGCCATCACCTTGGTGCTGTTCCAAGGGGCCAGCATGCTCCAATCCGGAGAACTCACCTCCGAGCAATTTTTCAGCTTTCTGCTCATGACGGGCTTGGTCGCCGGAAGCATCGGAGGCATCGCCAACATCTTCGGCGAACTCCAGCGTGGATTTGGAGCCATTGAAGAGGTCATGGACTTGATCGAACGCGATCGTGAAGCCGTTGACCTCACCCCTGAACCAGAGCGGGTCCAAGCCACCACCCGTGGCCTCTCTGTGCAGTTCAACGATCTCGGCTACCACTATCCCAACCGCCCAGACGTGCAAGTCCTCGCCGGCATCAACCTTGAAGTCAGGGCCGGAGAAACCCTCGCATTGGTTGGGGGATCAGGCGCCGGAAAATCCACCCTTGCCAGCCTCATCACCGCGTTCCGAACCCCCACTTCGGGGGAGTTGCTGCTCGACGGAGTGTCCCTTGAGAAGCAGGATTTAACCACCATGCGAAGGCGAATGGCCTTGGTTCCTCAGGAGGTCATTTTGTTTGGAGGAACCATAGAGGAGAACATTCGATATGGACGTCCGGACGCCTCCCAAGAGGACGTTCGTCAGGCAGCCTCGGACGCACTGGCATTGGCCTTCATTGAAGATTTCCCTGAGGGCTTCAGCACCTTGGTTGGCGAGCGCGGCATTCAGCTTTCAGGAGGTCAGCGACAACGCATTGCCTTGGCCAGGGCCTTCCTTCGCGACCCCGAGCTGCTCTTGCTCGACGAGGCCACCAGCGCCTTGGATGCCGTGAGTGAAAAAGCCATCCAATCCGCACTGGAACGGTTGATGCAAAACCGCACCTCTTTGGTGATTGCACACAGGCTGTCTACCGTCCGCTCTGCCGATCGAATCGCCGTACTGGAAGCCGGTCAAATTGTGGAGCTCGGTTCCCATTCTGAACTCATGAAGCAGGGAGGCCGATACCAAGAACTTGTCGCTCACCAACTCGATGGTGGAAAAGACCCCCTGGCCGAGCACAGCGACCTGAACGCGACTTAAATTTGAGCATGGCCACCCCTCGACGCGCGCTCATCACTGGAATCACAGGACAAGACGGAGCTTACCTCACCGAACTTCTTCTCAAGAAAGGCTACGAGGTCCATGGCATCAAGCGCCGAGCCTCCCTCTTGAACACCGATCGAATCGATCACCTGTACCAAGACCCGCACGAGACCAACATCCGATTGAAGTTGCACTATGGAGACCTCACCGACTCCACCAACCTCATTCGCATCGTCCAAGAGGTCAAGCCTCACGAGATCTACAACCTGGCAGCCATGAGCCATGTCAAGGTCAGCTTTGACACCCCTGAATACACCGCAAATGCCGATGGACTGGGCACATTGCGCCTGCTGGAGGCCATCCGAATTTTGGGCATGGAAAAAGACGTGAGGTTCTATCAGGCCTCCACTTCTGAGCTCTATGGACTCGCTCAAGAGGTTCCCCAATCAGAGACCACCCCATTCTATCCCCGCAGTCCATATGGCGTGGCCAAACTGTACAGCTTTTGGATCGTCAAGAATTACCGTGAAGCTTATGGGATTCATGCTTCGAACGGCATTCTCTTCAACCACGAAAGCCCATTGCGGGGCGAGACCTTTGTCACCCGCAAAATCACCCGGGCCGTCGCCAAAATCTCTTTGGGCCTGCAAGAAAAATTGCACCTTGGCAATCTCGATGCGCAGCGGGACTGGGGGCACGCAAAAGATTATGTAGAAGGCATGTGGCGCATGCTTCAGCAGGACCATGCCGACGACTATGTGCTCGCCACTGGACGGACTGTGGCGATTCGCACTTTCGTCGACATGTCATTCAAAGAGGTGGGCATCTCCTTGGAATGGATCGGAGAAGGGGTAGATGAAAAAGGAATCGACAAAGCCACTGGGAAGGTTTTGGTGGAAGTCGACCCGGCCTATTTCAGGCCCACAGAAGTGGAGCTCCTGGTCGGAGATGCCACCAAGGCCAAAGACAAATTGGGATGGAGCCCCACTTCCAATCTGGAAGAACTTTGCTCTGAAATGGTGGCTTCAGATGTGGCCTTGTTCAAACGAGACAAGTACCTCCTTGACGGTGGGCATGACGTGCAAAATCAGCACGAACTCTGATTCAAACCGGAGCCACCTCTGCGCACTCTCCTGAGCTGCAGTAGTAAACAAACCCCCTGACTTTTCGGGCATCGCGCTGGGCAATGGCGGTCATGTACTGCCGCACCTGACCTTCGTGTTTTTTGCGCTCTTTGTCGCTCGGGTCGATCCCGGTTTTAAAGTCAATGACATCCACATGGTTCTCCTGAAACACCACGCGGTCGGGACGCACAATGGTCCTTTCTATGCCGACCAGTTCCCGCTCGTTGTGCACCTCGCCTGAACCGTCAAACCAAGCCTTCATGGCCGGGTGTTTCACCGCCTCCTGAACCGCATCAAGCACTTCTTCCCAGTCTGACTTTCTGTAGCGTGACCACGGCCATGGTTGACCCAAAACTTGTTTCAAGTCGGACGACTTTTGAATCCGGGCCAGTTGAGCATGAACAGCGGTACCAAAAGTTTTCCGATCCATCGCTCCCAAAACAGGCCGGTCCAAATCGCGGTTTTGCCCGGTGATCATTTCCGTGGGAATCCCGTGGAAGGCAAAGCCCGGAATCGAGCAGGCCTCCATGTCGTCGGAAGACACCTGCCGTTCCAAAGGACCCGAGCGGTCGAAGCCCTCGCTGATGTATGGACCCGACGTCAAATCACAACCCAAAGCGTCTTCAATTCCACGGGCCATGGACCTGCCCACTGTCCCTGGCCACTCTTCACCGCGCCATTCCGGTTTTTCCACATCGATGACCACATGCAAGCGCACTTCTGCGCGTGTCGCGCAGACGTAGGCCACATTGGTCACATCGAACCTTTGCTGGTCGCGTTCCTGCTCCCAAATCGAATGCACAGCGGTTTCCTTGAGCACAGAGACCGGGGCCACCAAACCGGGAATCCCATAATCTGAGTCGGCAAATCGCGCGGGCATCAAGGTGTCATTCTTGTGGATTCTCGCATCGTCGAAACGCGTGATGACGACGGGGTATTGGAGGCCTTTGCTTTTGTGAACGGTGAGGATGCGAACAGAATGAGGTCCAGGCAACACCCGAATGGATTGCTGAGAACCCTTCCGGTACCAATGGGACAAAAAGCCGGGTCGACCCATGTCCATCGCGGCGCGCTCGCTCGTCAATTCCAGCAAGGCTTCGGAATGGGCCGGATACCGCATGTCCAAATTCAGCTTGCGCAAAATCAACCCTACAGACTCCGCCAAAGGCAGGGGCCGACCATTTCTCAGGTTCAAAATCTGGGATCACTGCCGTCAAGACCGCGGGTCCATCCAAGACACCGAATCGCCCTTCGGAACCATCCTTTCGGGGGTAAGTGTGCTCCTTGTGATGCTCCATCAACAAGGCCGCTTCGTCCCACGGCTGCTGATGTTCTTGTTGAATCGCTCCCCAGGCCTGGACAAACTTCAGCACTGGGCCCGGCTCGCCAGGTTCCTCCATGGCTTCCAACAGGTGGACCACAGCCAAGGCTGCCGGGTGGCGCCCCAAAGCCAAACTCTCATCGGTGAACGGAACAATTTTCGGAGTGCACGACAACAGACATTCCGCCAAGCGCTTGGCCTCTTTGTTGGTGCGCACCAACAGGGCAATTTCATGGGCTTGGAATCCGTCCTCAAGGGATTGTCGAATGCGAGACACCATCCATTGGCTCACCTCTTCAAAGCGGTCATCTGATGTCTTGCCTTGAAGCACCTCCACCTCGACGCCCCCCGGAAATTCCTTGCGCGGAATTTGCTTCACATCGGAATAGACGTCGCTCAAATCCCCCCCAAGCTGAGAACCCAAGGCGGCAAAAACACGGTTGTTGAAGTCCACCACTTCGGGCGCACTCCGCCAATTGTCTTGGATGAGCCTCAGGTCAAAGTCATTCTTCATCAACCCAGCCGCGTCCATCAAAGACTCCGGCAAACGCTCCGAACGGTCACTCGTCAAGTCAGGCAGGTTCTGAAGTTGGCGGTGGTCACCATTTCTCCAACGGTAAATGGCCTGCTTGGCATCGCCAACCACCAGCGACAACTGGCCATGGCCCAAGGTCTCCCCAATGGCAACTGCCAAGTTTTGCCACTGCATCACAGAGGTGTCCTGAAACTCATCGATGAAGATGTGATCGTACCTCTCTCCGGTCCGCTCGAAAATGTAAGGGGCGGGGTTGCCTTGAACGACCTCGGAAATCATCCGATTCAAGGTCCCCAAGGTTCGCACGTTTTCATCCCGCTGAACCGACGCATGAGCGGAGCGAAGGGCCGTCAATGTCCCCACCAATGGCAGCCACCGCGCCAACATGACTTGGGTGCGGTGATGTCTCCCTTCTTCGGTGGGGCCCATCTCCCCTTCCATCTTCGCCATGGCCTCCAACTGGTCGTGGAAAGGGGCAATCGCCGCTTCTCCTGACGCGTCGTTCTTCTTGGCCCACAGTCCTTCCTCAATGCCCCGAATCAAGGTGGCAGTGGGCCCATCTACCCGACCCATGGCCAGCCTTGGGAGCCAATTGGAGGTCACCCATTTTCGGTAGAAAACCGTTCCCAAATCTGCTGCATCCAAGTCCTTCAACAAGGCATCAGCTTGGTCCATCATGGCTTTTTTCCGGCGCTGAACTTCCTTGGCCATTCGGTTCTGAACCTCAATGAAATCAGACGGCGACCATCCATCGAGGTTGTTCAACAAAGGCTGCATTTGCTCTTGATCGATGGACTTTCCGATGTCCAACAACTGCCGTCGAACCTTGGCATCCCGGTCGTCATTCACAGCCTCCTCCACAAAACGGCCCAGCAATTCTGTCAGGTCTTGATCTTGGCCCAATTGTTCCAGAACACGGTCCACGGCATTTTCCAGCAAGCGTGGGGTGTCCAGTTCTATGGAGAAGTCGTGCTCGAGCTGCAAGTCTGTGGCAAACCCCCGAACCAGAGCCCCGACAAATTTGTCGAGGGTCATGATGGACAGTTCGCCATAATGCCGATTGAGGGCCGTGCGCATGGACCTGGCGCGACGTCCAACCTCATCTCCATCCAACTTGGTCTCCTCCACAATGCCCGCCAAATGCGGACTCTGCTCGTGGGATTCAGCCAAGACTTCCAGTTCCTTGACCACACGGGTCTTCATCTCTTGTGCCGCCTTGTTGGTGAAGGTCAAAGCCAAAATCCGACGAAAAGGAAGGGCCGAATCCGACCCCAAACAGCACGACAAATAGGCCTCGACCAACTTGAAAGTTTTGCCACTGCCTGCGGATGCGCGCAACACCCTAAATCCTGTGGGCACCTGCCCTTCGATTGTACTCAATGCCATGCGGTCAAGTTCGACCCTTCATCTGTGCTACCCAAGCTCCATTCACAGCCATTGGCCCTAATTCTGCAACCCGACCCCCTGTTTTTGCGTTAATCCGTCATCATCTTCACACCATGAACGCGCGCTTTCTTTTTGTTTCCGCCTCCTTCGCTTTTGGTTGGTTCTTGCTTTTGGCCACTGGGTGCAAGCCCGACCCCATGCATGGAGGGCCCGGCACATTGACCCTCACGGCCGGATTCCAATTTGATGGCGACAGCGTCTTGATTGGACGCACTGCTTTGGATGCCAAAGGCAATCACCTTAGGCTGGAGACGTTTTCGATCTACCTCGGCGCCATTGAATTGCTGAACGACACTGGGGCCATCCGTTTGTCGGATGCAGAGCGTTGGAATGCCGGTGAAGACAACCAGTGGAGCTACATCGTGGAGCCGGGCACTTACGATGGGTTCCGTCTGCATTTGGGCGTTCCCGCCGAAATCAACACTGACACCGACCCCACCATTTGGCCCAACAGTCATCCATTGGGTGTTACGGGGAGCGCCGGCATGTTTTGGAGTTGGAACACCGGATACATCTTCAGCAAGTTCGACGGCAAAGCCGACACCACTGGAGGAGACAATTTCACCCATGGTTTCGCCTATCACATCGGCGGAGACGACCAGCTGATTGAAGTTCGGTACAACCAACCCTGGGAAGTCACAGAATGCAGCCACCACGACTTCACACTCAAAGGCGAGTTGTTGGATTTTCTCATCCATGGCAATGACACCATCGATGTTCAGGTCGATCCCATCACCCATACTGGCGACTATCCAGAGTTGGCTGTGCGGTACGTGAATGCCCAGCGGGCGGCTGTGACCTTGGTGAAAGAGTAACCGAAAAGAAGCCCGATATTGGGGTTCAATGAACCGAAGCAGGTCCCTTTCCTTATTTCAGCTTCCCTTGAGTTTCACCTGGGCGGTTCTTGCCTTGGTGTTTTTGATGTCGGAAGGCTGCAGGCCGGATCCCGTGGTAAACAAACCCAATCCTCCCGGGACCACAGCCCTTGAAATCGACATCCCCCCATTTTTTCCTCCCCTGGATATCCCTCCAGACAACCCGATGACGGTGGAAGCGGTAGAGCTGGGGCGTCTCCTGTTTTGGGAAAAGGGACTCAGCGCCGACAGCAGCATGAGCTGTGGCTCTTGTCACCTGCCCTCCTTTTCATTCGCAGACCCGAACCCGGTATCCACGGGTGTCACAGGTGCTCAAGGCCAGAGAAATGCCATGGCACTCATCAACATGGGCTGGGTGCAACATTTGTTCTGGGATGGCCGGGCAGCCACGCTTGAAGAGCAGATTCTGGAGCCCGTACCTCACCCCGAGGAAATGAACCTTCCTTGGTCTGAAGCCACGGCGCGATTGGATGCAGATGAAGCGTATTCGGCACGGTTTACCATGGCATTTGGCTCTGCCGAGATCACCCCAGAAGAGGTGGCCAAAGCCATCGCCCAATTCTTGAGAACGATGGTTTCTTCAAACAGCAAGTTTGACCTCTGGAGAAGGGGACAAGCCACGTTCACCGACCAAGAGTTCATGGGCTATGAAATCTTCAACCGAGAAGGGGGAGATCCAGAAATGGTCACTGGAGGTCAATTTGGAGGAGACTGCTTCCATTGCCACGGCGAAGCCGGACTCCAGTTCTCAGATTACCTGTTCCACAACAATGGACTGGACAGCACTTTTTCTGCGGACCCAGGACTGGCAGGCGTCACCGGACAAGCCTTGGACAGTGGCCGGTTCCGCACGCCCACTTTGCGCAACGTGACCCTCACGCCGCCGTACATGCACGATGGCCGGTTCAACACCCTTGCAGAGGTGATTGACCATTACAATTCAGGGGGACACCCCTCTTCGACCATCGATCCTTTCATGAAATACAATTCTGGCGGATTGATGCTCCAACCTCAGCAAAAAGAGGCCCTCCTCGCATTTTTGATGACGTTGACCGACACCGTTTTCGCGAACAACCCTGCCTTTTCAGACCCGCACTGAGTCATGAACGTGCGCCGACTGATGTTGACCCTTGGGCCCGGCATCCTTTTCGCGTCGACCGCCATTGGTACAAGTCACTTGGTTCAGGCCACACGCGCAGGAGCGGACTACGGCTTTGCCCTGCTTTGGGCCATTTTGGCAGCCCATGTGGCCAAGTATCCTTTTTTTGAATTTGGCACCCGATATGCCAATGCCACTGGCACATCTCTGATTCAAGGCTATCGCACGTTTGGACGCTGGGCGTCTTGGATCTACTTGGTTTTGACGGCCTTCACCTGCCTGTTCGTGATGGGCGGAGTGGGCATTGTCACCGCAGCGTTTCTCGACAACCTCTTTGGCGTCTCTGCTTTTTTGGGAATCAACGCCACGCCCCATGTGGCCGTCATCACCATGGCCGGATGTGTGGCCGTTCTGATGCTGGGGCGGTATGCCGCCTTGGACACCATCATCAAGGCCATTAGCCTTGTGCTTCTCGTGGGCACTGTGGGCGCCACCATTGGAGCACTGCTTCACACTCCGCTTTCTGCCGTTCCACCAGCGCCCATTGGGTTCGACCCTTGGACTGGGGTGGAATTTACCTTTCTCATTGCCTTGTTGGGCTGGATGCCTTCGGCCGTGGACCTGAGCCCTTGGATCAGCATCTGGACCTTGGAGCGTTACAAGCAAACGGGGTTTACCCCCACGCTCAGGTCTGCCGTTCGCGAATTCAATTTGGGATACGCCTTCTGTCTCTTTCTCGCCCTTTGTTTTTTGCTGCTCGGAGCCCTCTTGCTTCGCACCAACGACTTGGCTTTGCCCAGTGGAACAGCGGCTTTCGCTGCGGGAATCGTGGGGCTCTACACCGATGTCTTGGGCTCTTGGAGTGCCCCCTTGGTCGGCTCGGCAGCCTTTGCGGCCATGCTGGGCACCTGCGTGGCTTGTTTGGATGGCTTCAGCCGGAGTTTTGGCCATGGCATTGCCGCTTTAAGAAATGCCCCCGTCCGCTCTTCCCACGAGCAAATCAGCCTGGTCGTCATTGCCATTGGAGCCTTGATGCTGATCATTGGCTTCCCCGAAGACATTCGAACGCTGCTGGATTTTGGCAACATCCTGAGTTTTTGCGTGGCTCCGCCGTCGGCCTTGGCCATTTTCATTTTGGTCACCCGGACCTCTTTTCCCCGTGAGGCCAGGCCCAGTCTTGGGCTGAAAGTCACGGCGTTGTTGGGATTCCTCTTCCTTTCGGGTCTGACGGTATTGTACATGCTCCACGTGTCGAGTTGACCTCAATTGGCCACCAACGATGTGACCAATCCAAGGTGGACAATTCAGCCATCCGTGCCAATAGACGGCTGTTGCCACAGGTAAATTCATAAAATGGTCCGTCGCAACCCCAGCGTCAAAGATTCCGTAAGGACATCTATGGCATCGCGCATTTGGTTTTCTTCCTTGATTCTGCTTCTCTGCGCAACAGGGGTTCAAAGTGCCTCCGCCCAATGCCCTCAATTCTTGGGCACCGAAACCATCGCTGAATTGCCGGTCACATTGACCACTCCCCATTGGTTTCAGTGCGTTTCGAGCGTAACCGCTGATCCGTCTCCCTTCAACTTTGAATTGACCGCTCAGCCCGCCACTCACACCAATGTGCAAGTGAATTGGGGAGATGGGACCCCCACGGAAAACATTGGAAATTGGGACGGAACCACCCCGATCACCCACACCTACAACGCCACCGATTGGGATTCTTACTCCATCGTTGTCACCACTGCAGCTTGCCCCAGCGGTGCCGAAGGCATCCTTGTGAATGAGCCCGAAACACCGGGCGCAGGTCTGGTTTATGGCGACAGCAACGCGGGGTGCGCCCCTTTCGCGGGCTTGCCCAAAATTGATGTCAACTTGGCTTTTAGCCCGACTTGGAGCTTCTCATTGGATTGGGGAGACGGATCTGCAGAGGATGTCTTCACCATGCAAGACGTGTTTGACGACCCCACATTCGACACGCTCCGATTCACATCGAACACAGGCGACGAAATTTTTCGCATTCTGGGCGCAGAGCATGTCTATACCTCAGAGAATTGCTCGACCGGAGATTGCGATCACACCTTGACTTTGACCTATTCCAACCATTGCTCCGTGAGGGGCGCCTCTGCCCCCTATGTACCAGGAGGCACCATTGTTGGGACAGGCTACAAACAAGCCACGCTGGGAAATGCCTTTTTGACCTGGGATGTGGACAAAGCCGAAATCAATGTGGCCAGTCCTGTGGTTTGCTGGCCCGACAATGAAACCACCGTTGGAAACGCCGCTTGTCCGAATTGTTGCGACGCGTCAAGTGGCAACAACCTTTCAGGGAACGGAACCACAAGGCGAGAAAAGTGGACGTTTGGTGGAGCCACCTACATCGGGTCTGGTCCAGACCCGACAGATTGGATCGATTGGGGAGGAGACTGCGCCAGTGAACAGTTCCATGCATTGTCCTTTCCCGGCCCGGGAATCTACACCGTGACCTTGTTCACGGAGAACCATTGCGGGATCGACACCGTCACCCAAGACATCATGGTGACCCCGCCTCCGAGCGTATCGGCCACTGGAAGCGAATCCACCCTCTGCCCAGGAGCACCATTTCAGTTTGAAACCGTGGATTGGTCAGCTGACCCTCCTCTAACTGCGAACGACCTGAGCTTCAATTTCACATATGGCGACGGCCCCTTCTCCATCACCGTGGCCATGGTGGATGGTTTGATTCCATTTCAGAACATCCCCAGTCAACCGGGACATGTGTTCAATGAAGCGGGGACTTTCGAGGCCACCATTCAGGTTTTCCCAACCGCCGCTCCAACCTGCATCGGAGCCGCCGTGGTCCCCGTCACAGTGCTGGTGCCTCCTGTGGCAGATTTCGATTTGCCCAATGACACTTGTGCCAGCTTCCTGACCGTGGCCCCGCAAGACGCCTCCCTCAATGGGCTGGATTACACCTGGACCTTGGACGGTGTCGGAACCATCGGAACCACGTCAAGCCCCGACCCCGTGAATCTCAGCGGACCGGGCATGTTCAACTTCACACTGGACGTGACATCGGCCAATGGTTGCTCCGACACCGACACCCAAGTTTTGACCTTGGCGGACATCCCCGCCGCACAATTCACCGTGGTGGACGCCTGTCTTGGCATTCCCACTGAACTGAACGGCACGGCCTCCATCACCAACGAATCCCTGGGCGGACCCATTGTGGAATATGCTTGGACCCTCGAAGATGGAAGCGTGTTGATGGGAGACCTCCAAACCTTGGAATACACCACCGCAAGCACACCCGAAGTGCAACTTGTGGTGACCACCGCAGCCGGTTGCACCGACACCTTGGCCCAATCTTTCGAAATCCTTCCCCGCCCTGGCGTCCAGTTGCAAGACACCGACACCACCGGGTGCAGTCCAATGATGTTGGCCTTGACAGCCGTGGACACCACCGGGCTCACCTCGCCCTCCACTTTCACATGGGATTACGGCCATGGATCCAACACGGGACCCGATGCCGACGGTACGCACACTTGGCCCCCCAACAACGGGGAAGACACTGTTTTCTATGCAGTTTCAGTTGAAGCAGGCGCGGGCGGCTGCACCAGTTCAGCGGCGTTACAAGTGGCTGTCGCTCCAGCGCCATTCGTGCAAACCGATGGAGGAGAAATTTGCAGCGGCCTCGCCTTTGCCTTTGAAGGCAGTGCGTTCAACTTGGGCGAAACCCCAGAATGGTTCTGGGAAGTGGATGACGTTTGGTCTGTCGCTGCTCAGGATTACGGCACCATCACCAGCGATTTCGAAGACTTCAACTTCACCTTCACCAATCCGGGATCCATCACCGATACGGTGAGCATTGCTCTGAGTGTTGCTAGGCCCAATGGATGCTCTGCACAAGACGAAGCGACCTTGTTGGTTCGGCCGGCTTTCGCACCACAAGTGCAAGCAGAAACCGGCTGCACGCCGCTGGTTGTTCAAACCCCACCTCAGGTTGCACTCAGTGTAGATTGGGATTTTGGCGACCCCGCCAACCCCGACCCCCCTGGTGCTGAACAGCACCTGTACACTGATCCAGGCGAGTACGTCCTCTCTGCCAGTGGCATCAGCGTATTTGGTTGCGCCGGTTCTTCGGAAACCACTGTGACCGTGCACCCCACGCCAAACCCAACCATTGAAGCAGAAGATGCACTCTGTGCACCAGATCCTGTGAACCCCATGCGGTCCATCACCAGTGAAGACGGAGCCTCATCGTGGAGTCTTCAAGTGGATTTGGGCACCATTTACCCTTGGAATGGCAACCCCGACACCTCCTTGGCCCTGTCGCCTGGCAACCATTTGTTGACAGTGCTGGCCACCAGCGCTGAAGGATGTCAAGCTGAAGCCAGCACCGAAGTGACGGTGGAGGAAGAGGTCACCGCAGGTTTCGTGTTGCCCGATGATGGATGCGCACCCATTGCCTTTGTGGTCAGTGATGTCAATGTCCCCAGCAGCGCCCTGTCACAGTGGATCATCGACACGCCTTTTGGCATCGACACCCTGAACACTGCCACCCCCTCAGCCCCCAACTGGCTGGCTGGAAGCAATGGAACAGACACCACCTATTCGGTGACACTGACCGCCACTGACCCCATCACTGGGTGCAATGCCTCCTACACGGATTCTGTCCTTGTGTTCGCCCAGCCCGTGGGTCAAATGGCTGTGGATGGGTTGACGGGGTGTGAAGTCATCGCCACCTTCTCCTATTCTGGAGATGCCGACAATTTGACTTGGTCCTTCGGAGATCCTTTCGCCCCTGAACCGGAAACCACCACTGCCAATAGCGTCTCACATGCCTATCCCAATCCTCTCGGCACGGGATACACAGCCGTGGCCACAGTCACCGCCACCATTGGGTCTTGCACAGACACCGATGAAGTGACTTTTGAAATCCCTGCCATTGTGGACGCCCAGCTCTCCATCCCAGACACCTTGTGCTTTGGCGGTGATCTTGTTCTGGAAAACCTCTCCACCGGCATTCCTCTCGCCGCAGGCGTGGCCGCCGGTTCATGGACTTGGACCATCGGCAACGACACCCTCATCGGGTTTGAACCCATGGTGCCTCCCTTGGACAGCAATGCGGTGAACGCGGGTCCACAAACCAACGATGTGTTGCCCATTTCATTGAATGTGGTTCACACCCGAAAGCGGTTGCACGGATGCCACCACGGGCACTGTGGTGATTCTGGGGCAGCCCGAAGCCAGTTTCATTGCGACCCCTGATGTGTTGGTGGACATTCCTTACCTCAGCAACATCATTGACTTCAACCAAGTCCCTTCAGGTGGCACCACCTTCTGGGAGGTGACCAGCAATGGAGAATTTGACGCAGTTTCCGAAAGCGTATCCTGGCCCGAGGGGACACATGGCATTCAAACCATTTTTTGTGGTCCTCGACAACTTTGGTTGCACCGACAGCTTCTCGCAAGATGTGCTCATCATTCCCCCGCCACCCAACATCAGCTTCTTGGGAGACACCACCTCTTGTGCTCCACTGCAGGCCAGCTTTTACCCAACGGTAGAAGGCGTCATCGACAGTGTTGTTTGGACCTTTGGAGAAGGCAGTTCACGTGTGATTCAGGACCTCATCGACAACCCCCTTGGGTTCAATTACTTTGATCCTGGCACGTATCAAGTGGGGGTCACAGCCTACGGGCCGGGAGGAAACGCAACAGCGGACACGCAAACCATCGTGGTGCTGCCACAGGTCAATGCTGGATTCACGATGTTCCCCGCTGAATGCGTGGAAGTCGGGGACATTGTCGAGTTCACCCCCAACTTCAACTACGATGATGCTGTCTATGTGTGGCAGTTTGGAGACGGCAGCGAACAATCGATACCCGAGGGTGACATCGTGACCCACACCTACAGCGAAGCGGGGACGCCAGTGATCAACTTGATCATAGAAAACGCCTTGTGCACGGACAGCACTCAGCGCACTGGCTGCATCATCGAATTTCAAGGAGGATCGGTGGGTGTCCCCAGCGCCTTTACCCCCACTTTCGGAGGAGATGGGTCAGGCGCCCAAGCCTTTGGCGACGACAACCTGAGGGACAACAATGTGTTTTTCCCACAACTCCAAGGAACGCCCATTGCCTATAGTTTCTCGGTATACAACCGGTGGGGCGAGCAGATTTTCAGCACCGCTGAACCCGGGGTGGGCTGGAATGGCTTTTTCCAAGGCAAGCTCTGCAAGCAAGACGTGTATGTATGGAAGGTGGCCGCCGTGTTCCTCGACGGCACATCTGTGGAACAAGCTGGGGACGTAACGCTGATTCGAAGATGAATTCCATTCGACCGATCCTTCCCTTCCTCGGACTCATGGCCATGGTCACTTTGGTGGCTCCAAATCAGCTGTGCGCTCAAGATGCTCAGCTGACACAGTTCTATGCAGCAGCACCGCACCTCAACCCTGCATTTGCTGGAGGTACGCTTGAAAACCGAATCGCTTTCCACTACCGCAATCAGTGGCCCGGTCTGCCTGGACGCTTCGTCTCTTACGGCGCCTCCTATGATGTCTTTATCCCCAAAATCAGAAGTGGCGTGGGGGTGATTTTTTCATCCGATGAAGCCGGTACAGGTGCCTTGGGTTCAAGCTCTTTCGCCTTTCAATACAGCTACGAAGTCCCCTTGGGCGACAAGTTGTCGTTCAGACCAGGATTGCAGCTTGGCTGGGGAAGCCGAGGCCTCTTGAATTGGCAAGACTTGGTGTTTGGCGATCAGCTCAACCGAGGTGTCGCCGATGGTGGCGCCACCTCCTCTTTAGAGGGCCTGTCCAACTTCCAATTGGTGCGCAATTACTTCGATGTTGGCGCTGGAGGCGTGGTGTATGGCAAGCGCTTTTGGCTTGGCATGAGCAGTCGACACTTGAACACACCCTCAGAAAGCCTCACCGATGCCACCACCGCTCCCGTGCCCATCTGGTTCAGTGCCCATGGCGGAGTTCGCATCCCCTATCAAGCTGGCCCAACGGGAATGAGCCAAGACATTTTGATCGCTGCAGGCTACCGCAGTCAAGGGGCTTTCGATCAAATGGACTTTGGAATCAGCTTCGACAGCCCATTTTTGACCTACGGTGTGTCCTACCGTCAAATCCTGATGAAAACCGCCCCGGATGGCGCGCCCAATCACGATGCGGTGTCCCTTCTTTTGGGGCTCACGGAAGACCACTTCCGCGTGGGCTACAGCTATGACATCACCGTCTCCAGTCTGGGATGGGGCGTGTCCGATGGCGCCCATGAACTCACCTTGAGCTACGTGTGGAAAACCCCGAGCCACCTGAGGAGCCGGCCGCACAGAATCTTGCCTTGCGCAGAATTCTAAAAGGGCCTCAGGGCAACGGAAGAACGTTGACTTCACGCTCCAACGACACCCCGAATTTGGCCAGCACATCGGCCTGAATGTCTTCCGCCAATTTCAAGACCTCCGACCCCGTGGCTCCGCCATGGTTCACCAAAACAAGGGCTTGACGGTCGTGGACGCCATGGGTCTGTCGGTTGTGGCCCTTCCAACCCGACCGGTCAATCAGCCACCCAGCAGCCACCTTGGTCCCTGCACCTCCAGCCGCTGGGTAATGAGGAACATCGGGGTGGGCCAATTTCAACGCGGCGAATTGGGCGTCATCCAGAACCGGGTTTTTGAAAAAACTGCCTGCATTTCCCACTTCTGATGGGTCCGGCAACTTGCTCTTCCGGATTCGGATCACCGCATCGGACACGTCCTTTGGCGAAGGGTCGTCAATGCCCGCTTTCTCTAGCTCTTCTCGGATGGCACCATAATCCAAATGCAACTCCGGTCGACGGGACAATCGAAACGTCACATGGGTGATGACGTAGGCCCCCTTCAATTCCTTTTTAAAGACACTTTCCCGGTAGCCAAACTCGCATTCCGAGTGCGAGAAAGAACGCATTGCGCCTGTCTCCACCTCCACTGCATCCAAAGCATGGAATCGCGCTTCAAGCTCAATGCCGTACGCACCAATGTTTTGCATGGGGCTCGCCCCAACACTGCCGGGGATCAAGCTCAGGTTCTCCAACCCAAACCAACCCTCATCCAAAGTTTGCATCACCAATCCATGCCAAGACTCCCCCGCTCCAACGCGGATCCAAACATCCTCCCCTTCCTCTTTGACCAATTCAATGCCCCGGATGCCATTGTGCAAGACCAACCCCTCCAAATCTCCAGTGAGAAGCACATTGCTTCCTCCTCCCAAAACCGTGATCGGCCAGCCTTCTGAGCGGGCATGAGCCAATGCCTCCTGGACTTCCTGCTGAGATGAGCACGACCAGAGCCGCTTGGCAGAAGCCTGCAAGCCAAATGTGGTGAGGGGGGCCAATGGATGATCGCGCAGCAAGGACATGTCTCAAAGGAACGTCGCCAAACCGCCTATCCGATGCGTGGGGTCTTTTCCATGTCCACCATCTGACGCTCATATTCCTGACGGCTCAGTTGGACCAACGCCCCAGCCTCCAATGAATCCATCAAATCCTGAATGCGGAGCCGATCTGGGTAGGTCATGACCTCCAAAACGTGAACGGCATGGCGATTGCCTATTTTTTGGTGTTCAACCAATCGCTCAGCCGATGGGAGCGCATAAATTGACCTTCCATCTGGCCAGGCCAACCACAGCGGATATTGGACCTTGGACATGGTGCGAACCTACAACCTCATGAAAGAAGCAAAGCTGACCCGAGCCACCACCGAAGGCCTTTACAAGGAAGGCCAATGGGCAAAGGCGCTGATTGGTTTTGACCAACTCTTAGAAAACGGGGTCTCGGACGGCAACCTGTTGCATGACCGCGCAGTCTGCATTTTTCAGTTGGGCCGGCAAAAAGAGGCCTTACAAGAATTGGACAAGGCGGTGGACAAAGAACCCAACAACCCCTACCGCTATGCCTCTCGGGCTTGGATGCGTTCGGCCCTGAAAGATGTGGATGGCGCCATTTCAGACTACAAGAAGGCCATCGCATTGGATCCAGAAGACGCCATTTCCCTCAACAACCTCGGACTCCTCGAAGAGCAGTATGGCCACCGGAAAGCCGCCCAAGAGCGGTTCAAAAAAGCCGATACGCTTCTGGGAATTCTCAAGGACGCCGGGGTTGATCCATCTGAAACAGAACCTGGCCCGTTGCCCTCCACGCCCGAAAAGCAAGAAACTCAACCCCATGAGAAAAAGGGGCTTTGGGCCGAAATCAAAGCCGTATTCACCGAACCCAAACAAGCCAAAGCCTTTTTCCGGTTTGTGCGCAACGGGTTTCGCTCATGATCAACGGCTCTGATTTCTTGGGCCGACTGATGGCCCGGTTGGAAGGCATTCCCTCAGAACAATGGTCCGGCATCACCGTTTTGTTGCCCGGTCGAAGGGCATCCCGAAAATTGGCCGATGCCATGGCCAAAACGGCGCCTCCAGGAACATGGCTTCCTCGCTTTTCGACCCTCGGCGAATGGTCAGCTGAGCAACTGGGCTTGTTCACCCCAGGCAAGCTTGAGCTTTTGGTGGAACTGCAGGATGTGGCTGAATCACTCCGATCCACACTTTCCTTGCCCGAATGGGGTTCTTTTGAGCGTTTCCAGCCTTGGGGACTCGCCGCAATGGGAGATTTCAGTCAAATCGACCACCATCTTCTCGAGGCCCGACAGGTGTTCCGCGATTTGCGCAACATCAAAGACATTGAGTCCTGGAGTTTTGGGGAGTCCCCATTGACCCCGGGTCAGTTGCGGTTTCTTGAACAATGGAATGCCCTTTTGCCATTGTATGAGGCTTTCCATGGTCACCTCGAAAAGTCAGGGTGCACCACCACGGCCAAATTGCTGCGCCGCATGGCCGAAGACGATGGCTGGTTGGGACAAGTCCAAGGACCGGTTTGGATGGCAGGCGCCAATGCCATGACCCCGGCCGAACGGCGCACCGTTGAGCGCATGGTGAGGGCTGGAAAAGCCGAGTGGATTTGGGACACAGACCCCTCTTATGTGCGCAATGGCATGGAAGCGGGGCGGTTCATCCGAGACATGGTGCCCAACAACCAATGGGACAGTTTGCCACACCCCATGCAAGACGCCACCGAGATGTCCGGCATGCATTCCCGAGAATGGAACATGGTCACGTGCAGCTCACGGACCTTACAAACCCAGTACATCCGGCAATCCTTGGAAAGGAATGGTGACGAGGGATTGGACCGGATCGGCATCATCCTGCCTTCCGCAGATTTGGCCCCCACGGTATTGAACGCCCTTCCTCCCAGCGTCGGTCAAGTCAACCTCACCATGGGTGTCCCCTTGGACAAAACCCCTTTGCGCAGTTTTCTGTCCATCGCCATGGGCTTGCAGAACGACCGAGGGCGTTTGCACCACAGCCGCGTTCGCGCCTTGCTGGCACACCCATTCACCCGGGTCCTTCAGCCAAAGGCCTCAGCCAACATAGCGGCCCTCACCAAGACCTGTTCCGACCGCACTTGGATTCGCTTAAGAAAAGAAGACCTGGAGGATTTCCCCGCCATCCAACGCGCATTGAGCCCTTGGTGGACAGGGCTTGAAATCTCCAAAACGCAAAGAAGCGATGGAACTGCAGCCATGCTGGAGTCGCTGGCTCAATGGTCGTCTGAATCAGGAAAGGACCTAGACGATCCTTGGTTGGCTGCGGCATGGGCAGGGTTTCGAGACCTCGTGGCTTTGCACATGCGGTGCATCGACCGCTTGGGACGCGAACCAGAATTGGCAGAAGCACGTTCCCAACTTCAGCGCTGGATGGGGCAGCATGCGGTTGACCTAGAAGGCGAACCATTCGAAGGCCTTCAGGTCATGGGTCTGTTGGAGAGCAGGGGATTGGATTTTGACGAAGTCTTCGTGCTCGATGTCAATGAAGGCACCCTGCCCGACGGCAGTCCTCCTCCGAGCTTCATGCCATTGGATTTACAGCGGGCCAACGGACTTCCAGGGCGTCCCGAACGCGACGGCATCTTCGCAGCCTACCTGCATCGCCTCTTGCACAAGGCCAAAAAAGTGCACTTGGTGCACGTTGGAGCAGATTTGGGAGATGGTGGGACAGAGCCGAGCCGTCACATTGCTCAGCTGTCACGTTGGGCCAAAGAAGCCCTGCCAAGCGTGCAGGTCCGCCACCAGAGTTGGTCGACCCCTCTACCCGATGCCCCTCCCGCTGTTCCCGACCTGAAATGGACCGACCCAAGCCGCTCTGCATTGGATCACATCCTGCTCAACGGAATCAGCCCTTCGGCACTCAATCAAGCCATCCAATGCAACCGCCAATTCCACTACCGCTATGTCTTGGGCCTCGGTGAAGCCGACACCGTTGAAGAGCACCTCGAGGCCAGCACCATTGGAACGGTCATTCACAAAGCCATCGAACTGGGCCTGAAAAAATCGGTGGGACATCAGCTCCATCCGAGTGACCTAAAAAACCTTGCGAAAGAGGTCAAGCCCCGATTGGAAGAAGCCTTGAAACTGACCAAAAAAGGCGCCGCAACCGATGTGGGGGAAAATGTTCTTGTGCTTCGCATGGCCGCCGCAATGATTGGACGTTGGGTCCGAGATGAACTGCGGAATTGGCCCAACAACGAAACCGTTCAACTGATCGGCCTCGAGGAGAATTTACGCCGGACTTTCACCATGGAAGACGGGCGGAAAATCGCATTCCGCGGGGTGGCCGATCGCGTGGAAACGCATGAAAAAAATGGGGCCGTCACCTGGCACGTACTGGACTACAAAACAGGCAAAGTCGAAGGCAGTGAATTGGTCCTGAAGGAAGACTGGGAAGACAAACTGAAAGACGGAAAGCACGCGAAAGCGCTTCAACTGCTTTTGTACGCTGCCATGCTTCGGGCTTCGCATCCACAGGCGGAACACATCCGATCCACCATTCGCGCAGGTCGCAAAGGCCCACGAGACAAGCACAGCTTGCTGACTTTAAAATGGGAGGGCGACAGCAACCTCACCAAAGAGCATGACCTGAAACTTCAATCTTGGCTTCGGAAAATCATTTCATCACTCGTTCCCGATTCCGCGGAAGACACGATTTCCCACAACGAGGAAAGTCGATACTGCGCAGATTGCTTGGTGCTGGAGTAGATTTAGGCATAGAGCAAGGCCAAACAACCTCGCCCATCAATGGAATGGTCCGGGCATGAACAATGACAGAGGAGACGCTCCAAATCCTGAACAAGGTGAAATCTGAGCCAAACCCATCCATGGTCACCTGGATGAGTTGGACAAGAAACCCGCGTGCAACAAAACGCACAAGGTCAACCAGCACCCTATTCCCGAAGACCCCATAACATGGCACGAATTGGCGTTCCCGCGCAGGCCATGCGCAATTTCTTCAGCATACTGCTGGCTTTTGTGCTCGGTGGCCTCAACAATTTGGTCGTTTTGCCATGGGCCTTTTCAGACGATTTGGCAGAATGGGGACTGATCCGGGTCAGCTGCAGCATGGGCCTCTTTGCTCGCCCCAATCTTGCTTTTTGGGGCCCCTGCCGCCATGAACCGCTACTCAGCAAGCATGGGTCGTCTGCAACAAGTCCCGAGGCTCTTGGGCACACTGCTCTGGCCACCCATCGTTCTTTTCACCGGTTTTGTGGCTTTGCCAGCCTTGATCTTTCCAGAAGGCATTGCCGACATGTTGAGTCTCGAAGGGCAGAATAGAAGGGCAGTTCGCCCAATCGCCATCTTGGCTGGAATCCAAACCGCACAACTCTTTCTCGCAGGATTCCTGACCACCAAACTGAAAACTGCCCTCACCACATTCGCGCAGGAAACAGTATTCAAACTGGGTTACTTGTGCCTGGCACTTGCTCTGGGTTTAGGCTGGCTTGGAAGCACATCCTTTCTGCCTGCTTTTGTTGGACTCCATGTCTTCGTGCTCTTGGTGCTTCTGGCCCAGGCAATGGCCAATCATTTGAGGCTGGACCTCAGGGGGGTGGGCAGAACACCCAAGCGAAAAGAAATCCGCCAATATGGAGGGGCCTTGATTCTGGGCAGTGGCGCATGGATTATCCTCAATCAGCTCGACATCATTATGGTTGGCAACCTGATGGGCCTCGAACATGTCCCCGCATTCACCGTCGCAGCCTTCATCGCCACAGTGTCCTCTATCCCCATGCGGTCATCCCAAAAGTTGCTGCGGCCACTTATCTCAAGCGCATTGGACCGGAACGACAATTTGGAGATTGAACGCCTCACAGGTTTAAGTCATCGCCACCTGCTGCTCGGTTGCGGATGGATTCTAACCTGCATTTGGGTCACCACACCCCAAATCAATGCTGTATTGCCTTCTGGCTTTCAAGAACTGGGGTGGGTGATTTTGGTGATCGGACTCATCAAAATGATCCTCTCCTCCTCCACCGGTTCGGGCATTTTGCTCGCACAATCCGATCACTTTAAAAAGATGGTCTTCGTGAAGTGGTTCGCTGTCTTGCTCGCCATTCCTCTCAACTTTCTCTTTATTCCCGATGGTGGCCTTGGGCTCGGACTTCTCGGGGCCGCTTTGGCCACGTTCATTTCCATCGGCATCTCTGTTCTTGTACGACAGGTCATCATATGGCACATCTGGAACCGATTCATCCCGGAAAAACGTACCCTCCTCACCTTGACGGTGTTGCTCCTTCCAGCAGTGCTTTTGATGCAATGGAACCCCAACTGGCCAGCCGTGTCCGTCATCTTTCTCAAAAGCGGATTGGTTACCCTTTGGACCGCCTGGGCTGCAACCCGACTGAACCTCATTCCAGAAGGGGTTGATTTTGCGGTTCAGAAGTTCCCTTGGCTGGCCAAGTGGGTTTGACCCTTGCTTATTGGCGCATCCACTCTTGGGTGCGGTAAATGAAGCCCCAATAACCGCGGACTTTGAGCACGTTGGGCTCGCCTTCTTCAAACCACATTTTGCACCCGTAGACCTTGCCATTCTTGGGGTCACAAATGGAGCCTTCATTCCATTCTCCCTCGTCTGTTTCCATGTCGCGGACAATGTCCATTCCTAGGACGCGCTGGTCCTTTCGATCGTCATCACACTCGACGCAATGGGGATCCTGATCCTCGTCAGGAAGACGAAACAGCTCTACAACCTCCCCAAAGAAAAGTCCATTTCTTTCTGTCATCTCAACGATGCTTTTGACCCGCCCGGTCTCATCATCGATGGTTTTCCAGCGTCCCGCCAAGGACTGAGCGGAACCCACCGCAGCAAAAGACAACAAAAGGGTCAAAAAGAAGAGTCGCATGTTCATGGATTCAAAGTAAAAGGACAGCGCTTAAAAAGCCGGCCTCAAGCCAACTGGATCGAGTCTCGCCGGGCCTTATTCAGCGCCGTATTCAAATCGAACCCAAGAATCAGCAAGAAGCAATTCACATTCAGCCACACCAGCAGGAGCAGCAAGGTCCCCAATGAGCCATACAACCGGTTGTAACTCGAGAGTGAAGTCGCAAACCAAGCAAAGGCCACAGAGGTCAACACGATCAATCCCATGGTCACCAATGCTCCCGGCGTGAAAAAGCGCCATCGGTCCTTCGAAAAGTCAGCTGCATTGTACAGCGCTGTAATGGTGGTGTAAAGCAACACCATGGTCACCAGCCAACGCACAGATTGAATCAAGGGCAAATCTTCCAAGGCCACGAGACCTTGAGCGGTCAACCAATCCAATGCTGAACCGCTGAACACAATCAGCAAAACCGCCACAATCAAGAACACGGAAAACACGACCATGAGCAGCATGGAGATGGCCCGAAGCAACAGCCAATTTCCCTTGCGCTCCAGATGGTGGGCCTCATTGAGGCCAGACAATATGCCATTGATGCTGCTGGAAGCGTAAAACAACATGAGCACAAAACCCAAGCTGGCAATTTCTGGATGAACCCCATTGGCCAAGAGGTCTTCCACCGTGGTTTCAACCAACCCAAACGTATCGCCAGGGAAATATGACCTGAGCGCATCAAACAGGCTCACTTGGAAATCCGCAATGGGAACCAAGGGAAGCAGGCTCAGCAGCACAAGGATGACCGGGAAAATCGCGACAAACACCTGAAATGCGATGGCCGCAGCTCGGATGCCCAAGGCCCCTTCAGCGACCCCCACCACAAAAAACCGAAACACGTCCCAAGCGCTCATGCCCTCAAAGCCCCAAGGGTGAAGCCTCTTCAGTGGTCCCATGACCCACCAACGCAGTGGGGTTTTTGCCATCCAGATTTCCCAAGGCTGTTCACTCATGCTGTCAATTCTGCCAACGCAGATTCACTCTTTAAGCTGATGTCCAAGGACACCGGACTGTGGGTCAACCAGCCCAATGAAACAAAGTCTACGCCCGCATCGCCATAGGCCCGCACCACCTCGGGGGTCAACCCTCCACTGGCTTCTGTGGCCACCCGCCCATCAATCTCTTGCACAGCCGTTTTCACTTGTTCTGGAGAGAAGTTGTCGAGCAGCAAGCGATCAATGCCTCCTGCATCCAGCGCTTGCCTTACCTCGTTCATGTCCCGCACTTCCACCACCAGAGGCACCACTTTGCCACTGGAGCTCAAATGGCGATGCGCCCCCTGAACAGCCGCCGAGAGGCTGCCTGCATAATCAATGTGATTGTCCTTGATCAAGATTTGATCAAACAAACCCATGCGGTGGTTCATCCCCCCACCCATCAGCACAGCACGCTTCTCAAAAATGCGCAGGCCAGGCGTGGTCTTTCGGGTGTCCAAAACTCGTGTGGAGGTGCCTCGAAGCGCATCCACGGCTTTTCGGGTCGCAGTCGCCACGCCACTCATTCGCTGCATGAAATTGAGCGCCAATCGCTCAGCGGTTAAAATTCCTCGGGAAGGGCCTTTCACGGTGGCCACTACATCGCCAGCTTGAACCAACTGACCATCTTTGACCAAAGCCGAGAACTGAACCTCAGGCGCCCCGTAGGCAAACACCGCCTCGGCTACGTCCAATCCAGCCAACACGCCTGTGGCTTTCACCAAAAATCCAGCCGCCTCTTGCGCACCCTCAGGAACACAGGCCTCTGAGGTGATGTCGCCAGGACCGATGTCCTCTTTCCACGCCGCAGCTATCGCGTCCTTCATGGCTTGAGGGAGTGCGAGATACGCAGGGCCTGGAGTCGGTTGTGAATCCGTCATCGACGGCAAGTTAATTCGACGGAACTTCGAACATGCGTATTTCTCTCATCGTCATTGGCAAAACTTCTGCTCCATGGCTTCGTGAAGGCATCCAAGAATATGTGGGCCGCCTTGCGCGATACGCGCCCTTCCGATATGTGGAGTTGCCCGATGCAAAGCTTCGAAGTTCCAAGCCATCGCCTGATCAGTTGAAGGCGGCAGAAGCACCCATCCTCATCAAGGCCCTGGCCGACGCCGACCATGTCGTTTTGCTCGATGAGCATGGCAAACAACCCCGCAGCGTTGAGCTGGCAAAATGGATGGAAGACCGCCACCACCGGGGCATCAGACACCTCGCTCTGGTCATTGGAGGGGCATATGGATTTGCCCCCGATGTCAAAGCCAAAGCCAACGAGAAGCTCGCTTTGAGCTCACTTACGTTTAGCCACCAAATGATTCGACTCCTCGCTGTAGAACAGCTCTATCGCGCGCAGACCATCCTGCGCGGCGAGCCTTACCACCACGAATGATTCAGCTGGCGAGGATGAGGACCTTGTTGTCCAACACCTCGACTGTGCCTCCATTCAGGTCAAACACCTTCTCTCCCTGTGCTGTGTCCACTTTCACCGTGCCCTTTTGCAAGGTGGTGATCATGGACGCGTGGCGCTCCAATACGCCCAAGGCTCCATCGGAGCCAGGCAGGAACACGTGACGCGCCTCTCCTTCAAAAAGGACAGCGTCTGGGGTGAGGATTTCGACCTTCATTAGGCAGCGCTTTCAGCGAGCATCTTCTTGCCGGCCTCAATGACTTCGTCAATGTTGCCCTTCAAGTTGAACGCCGCTTCTGGGTACTCATCGAGCTCACCGTCCAGAATCATCTGGAAGCCCTTGATGGTGTCCTCGATGGAAACCAAAACCCCGGGAATGCCGGTGAACTGCTCGGCCACGTGGAAGGGCTGAGACAAGAAGCGCTGAACACGGCGTGCGCGGTGTACAATTTGCTTGTCCTCTTCACTGAGTTCGTCCATTCCGAGAATCGCAATGATGTCTTGCAACTCCACATAGCGCTGGAGGGTCTCCTTGACGCGCTCAGCAGTGCGGTAATGCTCATCACCGACAATCTCTGGGGTGAGAATGCGAGAAGTTGAATCCAATGGGTCCACCGCTGGGTAAATGCCCAAGGATGCAATCTTCCGAGACAACACCGTGGTGGCATCAAGGTGGGCAAACGTGGTGGCAGGAGCAGGGTCAGTGAGGTCGTCCGCAGGCACGTAAACCGCCTGCACAGATGTGATGGAGCCCTTCTTGGTGGAGGTGATGCGCTCTTGCATCGCACCCATCTCAGTGGCCAACGTAGGCTGGTAACCCACAGCTGAAGGCATACGTCCCAACAAGGCTGACACCTCTGAACCTGCTTGCGTGAAGCGGAAAATGTTGTCAATGAAGAACAGGATGTCACGTCCTGCGCCCTCGCCACCTCCATCGCGGAAGTACTCAGCCACAGACAGACCGCTCAATGCAACTCGGGCACGCGCTCCAGGAGGCTCGTTCATTTGTCCGAAGACCAATGTGGCTTGACTCTTGGCCAGCTCGTCCATGTCCACTTTGGACAAATCCCAACCGCCTTCTTCCATGCTCTTTTCAAAGGCTTCACCATACTTGATGACGCCCGATTCAATCATCTCGCGGAGGAGGTCGTTTCCTTCACGGGTGCGCTCACCTACACCGGCAAACACTGACAGGCCATCATGGCCCTTCGCAATGTTGTTGATGAGCTCCATGATGAGGACCGTCTTGCCCACACCTGCACCACCAAACAATCCAATCTTTCCACCCTTGGCGTAGGGCTCGATCAAGTCAATCACCTTGATTCCTGTGAGCAGGATGTCGGTTGAGGTGCTGAGCTCGTCAAACTTTGGAGCGGCTTGGTGAATGTCACGGGGACCTTCACTGACCACCTTGCCAGCAGCGATGCCGTCAATGGCCTGGCCCGTCACGTTAAACAGACGGCCTTTGATGGCCTCGCCTGTTGGCATGCTCATGGCACGGCCCATGACGCGCACAGGCATGCCGCGTCGGAGGCCCTCTGTGGCATCCATGGCAATGGCGCGGACTGTGTCCTCACCAATGTGCTTTTGGCACTCCATGACGAGTGGGGTTTGACCTTCCCGATCGACCTCTAAGGCCTCGAGAATTTTGGGCAAGTCCATGCCGGCTGGGAAACTGATGTCCACAACCGGACCGATGACTTGTTGGATGGAACCTACGTTCTGGCTCATTGCAGCGGAAATTGACGCGTGGTAACGGGAATGTGTGCCCGGATTTGGGCGCAAAATTAACCCAAACGACCGACCTACTGACGACTCAGGGCATGAGCCTTCACCAATGAGTTTTCAACGCCTGCGAATTCGCGGGTCATTCCCGTTCCTCTGCACCCTCCATTCTGCCCGATTACCTTTGGTTTCCGTGAAAATCCACCATGGTCTTCCCCACTTTCCGAATGGGTCGCGAAGAATCGTGACCACAGGCACCTTTGATGGTGTCCACCTCGGACATCAGGCCCTATTGTCCTGGATGGTGAGCCAAGCACAGTCAGAAAATGCCGAATCCGTTGTTCTGACCTTTCACCCCCACCCACGTCAAGTCCTGTTCGGAAAAGACAGCGGCCTTGAGCTGCTCCAAACCCTGGATCAACGGGCCGCTGCCCTGGCCAAAACCGGTTTGGACCATTTGGTGATTCAACCCTTCGATTTGGAGTTTGCACGGCTCAAGCCGGCAGAATTTGTGCGAGAAGTCCTGGTAGACGGCTTGAGCTGCACCACCGTTGTGGTCGGCCACGATCACCGCTTCGGCGCTGGCAGAGAAGGCGACGTAGAATTGCTGAGGGGCTGCGGTGAGGCTTACGGGTTCAATGTGGTTCACATTCCAGCGCACATCGAAAACGAACTCACCGTTTCGAGCACCAAAATCCGTCAATGTCTGCGCGACGGTGATGTGAAAAAGGCTCGACAATGGATGGGCCGACCGTTTCAATGCTCAGGCCGCGTCATGAAAGGCGATGGCCGCGGCAGAACATTGGGATTCCCAACGGCCAACATCGGGTCCATGGAAGCCGATTTGCTGCTGCCGGCAGCCGGAGTCTATGCCGCCAATGTCACCCTCGAAGGTCAATCAACAGCGGTTCCCGCCATGGTCCACTTGGGACCAAGACCCACGTTCGAGAGTCCAGAAGCGGAATCCAAATTTGAGGTTCACCTGCTCAACACCTCTGACTTAGATCTGTACGGGCAGGTCCTTCAGGTCGCCTTTCATCAGCACCTGAGAAACATTGAGCAATTCGATGGGCCTACCGCTTTGGTGGCTCAATTGCAAAAAGACGCTCAACAGGCCGTCCAAATCTTGGGATACGATGGAAGCCATTGAGCACGTTCAACCCCCGATGGAAAGCCGGACTCACCATCGGGCACTCCCGATCATGGCCATCGTTCTGGCCTTGGGCTTTTGGTTGTGGATGCCCGTCCACTCCCTGGGACAAGCCGACTGGGACACCGCCAAGGTTTGGACCGATTTCGAAGCGGCCCTGCAACGGCCGGAAAATGTGCTTCGCTTGGACCTCTCCCGATCAAAGTTGAAGGCCCTGGATCACAGGCTCCAGCGGTTTCAATACCTGCGCGAACTGAACCTCGACAAAAACAAAATTGACACGCTGCCAAATTGGATCGGGTCCCTTTCCACCTTGGAACGCCTGAGCATTCGATCCAATCGATTGCGCAGCATCCCCCCGGCCATGCTTCAACTCTACGCTTTGAAAGAGCTGGACTTGGCAGACAACGAAATAGAAGGGATCCCAGAAGACATCGATCACATGGTCTCCTTAGAAAAGCTCATTCTTTGGTCCAATGTCGTGGGGCATTTCCCCCCTTCTTTGAGTCGCCTTGAACATTTGGTGGAGCTCGACTTGCTCCACAACGAGATGTCCTTTGACGAACAGATTTGGGTGCGAGAAATCCTTCCCCAGGCCAAACTGCATTTTAGCGCACCGTGCCAATGTCAATTCGACGACTGAATCCACCCCCTGTTGTGGTGCTGACTGGGGTTGAGAATTCAGGCAAAACCGCCTTGGCCGAAGCACTGGTCAAATCACTTGGATGGGCCCACTTGCCAGAGGCCGCGCGCACAGACCCCAAGGTGATTCAAGGCCGGGTGAACAAAGGAGATTTGGACCGGCTGCTTGACGCACAAACCAAGGCCCTTTCTGCATTGAAGACCAAGAACGTTCAAGGAGTCATATGCGACACAGGGCCGCTGGTACTGGACCGCTGGTGCGCCTCTGTATTTGGCTGTTCGCTGGAAAAGGCAACCGACGCTCAACAAGATGTGGACCTCTACTTGCTGTGTCACACCCTTCCTGATTGGGAGGCAGACCCTTTGAGAAGCTTGCCAGATTTTGAGGACCGATTGGCCCACCAAAACGGATACGTTGACCAACTGAAGTCCAATGACCTGCCTTGGCAAGAAGTCCCCGTTCGCCCTCTCCCTGAACGCCTTGAATTCGCGCTCGACTTGATTGCGTGCCACTGCCCCCGTCCATGAGTCGTTCGCTCAGTACTTCATCCATCAGCCGAGAGCGGGCAATGGAAGGTTTGGCCGTCCTGTTCAGCTTGGCCTACACTTGGGGGTACCTCAAAGGATGGACACCTTGGTGCTTCATTCCTGCAGCCCTCGGGGCTGCTCTGCTGGGCCACTTGTGTTGGTTGCGCAACATCAAAGCCGAAGCCGCCTTGCAAGCTTTTTATGTGGGCTTTGCAGTCTACGGAGCTTGGCTCTCGGGAATGGCCCAAGATTGGACCCCGCAATCCGCATCATTGGAATGGCATCTAACTGCACTGGGTTTGACCACCATCGCCACTGCAAGTCTGGGCTTCATCATGAAGCGCTACACCACCAGCGCCCTGCCTTGGACCGATGCCTTCACCACCGTATTCAGCATTTGGGCCACCTGGCTCATGGTCCACAACCACCACGCCAACTGGGCCTATTGGATCGCCATTGACGCTGTCGCCATTGTGCTCTACGCAAAGCGCGGCCTCCCAATGGGGGCCGCGCTTTACGCCATCTACTTGGTGATGGCTGTCATCGGTTGGTTTCGCTGGGACGTTTAGCGAATGATGAACTTCACGGGAATGGTGTACTGAACACTCACTGGCTTGCCTTGCTGGCGGCCTGGTTCAAAGTCCGGAAGTGAAGTCACCACACGCAGTGCTTCAGCGTCCAAACGCGGGTCTACTGGGCGAAGAACCCTTCCTTCTCGAACTTTTCCGTCCTTGCCCACCACGAAGTAGACGAAGACCGTTCCTTGAATCCCTGCATCTTTTGCGATTGGGGGATACTTGGTGTTGCCCATCACGTACTTGATGATCTCAAGCTGTGTGCATTGGTCGCGCTCCGGTCCCGTCTTGCTGATGCAAGGTCCAAATCCAGGCATGTCCTCTACAATCATGAAGGGGATGTCCTCTTCCTCGACCTCTTCCTCTTCCACCTCCACAATTTCAATCTCGGTGTCCTCATCGATTTCAATGTCTTCGATGACCAACTCCTCTTCAATTTCCTCCTCATCGTCCACAATTTCAATGACCGTGGTCTGCTGCGGAGGTGGAGGCGGAGGGGGAGGAGGAATCACATTCACTGGAATCACCTCGTCTTCGAGCAAGTCCACCTCGAAATCGAGGGCCCGAACGATGTTGACGTCATAGCTCGTCCAAGCCAAGGCGGCGAGGAGAAGTGACAACACTGAGACGAATCCAACGGAACGCCATGTGCCTTTTTTGTTTTCGAGGTCAGCTTGGGGTGTCTTGCGTGGCTGCATGTTCGATGGTTTGCTGGGCCTTGCCAATGGTCGGCCAAATTAATCTAAAGGGTGCGCTTGCCCACAGGCCACTCCAAATACAATGCCCGAAATCCAAATCCGGCTCCACACAACCCCAAAAAATCCGCGACCAAATCAACGAAATCCCCACCCCTGCCTGGGAATACGACCGATTGAGCCCATTCCATAGAAAGTCCAAAAAGAAGTCCAAAAATCACCGTGACTGGCCAAGCATTCCGACTAAATCGAGCCGACGCCCCTCCTTTTCGCAACGCAATCAAGGCCGTCATCCCCCACACACCGAACAAAACGGCGTGCAACAAAATGTCCAACCTTTGATTCATCCACCAGTCGTGCGCACCAAGCTCACCCCCTGGCATGCCGTGCAACGCGACCACAACCACAGTCATGGCCACCAATGGACTGTACCCACGCCACGATCCAATGGAACGGGAATCAGCCGACCTCCTGGGCATACGCCTCGGCCGTCAGCAAACCTGAGAGGTCTGCACCTTCGTCCAACCTGATCTTGATCACCCAGCCTTCCCCGTAAGGATCCTCATTGATGAGGGCGGGGTTGTCTTCCAAACCTTCGTTGAATTCCAAGACGGTTCCCGCCACAGGCATGAAAAGGTCACTCACGGTTTTCACCGCTTCAATCGTGCCAAAAACCTCCTCTGAAGGAAGGTCCTCATCCACCGTTTCAACTTCTACGAATACAATGTCCCCAAGCTCAGACTGAGCAAAGTCAGTGATGCCCACAATGGCCACGTCACCCTCGACGCGCACCCATTCGTGGTCCTTGGAATAGTGGAGCCCTTCAGGAATGTTCATGTCGCGCAATGTAGCGCAGAGCAACTTTCTCTGCTGAGTTTATTGCGTGAGATTGAAGCGCAGGGCAATGCCGCTCTTCACGTTCGTGGTGGCAAAGCTTGTGGACACCTTCGGGCGGGTCAACTGCTCGTCAAAGAAGGCCTGCAAAATCAACTTTCTCGACACTTCAAGGTCGGCGCTGAACTTGATGCTGGCCACTTTTTGACCCGCGGTCACCTGGTTCTCCCTGTTCAATTGTCCCGGGTCGGTGCCCTGAACCACGGCGAATGGATCCAGTTTCCGGATGACCGTAGAGTTGTCCCGAACGGTGATGTCCAAACGAAGCACCACATCGGTTTCCTGCAGCATCTGGATGGGCAACTTGCCTCGGGTCCTCAGGAATGGATTGGGGACATTGGCAATTCGATATCCCGTTCCAATCACCAAAGCATTGCTCTTTGTTTCGGTAATCTGGTTGTTGGTCAATCCGAAGTTGATGGTCCTGTCACGGCGCATCTCCACTTTGAATTGCGGCTCGTTTTTGCCCTTGGCTTTCAAGGTGACGTCCACACCAATGAGCGGGTTCATTTGCTCTGAAATGGTCACCTGGTTGTATTGACGCTCGTTGATGTAATTGCCAAATGCACTTTGGTCAAAGGCCACAGGCCGGCCCAGGTCGTCGGCCTCATAACTCAGGTTGGTCACATAGGACGTGGTCATGGTGGACCTGTAGCTGTGGTTCAAACTGAATCGCTTCACCCGATTCTTAAACAGGTTGCCTTTGGACAGCCCATCATAACTCACCCTCCAATTGGGAGCCAAACGGGTCTTGAAGGGATCCAAGCTGACTTGATCGGCTTGCTGGCCCGTGTAGGCCGCGATGAAAGCAGGAATGGTCACCGATGCACTCGTTGGACCAAAGCCTTGGTAATACCCATTGGGCTCACTGTTGGGCAGGTTGTAAGTCTGGCTGTTCAAGCGGTCACTCATGTCGAGTCGGGCCAACTTGAACTCACGCCAAGTCTCACTGTCAAACGTCTCATCATCCTGAACAAAGGCCGTGGGCCATGTCATGATGGTGGTGGTGAAGTTTCCTCCGTTTTGTGGAGATTGGAACTGCCAGTCCCCGAGGGCTTCATCAAACCGGAAAAAGCTTTGCTGGTTCCGACTCTCGCTGCGGGTGGCCTCAAGGTCAATCTTCAAATCCTCGATGGGCTCCAATTGCGCGCGCAGATTCAGGTTCGAGCTGTAATTCTCCTGGTAGGTTTGATTGATGTAAGGGTTGTTGGTGAGCCAGCCTCTGCCCGCAGCATCGAGGGCAAAATCACCCGTGCGATTTCCGTTCAAGTCCGTGTTTTGATGCCCCAACAAGAATGGCAGCCCAGGAGACTCCAAGGCAGCGTCAAAACCGCCATACCTCGCCTTCAAGTCTGAGGCCAAACCTGGCAGCAACAGGCCTTCATTTCGGGTGTAGCTCACATTGACGCTCTTCACCGACATCATGGCCTTTAAGACGAAGGAAAGCGGGTCGATGTACAACGGAGGTTTGTCGTCCTCCTCCACATTTCCATATCCGTCGCGGTCCTCGTTTTCGATCTCCTTCTTTCGCTTCTCTTTTTCCTTCATGAACTCGCGCTTGCGCTTCCCTGAATTGATCTCCTTCAACAAAGGCACCTTGTCGTACAGCGTTTTCAGATTGGCTTGCCCATTGAGGGTCACATTTCGGCTGTTCTGAATGGTGTGACCCAAGCTGTCTTGGGCAAATGGAGCGCGGTCCCAACGGTATGTTCCCTCGTAACGAATGTCGGCATTGGCAAAGTCCAACAAGGGGAATTTGTCCAACGGAAGGCGATAGCTGGCCGTGACCCTGTGGTCGTAACTGGTGACCTCACCAAAGTTTTCGATGTTGGTCAAGACCGTATCTCGGTATTGGGCATAAGACTCGGCATCATTTCGATCAATGACACCCGTGGGCTCTCCCACAAGGGCCGTGGCCCCACCCGTGTAGTCCACCTTCAAGCTTTTGGTCAGGTCCCATTTGACCACATAGTCCCGGGTCCAATTCCACTGCTTCAACACCTGGGTGCTCACCAAAACGCCAGTTTCAATGCCCAAAAGCTCGGCCGTGTTGTTCCTCACACGGCTGGCCTCGTAGGTTCGGTCCATGCCCATGTTCACAGACACCTGCTTCAACCCTGGATAGAAGTTGAAATCCGTGAGCCAACGCAAGGCCTTGGAACGGCCCATCCAAGAGAAGGGCTTGATCTCCTTGGGCCGGTTGGTGAAGTCATAACGGATGCCACCACGGTAGTTCCGGCGAATGTTGAATTCAGTGTTGATGTCCCGCTGATAGTTCTCGGTGTAAGCAAAATTGGCTGACAAATTCCCCGGATCGAGGAAGGACAAAAACCCACCACTGCTTTTGCCGCTTCCGGACGTCGGCCGTCCCGCAGCGCCGCGTTCGGCCACCATCTCTCTTTCTTTGGTCACATCGTCTGCGCCTTTCAGGCGACGGGCCGTTTCTGCCTCTTTCTCCTTCTGGGACTTGCGTCCAGACTTGCCCTTTTTCCCTTTGCCCCCGCCCAATTGCGGGTCGATTTTGATGTTGGAGAAGTTGATGCTGCGGATTCGATTGATCTGCTGTGATTTCTTCTTTCGCTCTGTCGACAAGCCTGCATCTGCGATCTCCACGTCAGGAGAGAGCGGGTCAAATTGAGGTGTAGATACAGTTTCACTATAGCCCAAGTAAAGCGGCAATTGCACGCCCAAGAAGTCAGGCAAAAACTTGCCCAGTTGAAGGGTCGTGTTGGCATCGACACCTTGAATCGTTTCACGCTGGCGTTCCTGAACCCTTTGTTCCAATCCACCCCATCCCGGCGTGGACATGTTGGCGGCCACATTCAGGTTACCCAAATCGCTCAAGGTCGCTTGCATCTGCGCCGTGGCAGCCCAGCCGCCTTCCTCATTGAACTCTGACAACCGCAGCTCATTGGCCCAGACAATGGCACACTTGTCCAAGCCATCATCGTCTGCACTGAACGGGTTGGTGTCCTTGTCCGAGTTGCGGATTCCGATCATCACCGTGACCACATTGGCCAAGTTGGGGTTTCCTCTGACCGATACCCGCGCACCGTCTACAAAATTGCTGTACTCTTGGAAGAGGGGGTAACCGACAGGCCTGCTGATTTTCAGGTTCTGTAAGTCTTGGAACCTAAGGTCCACTTCGTTTGCCTCGGGCCAAATCTCCGTCTCCTCGCTGATTCCCCATGGGGTCACCTGAAGCGGGATTTCGTACTCGTAGTAGTTGTCGACGAAGTCTGACCCCAGTCGAACAAAACAGGTCAAATCATCGGATTCCAATGGCTCATCTGACCGGGCAGCCTCGGCGTGAACAAACATGCGCAAACGCTTGTACATCCGCATGTCAAAATTGATGTTGCGGTAAGCAGCGCGGGCGTCTCCGTCTTCCAAGCCACACACCTCGAGCTGCAAAGACTGCTCATTGAGCTGGGCTTGGTTGGCCGTTGCCACGTTGATCTCCCGGGTGATTCCCGGAGGAATCACATAGTTGATGGGCTGGCGAAATCCATTCTCTTCGAGGTTCACCGCTGAGATGGCAAACGACGTTGAGCTGGGGTCATCGGGCTCAATTTCCTGGGGCCCAGCCAAGCTGGCCTCGAATTTTCGCCACTCACCACGGATGAGT
The DNA here is from genome assembly GCA_943787435.1 of uncultured Flavobacteriales bacterium. Taxonomy (GTDB): domain Bacteria; phylum Bacteroidota; class Bacteroidia; order Flavobacteriales_D; family Sanyastnellaceae; genus UBA8752. Next base: position 8,781 of record CALSMK010000029.1, on the reverse strand, counting down.
TCCAAACGCGCAAAACGCATGGTGACCGGCTGTCTCCAACCTTTCATGAAAATCCGCATGAACCGGATGCTTCGGAAGTCGCTGATTCCACCGACGCGGTCCTGGAAATCGCGAATCGGCACCTTGAACTGCAACCACTTGACTTGACGGGTTTCCCCATTGGGCATGGGCTTTTCAGCCAGCAATACGTCCGACAAGTAGTTTCGGCCAATGTTGGCCTCATTGAGCTCCCCTGGGCGCATGGGAATGCGGTACTGGAAGTAGCTCTCAATGGCACTCAACGTCAGGTCCTCATTCAGGTCCTCGGTGTTGGGCAATGTGGTGGAAGCCACCGGGTATCCCTCTGGCTGGGCGGTGCTTGAATTGCCCTCATAACCGTTGAAGAATCGATACCTCTCGAGCACATTCTCCTCGTTGGCCTGGGCCACAGGGTCACGGAAATAACGGAAGTCGTCAGCCGAAGGGTCCGCCAGAATGGCGCTGTATGCATCCGGTTCCAGCGCCCCTTGCAGTCCATTCAACCAATCGCCGAAAAAGGCTTGCTCTTCTTGCGAATTCAAACCGTCCAGACCCACGTCTTGCTGGCTGTAGTCTCCAGTCGAATTGTCAAATGCGTTGACCACATTGAACGTGGTCGGATCGGCCACATTGCCCCACGTGGTCTCCACTACAGGAGCAGGTTGGTTCGGCGATGGCAATCCATTTTCGAACGCCAATTGGCCGTCGTTCAACAAGTCTTCGCTGATGGAGCCCAAGTTGAAATACAAATCTCCTCCTGTATCATTCTCGCTGTCGTCATTGAAAGGGTCCATGACCCAGAATTGGATGTACTCCACATTAGAAAGCTCGAAGTCCGTGGTCAAAAGCGCCCGCTGAATGCCTCCCCAACGTTCCTCAGGGGCCTGCAATGATCCATCCGCATTCAAACCGGGAACCGGCCCAATGCCCTCTGCGGGCAAATAGTTGTAAGGCCCCCGCACCGTGGGGTCAAACGAAAGGTCAAACGTGGGAAGGTTCTCAGGTGTTCCCAGCGGCAGCTGCCTGTTTGGAAAAACCTCCTTGTTCTCCACCAACCTCATCAAGTGATTGGACCTCACATCCACATCGACTTGGCCGTCCTGAAGACCTCCACCAAAAAAGCTGGGGTCGATGGTGTACCAATTCATCCTTGCCCGGTTGTAGTTGAACAGCAAGCTGTCCTCCACATCTCCTTCTGGGAAAAGATCGGGCTGCAATTTGGGCGTACTGGCCAAGCTCCATTGGGTCCACGAACGAATGTCGATGGCGCTTTGCGAGCCTTCAAAGTCATCGATGTAGGCGTTCCCTTCTTTTCCCACTGCTCGGCTGTGGCCGGGAATCAAATACGCCGCCTCCGCACTGATGTTGATGTTGGACGGCGCCGAGGCATCCAACAAAGGCAACTTGTCCAAGAGGTCGGTCAGGAACTGGCTCGAACGGGACCAGGTAAAGTCTGCCCCCATGATGGTGTTGTTCACGGGCTCATCCCCAATGTTCACCTTTTGGGTCAATGGTCGTTCCCTGAGGTTCAAAAATGTCGCACCCAAGGCCAGCTCTTCGCTTGGCGCATAATCGAACCTGGTGCCCAGCAAAGTCTTGGTTTGGATGTTGAACAGGCTGTTGCTCTCCAGGGACACACGAATGGGCTGGCCACTCTCCAAAAGGCCATCGTTGATGATGCGGACACGGCCCAAATTGTAATCCACCGTATAGTCCTGGTTTTCAATCAACCGAGCTCCGCCCGACGTGACCGAAACAGACCCTTCGGGAATGTTGTACGAGTTCAGCATGATCTCTGAACTGATCTGACTCTGATATTGGCCCTTGATCCGAAAGCGGTTCAACGATGGAATCTGTTGAGCAGCCGTTTTGGTGGAATCATAAAGGGGTTGAAAGACCACCGTCTGGATCAAGGACTGGGCTTGATCCGGGTCGGAAACACGTGCTTCGATCTGATCTCTGAGGGACTTTCCAAACGGCTCGACCGAAGGCAGAAATACCCGGCCATTTTGGCTGTTCATGGTGCCCCCTTGAGTGGCGGCATTGTCCACAAAGTCATACACCCCGTCTGGCTGCGGCTGACCATTGATGTCGATGCGGTCCATGCCCAACACTTGAATCAAGAGCTCCCCTTCCAACGGCGCGCGCGGGATGTAATTCAAATCCACACCTGTGGAGGGATCATTGTACCAAATTCCAATCCGAAAATCCTCGGAACTCAAACCAAAAGCGCCCAGCGAATAGACGTTTTTCATCATCAAATCCCACAGTGGCGCGCGGTCTCCATTTTCCAACAGCACCCTTGTCACCGAACTCTTGAGCATTTTCAGCAACAAGGCCCCCGGCGCCACATATCCGTCTTGACTGAGGGTTCCCACTTGATAGGTCTCCCCTTGCAATGTGTACTCATACGCCACCGCCAAAACCTCTGCATTGTTCAGCGATTGACGAAGGCTGATGAAGCCCAAGCGATCGTTGTAGGTGAACTCTGTTGGTGACAAACGACGGGCGTTGCCCACCCGCTCATAGTGAATGCCTGGTGAATAGATGGGCTGGCCATCATCCCCTGTGAATGCGGCGATCGCGCCTCCAGCGGCACTGAATCCCATCACATCTGGATTCCCCGTCATGTCGAGGAAAATGTCGTTGTTGAAGTTGCTCGGAGCGCGGTTCAGGTTGATGCCCAGACCGGGATCGTCGGTCAAGTCCTGAACGGGCAAGTCTCCCGAGAGGTAATCCGGGTGCTCACCCACATCGGTAAAGGCCAAAATGTTTCGGACATCCTGCGTGTTGGCTTGCGTGTTGACCGCATAGACCTCGATCCGCGTGATGCGCACCCCAGAGTTCACCACCGGCAAACTCTGCATGGCATTGTCGTATTGATCTCGGAAGAACTGAGACAGGAAGTAGTGTCGGTTGGCCTCGTAATCGTCGGCCCGAATGTCAAACTCTTGCGTCTGAGCTCCCCCTTGAACTTCGATTTCCTTTCGCTCTCCCTTTTGCTGACTGAACACGGTGGTGTTGTACACCTTGCCCCACTGCGTCTCGAGCTTGGTACCAAACAAAGACTGACTTCCCTGAATCAGCGTGCTTTGAAGAGGCATACTGATGTTTCCCGCCTCGATGTTTTTGAGAATGTCGTCCTCTTCCCCCTGGAACCCGATGTTCATCTGGTTCTCAAAATCGAAAGTGGCTTCCGTGTTGTAATTGGTTCCCAGGTTGATTTTCTCTCCGATGCTTCCATCGATGGACAATTGAATCCGCTGGTCAAAGTCAAAGGTGGTGATCGCCCGATCTCGCTCGGCCAACCTTGGGTTTTCCGTTTTGCTATAACGCACCCCAAAATTCAATTCCGCCGATCCTTGAGGCTTGATTTCAATCTCGTTGGAGCCGAAAATGGTTTCAAAGATTTCGGAGTCAATGGTCAGCTTGGGGGCAAAACCGCGTTCCTCTTCATCCAGTTCGTCCTGCATCTCCGTCCAGAACTCACTCAGGTTTTGGTCGATGTTGTACTCCAAAAATTCATCGAGCGTCAGGTAGGTCGGATTTCGGAAGTCCAATGTGTCTCCCAACCGCTGGCGAACCACATATTGACCCGTGGTCTCGTCGTAATCCACCCCATAATCAATCACGTCTGGGAAATCCAGACTGACCCCTCCCGGGGTTTCCGTCGGGCTGGGCACGTCCCCGCCGTGCGGCAATGGAAGGTCCAATGTATCTGCTGAATCTTGAGCCAACAGCCCATGGCCACCAGCCATCAAAAGCATCATGGTGCAAAGCGCAAATGCCGCTCTCATCGGGAACCTACTCCTTTGTGGGAATGCCATCGGGGCCTTCATGCTTCAGCGAAACTGGGTCAAAGTCTTTTTAATGCAGCCCGAACAAGCTCTTCCACAGTGGTCATCCCTTCGGCCATCAATTGATCGATGACCGTGTCTACCCGTTTGCGGTCGAAACCCAAGTTGCACAAGGCCGCCAACGCGTCGGTTCGGCCTGTATTGTCCAGACGACCACTTTCTTTTTGAGCGTCACCCACCAAGGAACCTCCAGCAGACTGCAATCCACCTTCAAATGATGGGTCTTTACCCATTTTATCTTGGAGATCCACCAGAATCCGTTGGGCTGTTTTTGCGCCAATGCCCTTGACCGCCTTCAGGGCTGCCACATCCCCTTGCGTGATGACTTGAACCAAGTCGGCTGGACCCATGCCACTCAAAATCATGCGGGCCGTTTGAGCGCCCACACCACTGACGCTGGTCAACATGACGAACAAACGCCGCTCGGTGTCTTCGGAAAAACCGAACAACAATTGGGCATCCTCCCGGTAGACCGCGTGAATCAACACCTTGGTCTCGGTTTTCCCCGCCAAAGCACTCGAGGTATGCAGGCTAAGGTGCACGAAGTATCCCACACCACCGCACTCCACCACCGCATGGGTGGGCGTCAGTTCAACGATTTGTCCAGACAGGTGATGAATCATCGGGTGATTTGTGCGTCGACAGCAGCGATTCGGACCATGTCCACGATTTCTCGAACACTGGATCCCATTTGAAGGATGTGAAAGGGCTTTTGCAGGCCCAAAAGCACAGGACCCACCACTTCAAATCCGCCCATTTCTTGAATCAGCTTGTAGGCGATGTTTCCTGCTGCAAGGTTCGGGAAAATCAAGGTGTTCACCTTGCGCCCCTTCAGGTTGCTGAACGGAAAGAGCTCCTCGGACAACTCATTGTTCAAGGCCACATTGGCCTGCATTTCGCCATCCACAATCAAATCCGGATGCTCGGCATGAAGAATGGCGACTGCCTCCCTCACTTTTTCGGCGTCTCGGCCGTTGGCGGAACCAAAATTGGAATAGCTCAGCATGGCAATGCGCGGCACGATTCTCATCGCACGAACCGCATCTGCAGTGAGCAGCGTGATGTCCACCAATTCGCGGGCCGTCGGGTCTCGGTTCACTGTGGTGTCAGCAAAAAACATGGGGCCAGTTTTGCCCTGGATGATGTACATCCCTGCCACTTTTTTCACACCCTCAGCCAATCCAATGCTCTGCAGAGCCGGCAACAAACTGTCGCGGTAATTCCGAGTCAATCCACTGATGACCGCATCCGCCTCACCCGTCTCAACGAGCATAGAAGCGAAATAGCTCCTTCTGCGCATGTAACCCACCGCTTCTTCACGGGTCAATCCTTTCCTCTGCCTCTTGGCGAACAGATGGCCGGCGAATTCCTTGACCCGGTCGCGCTGCTCGGCTGACATGGGGTCCAGAATTTCCACTTCAGGCAACTCAATGCGATGCTCCTCAATGAGCCCCAAAATGCGCTCTCGGTTGCCCAAAAGAATCGGCCGAACTATGCCTTCATCTCTCGCGGTTTCTACCGCTTTGAGAACCTTGTAGTGATCGGCTTCTGCAAACACAATCCGCTTGGGGTTGCGCCGTGCACGCTCACTCAAGTTCCTGACCAGCGTATTGTCTTGACCCAGTCTACCGGCCAAAACCCTGCGGTAACCGTCCCAATCCCGAATCGGCTCCCGGGCGACACCGCTCTCCATCGCGGCCTTCGCCACTGCTGGCGCCACGGTGGTGATCAGCCTTGGATCCATGGGCTTGGGAATGATGAAATCCACACCAAAGCCAAGTCCACGCTGGTCGTAAGCTTCGTTCACCTCATCGGGCACATTCTCCTTTGCCAATGCCGCAATGGCTTGAACGGCCGCCATTTTCATTTCGTCATTGATGGCCTTGGCCCGCACATCCATGGCTCCGCGAAAGATGAAGGGGAACCCCAAAACGTTGTTCACTTGATTGGGGTGGTCACTCCTTCCTGTGGCCATGATGATGTCTGGCCTCGCCGCCTTGGCTTCATCGTAAGGAATCTCCGGGTCCGGATTGGCCAAAGCAAACACAATGGGCCTCTCGGCCATGGAGGCGATCATGTCTCCTTTCACCAAGCCACCTCGGCTCAGGCCCAGAAAAACATCTGCTCCTTTCAAAGCATCCGGCAAATCCTTGTAGGGCTTGGTTGAGTGGGCCAATGCTTGTTTGCGTGGACCCAATCCCTCGCGGCCGGCATGAATGTGTCCTTTGCTGTCGAAAACGGCAATGTTCTCCAACTGAACCCCCAACTGCATGTAAAGGTCCAAGCACGCCATGGCTGATGCCCCCGCTCCGCTCACCACCAACCGAACCTCTTCGGCCTTCTTGTCGGCCAGCTCCAAGGCATTGATCAACGCCGCACCACTGATGATCGCAGTGCCATGTTGGTCATCGTGCATGACCGGAATGTCCAGCTCTTCTTTGAGCCTGCGTTCAATCTCAAACGCCTCGGGGGCTTTGATGTCCTCCAGGTTGATTCCACCAAACGTCGGAGCGATGGCCTTCACGGTCTGCACAAAGGTGTCGACATCCGAAGCGTCGACCTCAATGTCAAAGCAGTCCAAGTCTGCAAACACCTTGAACAAAACACCCTTGCCCTCCATCACCGGCTTGCTCGCCTCTGGCCCGATGTCCCCCAACCCAAGCACCGCGGTGCCGTTGGAAATCACCGCAACCAAGTTGCCCTTGGCGGTGTACTTGTAGACGTCCTCAGGGTTTTTTGCAATGTCCAGGCAAGGCTCCGCCACTCCCGGCGAATACGCCAGACTGAGGTCTCGCTGAGAACTGTATGGTTTGGATGGGATGACTTCCACTTTACCACGTCGTCCTCGACTGTGGTAATCCAACGCCTCTTTCCTGCGGATGCTGCTCATGTTGCGAATCTGCTGTGGTGCGAAGATGGTCCCTAAGGACATTACGTCACCAAAACTTGAAGGGTGTCGATTGAATCAGCGAGAAACGCTGAATTTGCGAACCTGACCCATGCGGCCTTCAGATTCCAAAGCGTACAGGTAGGTTCCCGGTGAAAACTCCTGGCCATCCAGCCAGACAGAACCCTGTCCTGGCGCCAGCCGGACTTTTTTCAGCGTCCTGCCCGTCAAGTCCAAAACATGCAACTCTCCACCTGCGGGAGCGACATATGTGATGCCAGAAATTCCCACCACCGGATTGGGGGCCAATGCACCCAAACTTACTTCTTGTACCGAGGCGACAGAAAGCACACACTCTCCTTCTTCTGCACCTGCGCAGAACAAAACGGTGTGGCAAACAGGGGGACCCGCCTCCACTTCAAATGCAGAAAAGCAATACTCCAGAGCGGTAGCACCTGCCTGTCCATTCGGGTAATAATCGGAAATCAGCCAGTCTTCTGCACCAAAAGCATTGATGCCAGTGGTGTCGGAAGGCTGCAAGGTCAAAGCCAGAGCGTTGGCGCTGGAAGAGGTTCCGTAAGGGTAGCAAGTCCCTCCCCAGCAGAATCGCTCGTAAGCACCCTCACCTCCAGGCACATAGGGCAAATTCATGAGGTCCACAGTTTGAATCACATTGCGCTGTACCGTCAACGTCATTGCGTTGTCCGTACCGTTGGTCACCAACCATTCTGCCACCATCACGGTGTCCAGGTTTTCCCCCTCCACCACCAGCGGAGGATCAATGAGGGTGGATTGAGCCATGACAGACACCGACAGTGCTGCAAACATGATCAACCAGACATAGCGGGATGGAATCCAAAGGGAATTCTTCATGATTCAAATTTAACCTCTGACGGCGAGCAAGAGGCCTCCTCCAAAAAATGTCATTAAACGAGGTCAAAGTGGATAAATTGCATGTCGCTTATCTTAGCCCTTGTAGGACAGAAACCGATTTACCATTAAACACCAATCATGAAGCACCTTTACGCTGCGTTTACCGCGCTTCTCATCACTTTATCTGCCTCTGCTCAGTTGCCTGACGGAAGCATTGCCCCAGACTTCACCGCCACTGACATCAATGGTGTGGAGCACAACCTTTACGACCTTCTTGACGAAGGCAAGAAGGTCATTCTTGACTTTTCTGCCACATGGTGCCCTCCATGCTGGAGCTACCACGAGTCTGGTGCCCTTGAGCAAGTCTGGGAAGATTACGGTCCTGATGGAACCGACGAAGTGTACGTTTTCTACATTGAGTCTGACGACACGACCACACCTGAAGACCTCGAAGGCACAGGTGCCAACACTCAAGGAAACTGGATCGAAGGAACGGGTTACCCCATCATCGACGATGCAGCCAACATCTTCGACGCATACAGCAACAGCTACTACCCCACCATTTATACTGTGTGTCCCAACCGGATGCTTCAGGAGAGCGGTCAGTTGGCTGCTGCAGATCACGCCACCCTCTTGTTCGCCAACGACTGCGCTGCAGCCACCATGGCCAACGATGCGGCAGTTTTGAGCTACACCGGTGAAACCATCACTTGTTCTGGTTCACCTTCTGCCGTGAGTGCTCAATTGATGAACCTCGGAACGGAGAACTTGACTTCAGCCACCCTCGACCTCATGGTCGACGGCAACAGTGTGTTGTCATACGAATGGAGCGGAAACCTCGATACCTACGAGTTGGTTGACGTCCAGATGGGCTCACACCAGTTCGACGGGAACACCGAGTTCACCATTGAAGTGACCAGTGGAGACATGAACGCTGCGAACGACATGGTTTCAGGCAGCGTGGAAGGCGCCACCGAATCCACCACCTTGTTCAGCATCAACTTGACCACCGACGGTTGGGGAGAAGAGACTGGATGGGAAGTTCGCTCTGTCGACGGTACGCTCATTGACAGCGCAGATCCAGGTTCATATGAGAACGCCACCACTTATCAAGAGTACGTTTCTGTGCCCAACACAGGTTGCTAC
>CALSMK010000028.1 GCA_943787435.1 uncultured Flavobacteriales bacterium | reverse complement strand
CTGACCAACTGGTTTGCCCCGACAACCCTGTCACCTTGGAGTCTGGATACCCCAACGCCATTTGCACTTGGCAAGACGGCTCTGTGGGGCCATCTTTTTGAAGTGGTGAACACGGGCATTTATTCAGTGAACGTGGCCTTGGACGATTGCCAAGCCAACGCACAAGTCTTCATTGAAGTGGCGAGTCCTTTTGACGCGGCACTCCCGGCCGTTGTGAATTTCTGCGAAGGGGACAGCGCGTTGCTTCTGGCCGCCTTTGGTGCGAGCGATTACGTTTGGCAAAATGGAGCCACTGGAAACCAGCTTTGGGCTTCTGCTCCCGGAGTTTATGAGGTCACCGTGACCCAAGATGGATGTGATGCTGTATCGGCTGTATCGGTTCAAGAGCTGCCTTTGCCGGCCATCGATTTGGGGCTGGACTTGGTGCTGTGCGAAGGCGAGATGACCACCTTTGCTCCGGCCGCGCCTTACGCTGACTATGTGATCTTCAATGACTCGCTCACCACGGAATCCTTGGAGGTGACCACTGGTGGCGTGTACACGGTCGAGGTGTCTTCAGGCGGTTGTGTGGCCAGGGACACCATTGAGGTGGAATTCAGGCCTGTTCCTGTATTTGAATTGCCCGGAGATACGTTGCTGTGTCCCGGTGAAGTCATGAGCATCCAAACCGGTTTGGATGATGTGCTGGTGACATGGAACACTGGTGAGGTGGGCACGTCCATCGAGGTGAATCAACCTGGCTCGTTTGTCGCCACGAGCCAGGTCAGTGGTTGTCAGTTCACGGACTCGCTGGCAGTGTCAATTTCATCGCCCATTGCCATTCCACTGGAGGCCTCCTACGAACTCTGCTTGGGCGACTCTCTTGAATTGAGCGTTTTGCAAGGGTCCGATGTGTATCCATCCACCTACCGCTGGGACGACGGCTACTTTTTTGCCCGCTCGGAGTTTCAATCGTTCTGGGGTTCACTCCGTGGAGGTTTACAACGCATGCGACACGGCCTTTCACATCATGGAAGTGCAGCAGATCGTGTGTGGTTGCCAGATATATGTGCCTACAGCATTCACGCCAAACAACGATGGCAAGAACGATGCTTGGTTTCCGGTTTTGGATTGTGATCCATTCACCTACAGCGTGGTGGTTTGGGACCGCTGGGGAAGGCCCGTCTTCTCTTCCGATGACCCCAGTGAAGTCTGGTACGGGCAGGTCGAAGGAACAGAGGGGTCAAAAACCCGAGAAAGTGGGGATTACTTCGCAGTGGATGGCTCCCTACATGTGGGAGATCATCATCGAACTGCGCAAGGACCGTGTTCCAGAAGTCCTTCGTCAAAACGGGGTGGTTCACATCCTGCGTTAACCCAGACTGGGTGGCTCAGCGCATTTTGTAGAGAACGTCCGGCCGGTCGGTGATGATGCCGTTGACGCCCATTTCCATCATGGCAAACAGGTCGTCCTGTTCATTGACTGTCCAAGGGATCACCCGGATGTTTTTGGTCCTGAAGGAGGCGCACATCTTCGGCGTCAATCAGTTTCCAGTTTGGAGAGTAGATGTCCGGCTTAAACGTGAGCTTTTGCAGTTGGCTGTCAACGCTGCCTTCTGTGCCCACAAGCCATGAAGTCTTCATGTCAGGGTCCAGCCGATGAACGGCTTCGAGGGCAGGAGCGGAGAAGCTTTGAATGCATGTGCGATCAGCGATTCCCAAAGTATGATCTTCTCCAGCACAATGCGGGCAAAAGACTCTGCGTCTGGGCAAAACTCATTTTCCAATTCTTCACTGTGCTTGATTTCCAGGTTGTACCGGGCCAAGGTGCCATCCAGCAATGGGACGGTTTCTGTGAGTTTGATGACTTGGTCGAGTGTGGGCTTGTAGGCGGGCAAATTTCGCTGGCTTGGGAAGTCAGGATGGGGCACAGAACCGCAGTCAAAGGAAGCGATCTCCTCTGCGGTCATTTTGTAGAGGTTGTGTTTCCGAGGTTGATCAGAAGGCCAGTGCGTTTTTTTTCGGAATCCATACAAATGGTGGGGCTCATCCATGGCTCGTGGCTGATGATGATCTCCCCATCGGCAGAGATGCACATGTCCATCTCCAGAACATCGGCACCTTCCCTCAAGCCCAGCACAAATCCGGGCATGGAATTTTCCGGAACCAATCCGCGGGCTCCCGCGATGTCCATGGATTTCGAAGCGATTTGGGTCGATCGGGACGGGCATGTCTGCAGCAGGTTCTTCTGGACTTGCCGTGGCTTTGTTGGGGGTGGATTCAGTACACCCAGATAACACGGTCAGAGCGAGCGCCAAAGCAACGCCAAGATTTTTGCAGGTCATGGGGGCAAAATACTCCTTCCTGCAACGTTCTTAACCTTCGAGTCGACCCTAATTTGGACAAAGTGCAAGACAAACCGACCAGAATGGAAGACTGGATGAGCCGATCAGACTTGGCGCGGTGGTCAGGGCTTTCAGAGCGTCACCCACTGGTGGGTCTGTTTCATCGTTTTGGTGCAGTCAAGCGGGCCAATCAAGCCTTTGACAGGCTTTCCTCATTTGGAAGGGGACGACTTTGTGAATGCGGTGTTTCAAGCATTGGCCATCCGATTGGAAGTGGGACAGATGGACTTGGATCGAATTCCATCTGAAGGTGGCTTCATTTTGGTGTCGAATCACCCTTTTGGTCCACTCGATGCATTGGCGCTCATCCAAGAAATCAGAAAAGTGCGGCCGGACTTTAAGCTGGGTGTGGATGACGCCAATGGGGACGAATTCCTCAGTTGGAAGAATCACTGGTGGTGTTGTCGGACGCGGCCAGTGAAGGAGGGCGTGCGCGCATTTCGGCTGGCGGGATGCGTCCCGTCATGTGGAGGAGGGAGGTTGTTTTGGAATCTTTCCTGCGGTGGAGGTCAGTTCTTATCGGAGCTCTGCAAAATGGGTGTCTGATGGCCGTTGGAATGCGTCTTTGATTGGGTGGGCGATGAACCAAGGCGTGCCCATTGTCCCGGTGTACATCGATGGGGCCAACAGTGCCTTGTTTCAGTGGTTGGGGTTGATTCACCCTTCGCTGCGCTCATTGCGGATGCCGGCCGAAATGCAAAACAAGAAGGGCCAGGTCTTGCGCATGCGGGTGGGGCACCCCATCCGGAAAACGCGACTTGACCGGCTTCGAGAGCCACGATCAGTTGGCGCGCTTCCTTCAGGGCGAAGTCTTATGCGATGGGGGCGGCCTATGAGGTGCAGCGGGACCTGGTTCAAAGGGCTTGCGCTTCCCGAAGCGTCAGGCTGCAAGATGCCCCTGGCGGCTTCGATGCCAGACGAGGCGCTGGCCCGCAGAGATGGAAGGCTTGGCCGATGTCCGAACTGTTCTCGACACCAAGAATTCGACGTGTTCTGTGCTGCGGCTGCAGAGCGCATTCCTGGACACCTTGCTCAGGGAGATCGGCCGGTGCCGGGAGTTGACCTTTCCGGGCCGTGGGTGAAGGCACCAACCAGGCCGAGGGACCTGGACGAGTACGACCTCTATTACCAGCATTTGATTCTTGTGGGACCGCGACGCGCAGGCGGCTGGCGGGTGCGTACCGCGTTGGCGAGAAGGGTGGGAGATCATGGAGCGTTATGGAGCGCAGGGGATTCTACACCCGATCGCTGTTTCGCATGAGAAAGGGTTCCATCCCGATTTGCGGCAGCGTTAGAACTTGGTCGCTCTTTCATCGTGCCCGATTATCAGCGCAAGCGCATGCCGTTGTTTCTTGCTGTGGAAGGGGATTTTAGCTGTGCTTATCCGATCTTCCGAGGCGCGCTATGTGCTCGGACCCGTGACCATCAGCAGCGATTACAAGCAGTTTTCACGGTCCTTGATCATGGGCTTTGTGCGGCGCCATTATTGGGATGAGAATTGGGCCGAATTTGTACGGCCGCGCAAGCGGTTTGCCTTCGAGGAAAAGCGTGTGGATGCCGAGGCCTTGCTTGAAGGTGCGGGGGACGATGTCAAGCGGCTGGACCAGATCCTGGCCGACATCGAGCGTTCCAGACGCGGTGGCACCGGTGTTGCTCAAGAAATACTTGCACCAGAATGCCCGCATTTTGGGCTTCAACCGCGACCCCAAATTCAACGACGCATTGGACGGCCTGATGCTGCTCGACGTGCGGGACCTGCCCGCCGAAACGCTGGAAAGCCTCCAGCGCGAATTTGGATTCGACTGAAGGCTTTCGAAAAAGGATGTCGGCCGTTGAAGGCCTGACTCCTGTCTAAATCGAATAGGAGAGGCTCACCGAATAGGTCCGGCCGCGTGTGAAGCTGGACCAGTCGTATTCTACACCATTGAAGAGGTGGGTCTGGCGGTTGCGTGGGTTGAGCAGGTTCCGGGCCTTGAAGCCAAACTGGAAGTGATCGCACCCCATCCTTTGCGCCATGCTGAAGTCGAGTGTGGGTGTGGGTTGCTGCATGACGTTGGGCAGGGCGCCTTGGGTCACCAAGAAGACCTTGGGGCCTTGCACGTTGAAGGAGAGCGTGGACACGAAAGTCTGCGCTGTCGTTGATGTAGGTCAAGACACCGTTGACGATGTAGGGCGCCTGACCAAAGAGGGCGCGTGTGTCGGGGTGGTTGGGGTCTTGTGCGCGGATGCTCTCGAGCTCAGCCTCGGGGATTTTGACGGCAGAGCGGATGAACGTCACATTTCCAGAAAGGGACAGGTCGCGGAGGAAGCGCGCGTTGGTGACGTTGGCCAGGTTCTTTTTGGCGTCGAACTCGATCCCCATGATGTCGGCGTAAGGGACGTTGGACCAAGTGAGCTCTTCGTTCACAGCCTCCAGATACTTGGGTCTGCTCAATGGGGTCGGCAAAGTGCTTGTAGAAAACGCCGGCAGAGACCATTTCGCCCAACGTGGGGTAATGCTCCAGCTTCAAGTCCACATTGTCGATGCGGGTTTGGCCCAGGCCGGGGTTGCCTTTGAGGGTTTGCAGGGTTTCAAAGTCGAATCCACGGAAAGGGGCCTTTTCGCGGAACACGGGGCGGGCGAGGGTTTTGCTGTAAGCTGCGCGCAGGTTGGTGGTGCGAATCGGGTCCACCTTGCCCAAGATGTAGGTCAGGTTCAAGGAGGGCAGCAAGTTTGTTTCTTCGAGTGTGCCGGTGTTGCGGGCCAGTTGTTCGGCCGTCTGGTCGGAGGTGTCGCGGTTGCTTTCGATGCGCATGGAGGCGGACTCCATGCGGAGGCCCATGTTTCCGCTGAGGCGCTCATTGACGCGGGCATCCAACATGGCGTAGGTTCCCAAGACGTTCAAGAACCCGGCGTCTGAGTTGCTCGGATTGCTGACGTTGTTGGTTTGAATGAAATCCCCGCCTTGGGAGACCACGAGGTTGGGGTCCGAAAAGTACAGGGAAGGGGACGCCTTCGAAATTGTCAAAGAACTGGCCTGAGGCGGCAAAGGTGAACGCGTCTTCCTGCTGTGTGCGCTCTGTTCTGACAAAGCTTCCGCCAAAGGAGAGCTTGCCTTCCACGTCGGTCTTGCTCGGCAAAGACCGGCTTGCTGAAGTTGACCTTGACGTCGGTCTTGGTTTCATCCAGGTCGCGCCAAAAGCGGTTGGGAGCAGGGTAGCGGTCGGGGCGAATGCTGTAGAAGCGCTGGGTCTCGGTCGGGATTTCCATGTCGCCAATGGCCACAGCCTTCTTGCTGCAGGGCTTCCACGGTTCCGGCAATGTCTTCTGCCCAGTTGCCGCTCGAGAACGCCATCGTCGATCAGGCCTTCGATTTCATCCAAAACGTCTCCTGAATGCCGAGGCGTCCAAGGCTGTTCCGTCTGCATCAAAGAAGACGGCTTCGTCCACCAAGGCTTCGGTGTTGTCGATGTAGTTGTTGAACAAGACGCGCAAGTCGGGGGTGCTCATGCGGCCCTTCAGAGCGGCTGGCGATCCAGTCGATGGTGAGCTCGTTGTCGGGCATGTAATGCTCGCCGCGCATCTGAAAGGTGTTCAGGGTGCGGCTCTGGTAGCGGTGTGAACGCTGCTGCTGTATTTCGTCGCCATCCCGGGGGTTGAAGCCTTCTTGGAAACGGGCGCTGTTGGTTCCACTGGTGATGGTCATGCCCATCAATGAAACCTTGTTGAATTCGTTCAGCTTGTAGCTGAGGTTCAACAGGGTGTTCCAACGGTGGGTTTCGTTGGTGCGCTCGTCCGTGTAGCGCTGTTGCATGTCGAGCTCATCGGTCCCCGCTACGTTTCCGGCGGCCCATCGGCCATAGACTCCATCTTGGTAGCCGCGGGTATTGCGCGCATACTGGGCGCCAAATGTGTAGCCGAGTTGGCGTCCAAACAGGAGGTTTGGTTGCCAAAAGTGATGGAGTGCTTCATGTCCATGGCTGCTGTGCGGCGGACATGCTCCCAGGTGTTGTCAAAGCTCTGTCCACATTCGGTCAAGCCTTGGTTGGCTTCTATGGAGGCGGGAATGGCCGCTTGGAAGTAGAGGGAGTCGCCCAATTGGTCGGCGCCCCATTGGTCCGCATATCCCAGACCGTGCAAGACGCACTGGGCGTCAGCAGTAAGCATGCAATGTCATTCAAAGAGCCGAAGCCGCAACTCGGCAGGGCCGCTTGACGGTGCTGCTTGAGATCAAGTCGCGGTCGATGATGTATTGAATCTGCTCCTAAAGAGACAGGAAACGGTGCTGGGCCAGCCATTCTGGCCGCAGCGGTGGCCACGGGACTGAGGCTTCTGAGAGCCGTCGTCGTATCCGAGCCAGTCCTTGCTGCCGCGTTGGCTGGAGCAGCACTTCTTTGCCCGTGGTGTTCGTGTTCCAGCCAAGCTGCTGGAGTAGTTGAACATGAACTGGTCCGGAAAGTCCTTGGTCTCTACAGAGATGTAAGCCCCGCCCAATCCGAGGGCAAGGTTGGCGGTTTGGGTTTTGACCACCTTCAGGTTGTCCACCAAGTTGGTGGGGAAGAGGTCCATTTCGATGGTGTTCCTGCGCGGGTTCATGGATGGCACCTCGGCGCCATTCAACGTGGTTTTCAGATACCGGTCCGACAGTCCGCGAACAAAGACGAAGTTGCCTACTGTAGATACGCCCGACACGCGCTTCATGGCGCTGGCGGCATCGTTGTCGCCGGTGCGTTTGATTTGCTGACTGGAGATGTAGTCGATGCTGGCGGCAGACTTTTTCTTGATGTTCTCCATGTAGGTGTCCCTGAGCACGGTCCACCTTGGCCACCACTTCGGCGGCTTGCTCAATCACAAACGTCTCCGGGAAAGAGGTTGAATTGAACGACTTGAACGTCGTCACCGAGTGATGACCACTTCTTGGACGTGGGGACGGTATCCAATGAACCGCCCAACGACATTGTAGGTGCCCGGGGCCAAGCCTTCCAGAGCTGAAGTTGCCGTCCAGGTCGGCCATGGCTCCTTTGGTGGTGCCTTCGATGAAGGCGTTGGCGCCAATCAGGCTTTCGCCGGTATGGCCATCGTTGATTTTACCGCGGATGACCCCTTGAGATTGGGCTGTAAAGTGCTGTGGCCAGGATGACCAGGAGCTGAAGCAAACGCATGCGCTCTAATTTGTTCTGCAAAATGAATGCAGAAGCTCCTCAAGCACGTTAACCCGATGTTAACGGCTCTTTTCCTTTTGGTGGCCTCAGCATCAACAACCGGGGCTGCACGATAACGCCAGACTCCGAGTTGTGATGGGTAGATGTCGGAGGGCTTAGGATTCAGGGGTCATGCGCTTGCTGAATGATGGAGACCAGTGGCATTGCCATCGGTTCCGCGCAGGAAGTAAGCGCCTGCAGGAAGGTCGAGCGTCGATGCGAGAGCATCCTTTTGCCTGTGCTGAACCGGAACGATCCAATGGCCATTGGCGTTGACCAAGACCCAGTTGGTTCCGGCTGGGAAGGAAGGGCAACGGTCACGGCATCTGTGCAAGGGTTGGGGTAGGCCAAAACGTGCTCTGCGTCGCGGAGGCTGCAGACTCATGGAGACGCCGTCGCCGAAGAGGGCGCGCTCGTCACAGAAGGTCCAGCCCAAGTGCCCAGTCTTGACCAGATCCGTATTCGCTGTCTACATTGATGGGGTCGGTGGCTTGCTGTCCTGCAGCATCAAAGTTGAATTGGTCATCGATGTCCAAACCGTTCATGATTTCTATGCCATTGTCCGCCGCGTAGAGCGTCCAGCTGAGCGTCCCCGTCTTCCACCTCAGTTCCATCATAGTCCAAGGCATCTTCGCAGTTGAACATTTTGATGTTGCTCAAGGTGAGGTCGCCTGCGAGGTAAAGGTCAAAGGCATCGAGGGGTGACTCTTTGTCTTCGATTTCGATGCCCTCTGCGACATTGGCGAACAAGCCGTTGCTCACGTGGCCACCAGAACCATTGCGGAACAGCAGGCCTTGGCCTCCGCCCACGCCAACAATGGTCCATCCTGTGACCGTGGGTGTGGCCAAGGGCATCTCGTCGGCAGAAACGTTGCCGTCGTCGGAGTCGTCTCCATCCAACTCACCGCCTCGGTCGCCGCTGAGTCCGGGTTGGTCTTGGATGGCCAACCAATGCGCGTTGTCTGCACCGTGATAGCCTTGATCCCAGTCGAAGCTGTCGTCTCCACAAAAGGCAACAAGGATGTGTGTGGCCGAAACGGCTCCACCAAAAAATTCAATGCCGTCATCCAAGTTGGAGACAATTTCAATGTGGTCGATGGTGGTGCCGCTGCCCACACCAGCCAAAGTCAAACCGTTGATTTCGTTGGCTGCGCCAAGCTCAGTTCCTCCATGGCGAATCGACACGTAGCGCAAAATGCCGCTGTTGTCGGCGTCATTGTCGCCTCCGTATTCTGCGAGATTGTTGTCGGTTGGAATTCCTTCGATTTGCGCCGGCCCCCCGAAGTTGGTGGTGGCATTGCCCAAAATGATGATTCCTCCCCATTGGCCGCGGGTGTCATAAGCGACTGAACCGTCCAGTGGGTCGCCTTCAAACGTGAAAATGATGGGGGATTCAGCTGTTCCGTCGGCGATCAGTTGTCCACCTTTGGTGACGATCAAGGCCGAAGCGTCCACTCCGCTTCCAGGGGCTCCTTTCACGACCGTACCGGGCTCAATGGTGAGGATTTGTCCCGATTCTACAAAGACGTATCCAGTCAGGATGTAGACGTTGTTGGAGGTCCATGTGGTGGTTCCGGTGCTTCCCGAGACAGGAATTGTGTTCTGGCCGAAGAGACCGCAGGTGAGCAGGCAGGACAACGAGACAAGAAGGGTTTTCATGGTAAAATGTATGTATCGGTTGAAATTGATGTCGCAATCTCAAACTTGATTTCAAGCAGGATGTTGGTTCTGTTTTAACTCTGCGTAAAATGCCCGGCACGCAAAATTGGTCAAAGCACGTCCACGTTAAGCGCAAGTGAATAGAAGGGAGAGCAGGATCAAATTCCTGGGATCCAAGCGCATTGTGCAATGCCCAGGATCAAGGTGGCCAGCGTGGCTCTTGAGAGGGTCTTCCAGCGGGTTTTGCGCTGAAGCAACAGGAATAGACATGCGGCCCATCCGGGGAATGGGGTTGACCATTTTATCCAGCTGGGCCAATCTTGAACGCCCCCCCAATGTTGGATTCCCGCCGCGTACATCAGAGCCACACAGATCCACAGCACCAAACAAAGTCTCCGGGTGAGATTCTCGCCCTTCCAGAGGGGGAAGGTGGATTTTTTCGCTGCGGCGTCGCCTTCCATATCCATGGCGTCTTTGGCCAACTCTCGAACCAGGCCAATGGCCATGGCCATGGCTCCGTATGCCCCTAAGTTTTGAAGCAAATCTCTTTGAAGTTCTGGACCAGCCCCTGGAGCTTCTAAAGAGGCCAGCCACAGGGGGACCATTCCCAGCAACAGGGCGATGGAAAGGTTTCCGATCAAGGGCTTGGCCTTCCAGCTTGCGCTGTAGCGCCAAAGAATCCAGCTCACCATGATCGCCAGAATCAAGGGCCCAACAGAGCCCACACTCCAAGACAGGTGGGCAGCGGTCAACAATCCGAACAGATTTAAAACTTGATGGGTCACGATCAAAACGCGTCGCTTGACCGTTCGGTCCACCAATGCGCGTTGGGGCCGATTGATGCGGTCTTCTTGAACATCGAAATAGGCGTTGATGATGTTCCCTGCGGCCATGAGCAAAACCATCACCAGTGCGGCCTCAAAAACCTGGGCGTCAGAAGTTTGAAGGTGGGGTCCTCCGGTGGCCCAACGCGTCATCCAGCCGTATCGAATCAGCAGCAATGTGAGCGCTGCAATGGCCAAGTTTCGAGGGCGAGACAGGGCCAAAACACCGAGCAAGTTGCTCCTTTTGCTGGAAAGGGAAACGCGGGCCATCTGGTTTAAGATCGAAAAGGAGCGTCGATCATCATCGTCTGACCGGCGAGCGTTCTTGCAAAATTGAAGCCTTCGTGAATGGCAAAAGACCCAGAGCGGCCTTGTGTGTCCATCGCCAAGTATCCAACTTGTAAATCTTGAACGGGCATCTTTTGTATGATGCGGTCCACAGCTTCTTCACAGGCTTCCTGAGGGCTTCGGCCTTGGCGCATCAATTCCACGACCAAGAATGAGCCCAAGGTTTTCATCACGGCTTCACCAAGCCCCGTTGCGGTGCAAGCTCCCACTTCATTGTCTACGAAAAGGCCGGCTCCGATGATGGGACTGTCGCCCACGCGTCCACGAAGCTTGTAGGCCAATCCGCTGGTGGTACAAGCTCCTGCAAGGTTGCCCTCCAAGTCTTGGGCAATCATGCCGATGGTGTCGTGGTTTTCTACGTTGATGATGGGTTTGTATTCAGCACTTTCCTTCCATTTTTTCCATGCGGCTTCACTGTCTGGTGTGAGCAGATTGCGCGGTTCAAATCCTTTGGCCAAGGCAAATTCTCGGGCGCCATCCCCGGCGAGCAGGACGTGTGGCGTGTCCTCCATGACGGCCCGTGCAACCTTCACGGGGTGTTCAATGTCTTCAAGAAAGCACACCCCGCCTGCACCTCCGTCAGGTCCCATCACGCAGGCATCGAGGGTGACCCGTCCGGATCGGTCAGGACGTCCGCCAATCCCAACGGAAGTTCCAGTGGGATCACTCTCAACCAAGGCAGTGCCTTCAACGACTGCATCTGTGGCAGTGCCTCCGGCTTGCATTTGCTTCCAGCCTTCTTCGTTAGACACCAAACCGTGGTTCCAGGTACTCAACATGTGGCCCTCTTTGAACCGATCGGTTGGATTCAAGGGGAGAATAGACGGGGCAATGGGCGTTTCCGCTTGCAGCAAGCGGGTGGGGTCCAAGCCCAGAACAGCGGCCATGGCAGCTGCCCTGCGCAAAAAAGCACGGCGGTGAAGCATGTTCCCAAGTTAGGTGCGGCTCGCTCTTTTCGGCAGGAGAAGAAGAGGCAGAACGGCCAAGTCCACAAGAACCGCGAAGCAGAGGGTCAATGAAACGAGCAGGCCGATGTGAAATGTGCCTTCAAAACTGCTGAGCATGAGGGTGGAAAAGCCACCGCACAGGATGATGGAGGTGACAACGATGGCCTTCCCGGTGGACAGGAAGGTTCGACGCAAGGCCCAGATGGGGCTTCGGCCTTGCTGCAGCAGAATGCGGTACTTGGCCAAGAAGTGAAGGGTGTCATCCACTGCGATGCCAAAAGCGATGGTGAAGATGATGGAGGTCGATACCTTCAGGTCGATGTCCATGGCCCCCATGAAGCCGGCGATAAAGAGCAAGGGGAGGACATTGGGCACCAGGGAGATCAGGGTCATTTTAAGGCTCTTGAACAAAAGCCCCACGATGAGTGCCACGGCTGCAAATGCAATCAGCAGACCGAGCACCATGTCCGAAGCGAGGAACCGGTTGTTTAGGTCAATCAAACTGGCTGTACCGGTGATCTTCACAGTGAATGGAGGGTGCTCGAATTCAGATTCCAAGTGTTGATTTATGCGGTCTAAGAACTTGTCGTTTCGCAGGGCCAGTTCTTTGGCCCCCAAATCGGCTGTTTTGGCGGTGATCCGTGCCAACCCCAATTCCACATTGACCAAATCGGACCATCCTGGACCGGTAGCGGTGGAGTTGTTTCCGCCCCACTTTTCAATGCGTTTTAATAAGCGCTCCAATTTTGGCCCTTCGGGAATGAAGTCCATGGTGGGGCGATCTCCATTCATCAAACGATGCACTGTTTTGGCAGCTTTGGCTGGCCCCAGAACGCTTCCTGCCCCCACTTCTACTTGCAACCATTGCTCCACGCTGTCCACAGCTGCGAGCACTTTGGGCTCCGACATGATGTTCCGGCCAGCCTCAAATTCAAGCGCCAACTCATAGGGGCGGACTCCAGAAAAGGACCGTTCAAAGAAATTGAACTCTTGCCTCAAAGGGTCGTCTTCCCTCAAGTCCTCCAGCAAGAAGTTGTTGACCTCAATTTGAGTGACCCATCCAATGCTGATCACGGACAGAATGGCCGTCACCACCAAAATGGCTTTGCGTTGACGCAGGATGCGAATGAACCAACGTGAAAGCCAAGGGGTCCACGGAGAAGACGAGTTCCTGGATTCAGTCTCCGTCTGACGAATGGGGGCTTTGGATCGAATCAGAACGGCAGGAAGGAGGGAGAAGGCCAAACCAAAGGCAATGAAAACGCCAGCGGCTGTGTAGAGGCCAAACTCCCGAATGGGGCCGATGGCGGAGGACAAGAGGGTCAGAAAGCCCAGCGCTGTGGTGAGCGAGGTAAGAAAGGTCGCGAGCCCCACTTCTCTAAAGGCCTTGCGCAGTGCCGAGAAAGGCGGAAGGCCACTTCGCAATTCGTCCAAATAGCGGGTGATGATGTGCACCACGTCACTCATGCCCACCACGAAAATGATGGTGGGCAGAACAATGGTCATGATGTCGATGCCTTTGCCTGTCACCTCCATGAAGGCCAGGGTGCCCAAGCCACTGAGCAGAATGACCAAGAGAGGGATGACAATGCCCCACCAAGTTCGAAAAGCGAAGAACAGAAAGGTAATCAGCAGGATGAGCCCAAGGCCCACAAAGAGGGCCACTTCTCGTTCCATCACCGAAACGTAATGCACTTGGGCATGCGCCCGTCCAGCCCTGTGAGTTTCGATTTCCAGCCCTTGTTGATTGTGGACTTCACGCCATGCCTCCAGCACCGCATCCACATCTGCGGCGATGTCGTCGCAGCCTTGTTTGGACAGCATGGCCGTTTGGCCGACTGTGAGGGCCAGTGATTTTCCATCGGCACTCAGCAGGCTTCCCACCCATTGTTGATCTCGCCACAAATAGGCGCTGTCGGCGGCATAGCGCTCTGGTTGGTCCCACCGAAGAATGGGCCTTTGAAAGACCATCCCCAATGCGGGGTCCTGAACGGGCAACTTGAGGTCGGTGGGGTCGAGGACCTGGGTGACGCCAGCAATGGTTTCTAAAGAATCCGAGAGGTCACGCACCGCTTTGAGGAAGTCGCGATTGAAGATTCCATTGGCCTCTTGAACGCCGACAAGGATGAAGTCGTTGTCGGTGCTGAACGCTTCTCGAAACTGCAGATAAAAGGCCGTTTCTGGCTGTCCTTGGGGAAAAAACGCCTCAAAGTCGTAGTTGAACCCAATTTGAGACGCCCGCCACCCCGAAAGCAGAGTGAGCAGAGCAATGCCTCCCAAAATCCACGAGGACCGACGTCTCCAACGGGACATCGCCATCTGGTCGTGGTTTTGGCTGTTTTGAATCATGGGTTATTCTGCCGTTTTCGATCGGAAGCTGTGGTGATGGCAAAGGAACACGGAAGGCGCTTGTGGGTTCTCTGTAAAAGCAAAAAGGCGGCCCGTGAAGGCCGCCTTTTTGCATTTGATCCAAGAAGGGGAAATCACTTCTCTTCGCTGACTTCTTCAAAGTCAACGTCGGTGACTTCCTCGTCGCCTTCCGAACCAGCGTCGGCTGAAGGTCCTGCGCCAGGTCCTTCACCAGCCCCTTGGCTGGCGTTGTACATGTCTTCGCTGGCTGCAGAGAACACTTCGTTGAGGCCTTCGATGCCGGCTTTACAAGCATCGATGTCTTGTG
Source organism: uncultured Flavobacteriales bacterium (assembly GCA_943787435.1). GTDB lineage: Bacteria > Bacteroidota > Bacteroidia > Flavobacteriales_D > Sanyastnellaceae > UBA8752. The sequence continues at coordinate 59,503 of CALSMK010000028.1, read as the reverse complement.
CGGCATGCGCCTCCTTCAGGGTGTTCAAAGCGGACTCGATGGGTCCCTTTTTGTCTTCGGGAAGCTTGTCGCCAAACTCTTTCAGTTGCTTCTCGGTTTGGAACACCAAGCTGTCGGCTTGATTCAACACCTCCACCTTTTCCTTGGCCTCTTGGTCGGCATCGGCATTGGCGGCGGCTTCGTCTTTCATTCGCTGAATTTCCTCGTCGCTCAATCCGCTGGAGGCTTCGATTCGAATGCGCTGCTCTTTGCCTGTGGCTTTGTCGGTGGCACTGACATTGATGATGCCGTTGGCGTCGATGTCAAAAGACACCTCAATCTGAGGCACTCCGCGCTGTGCTGGTGGAATGTCGCTCAGCTTAAATTGACCAATGGAGCGATTGTCCGCTGCCATCGAGCGCTCACCTTGAAGAACGTTGATGTCCACTGCGGGCTGGTTGTCTGCCGCGGTAGAGAAGACTTCACTCTTCTTGGTGGGGATGGTGGTGTTGGCTTCAATGAGCTTGGTCATGACCCCGCCCATGGTCTCGATGCCGAGGGACAAAGGTGTCACGTCCAGCAAAAGAACGTCTGTGACGTCACCACTCAAGACTCCGCCTTGGATGGCGGCACCTACGGCCACCACTTCGTCGGGATTCACCTCTTTGGAGGGCTCTTTTCCGAAGAAAGAAGTCACGGCTTCTTGAACGGCAGGGATTCGGGTTGAGCCGCCCACCAGGATCACTTCGTCAATGTCGCTTGTGCTCAGTCCGGCGGCTTTCATGGCCGTTTGACAGGGCTCAATCGTACGCTTGATCAGGCTGTCTGCCAATTGCTCAAACTTGGCGCGGTTCATGGAGCGAACCAAGTGCTTGGGCACTCCGTCCACAGGCATGATGTAGGGCAAGTTGATCTCTGTACCGTTCGTGCTGCTCAATTCAATCTTCGCTTTCTCAGCGGCTTCCTTGAGGCGCTGAAGGGCCATGGGATCTTTGCTCAGGTCCAAACCGCCATTCTCATCCTTGAATTCGGACACGAGCCAGTCGATGATGACTTGGTCAAAATCGTCTCCTCCAAGGTGGGTGTCTCCGTCTGTTGAAAGCACCTCAAATACGCCGTCTCCCAATTCGAGAATGCTGACGTCGTGCGTTCCACCACCCAAGTCAAACACCACAATTTTTTGGTCGGTGTTCTTTTTGTCCAATCCGTAAGCCAAGGCTGCGGCTGTGGGCTCGTTGATGATCCGCTTCACCTCGAGTCCAGCGATTTCGCCAGCTTCTTTGGTGGCTTGACGCTGGCTGTCGTTGAAGTAGGCGGGTACAGTGACCACGGCACCCGTGACTTCGGTTCCCAAGTAGTCCTCGGCGGTCTTCTTCATCTTCTGAAGAATCATCGCGCTGATTTCTTGTGGGCTGTAATTGCGGTCGTCAATTTTGATGCGGGCTGTGCCACCATCGGCTTTCACCACTTCGTAAGGCACACGTCCGGCCTCTGTGCCAACCTCAGAAAACATCTGTCCCATGAATCGCTTCACGGAGTAGATGGTTTTGGTTGGGTTTGTGATTGCTTGACGCTTGGCGGGGTCGCCAACTTTGCGTTCTCCATCTTGAACAAAGGCGACCATGGACGGGGTTGTCCGCTTGCCTTCGCTGTTGTTGATGACCACGGGCTCGTTGCCCTCCATGACGGCGACACACGAGTTGGTGGTGCCGAGGTCGATGCCGATGATTTTGCTCATTCTATAGGTTGGTTGTTTGCGTATTCAATGTCTCAATGACGATGGGCAGTAGTCAAAACGAGTGCCAATTGGTTTTGACAAGGGGTGAACTGACAGGATGGCGGGAAGGGGGAAGAAAGCTGACATCTTGGGCCTGTTTTTGATCAATAATGTCAGTTTGTTCGCGACTGAGTCATTTTTGTGTCATGATTAACGTGGTCGACGACAGGGGCTTTCCATTTCATTTTGACCGCGCTCCTTTGCGCATTGTGAGTTTGGTCCCGTCGCTCACGGAGACGCTGGTGGACATGGGGCTCGAGGATCGGGTTGTAGGCCTCACTAAATTTTGCATTCATCCCGACCACCTCAGGAGGGAAAGGACGCGGGTAGGGGGAACCAAAGGGGTGAGGGTGGACGTGATCTTGGATCTGCGACCCGACATCGTCATCGCCAACTTGGAGGAAAATGACGCCCAGGACATCATGGCGCTGGAAATTGCCGGTGTGCCTTGTTGGGTTTGTGATGTGAGGACGGTTGAACGGGCATTCAACCTGCTCTCGGATATGGGGGAGTTACTTGGGGTGCCTGAAAAGGGAGGTGAATTGGAGCAGAAGGCCCGTGAATCTTGGCGAGAGGGACGAAAGTTGTGCAACCCTGGCCAAAATCAGTTGGCGGCTTATGCTGTTTGGAGGGACCCTTGGATGTGGGCGGGGCACGATGCCTACATTCAATCTGTCTTGCAATGGTGGGGATGGCGAACATGGCCTGATTTACCCAGGTACCCCACCTTGGATATGACTCATGTTGTGGAAGCTGGCGTGGAAATGGTGTTGCTGCCTTCAGAGCCTTTTCCATTCAAAGAAGTGCATCGAGAAGAGTGCCAAGGCATCCCTTCACAATTGGTCGATGGTGAGGTGTTCAGTTGGTATGGCAGTCGAATGCTCAAGGTTCCCGAGCATTTTCTCAGGCAAAAGGGCGCAAAACCCCAATAGTCTTGCGATTTTCGCGGCTGGGTTGATCCACAAACGACAACATCATGAATACAACTGACACTCTTCTGCGTTTCGCTGTGGTGGGACTTGGCCACATTGGAAAAAGGCACGCTGAAATGATTCGTCGTCAGCAGGGCTTTGAGTTGGTGGCAGGTTGTGATGTCAGGAATCCTGATGTCATAGGGGTGGAGAATGACTTCTCCTTTTACAGGAACATCACTGAGATGCTCGCAGCCCATCCGGAGTTGGATGTGGTTTGCATCTGCACCCCAAACGGACTGCACTCCTCTCAGGCGATCCAAGCCTTGGAAGCTGGACACCATGTGATCATTGAGAAGCCCATGGCGCTCAGCCGCTTGGATGGGGAAAAGGTGCTCCACAAAGCTCTAGAAGTGGGCAAGCAGGTCTTTTGTGTGATGCAAAACCGCTACAGCCCTCCAAGTGAATGGTTGAAAGAAGTGGTCGACTCTGGGGTCTTGGGTGCCATCCACATGGTTCAAGTCAATTGTTTTTGGAACCGGGATGACCGCTATTACGGCAAGATTCCCTGGAAAGGAACGCTGGACTTGGATGGAGGCACATTGTTCACCCAATTCAGTCACTTCATTGACATTCTCTACTGGTTGTTTGGAGACATTCACAACATCCAGTCCCGATTTGCAGACTTCACCCATGCAGAGAACACCGATTTCGAAGACTCAGGTCTGGTAACTTTCGACTTTGCTCGAGGTGGCATGGGGACCCTGCAGTTTTCGACGGCTGTGGCCATGACCAATTTTGAGAGCTCCTTGACAATCGTTGCAGAAAGGGGGACCATCAAAGTGGGAGGACAGTACATGAACGAGGTAGAGTATTGTTGCGTTGAAGGTTATGAAATGCCTGTTTTACCCCCTTCAAATCCGGCCAACGATTATGGTGCGTACAAAGGCAGTGCAGCCAATCATGGTTACATTTTCGACAACGTCATGGACACGTTGAAAGGGTCAGGACGAATCACCACCAATGCCTTAGAAGGCTTAAAAGTGGTGGACATCATTGAACGGATTTACTCCGCTTCAGATCGGGGCCTCAAAACCCGCCAGCAGGATTAAATCTCCACCCCAATGAGGGTGGCGTCATCTACTTTTGCGTTTGCTCCTTTCCAGATGAGCAAGGCATTGTGAATGGCTTTCTTGCGCTTTGGCATGGGCAACATGTGTACGTCGCTTAGAATTGTCGCCAGTCGACTCCGTCCCATTTTCCGTCCTCTTGCTCCTCCAAATTGATCGGTGACTCCATCGGAGAACAAATAGAGTTGGTCTCCTTCATGAAGGGTCAATTTGTGGTATTCAAAACCTGCATCCACGCGGGACATCTTAGAGTCAAAGGGCTCAGATTCAATGCTTTTTCTGGTTCCCCGGATGACGGTGGTTTGGCCGTTTCTGATCAGGAATAAATTCCCCCGTGCGCCGGCAAATTCAACTGTCTTTTTTTCGTGGTCGATTGTCATGACAGCCGCATCGAAACCGTGCATTTGAGGTTGGTTGTCCGTAGGGCGTGTGAGTCCGCAAAAATTGGCTTGAAACTGCTGTAGAATCATGTGAGGCAGGGGCTCAGTCAATGCGTTGAAAGCTTGGTTGATAAGCATTGATCCCATCAACGACACCATGGCTCCAGGAATGCCGTGTCCCGTGCTGTCCACAAGGGCCAATGTTTTTTGTGTTTGACGGTTTCCTAGAAAAAAGAAATCTCCGCCTACGATGTCCCTTGGCCTTGAGATGTACATCGAATTGGGGAACATTTGGAGCAACTCAGTTTCGCTGGGCAATGCGACGTCAAGAATTTTCTTGGCCCCAATGATTCCTTGCGTGATGTGGACGAAGTTGTCCCTGACCTGCTGTGCCAATTGTTGCTTGTTGCGGCTCTCCTTTTCAAGTTGCACATTGACTTTCCGGATGTCCAAAGTCCGTATCCCAACGTGTTTCTCGAGATGTTGAACGTGCTCCCGCAAGTCTTGCTCGAGTTGGATGCGTGCACTGATGTCAAGGAGCGTGAGCAGAAGCCCATCGTCGAGCTCGGAAGGGAGGGTCAGTTCAATGGAGAGGTGAGAGGTCTTTCCATTTTGATTTCTGATCACCACTTCGCCTCGGGCAGTGGGTTGAGCTTGAGATAAATTCAGAAGGCCAGCGAGAAAACGGTCTGATCGGAGTGGCGTGATTCGATCGACGAAACTGGAATTCAACGAAACTGGCTCTACCAAGCTCAGCAAATCTTTGGACCGCTGGTTGTTGAGCTCCCATTGGACCGAACGAAGCAATTGACGCACCCTGGCCAGGATGCTGTCTCTGTCTTCGGCTGGTGGAAGGTTCAGGATTTGATCTTGTGCCTTCAAAAAGGGAGCTGCTCTCCCTGTGAGAAGTCCAGCACCCGCGCAGTCAAAAAGGGATTGCCAAACTTGTGATTCGGCGGCGGCCAATGACTGTCCTATGGGTCTGGGGGCCGCGTACCCCTGGTCTGCCAAGGGAATGAGGCTTTCTAGCCGTTGAGCCAACAGTGCAGCTGAGCTGGATGATTCGTGGTAAGCATCTGCTTTGAGGGACAGCCAGTCATCGTGGATGTCCATGGGGTGCAACAAAACCATCACAGGACCAAGTCCTGAAGGGGTTGAAGTGAGCAGCTTTAAGGATTGTAAGCGCTGCGCTTTGGTGCCTTGAGTACCAATGATCCAGGCATCATATGACCGCTGGTCTTCGGGCATTTGAGCAAGAGATAGCCATTCAATGTGTCTGCCATCGTTCAAAAACTCCGGCCATTTGGCTCTGGCAGCCAACGAGGCGTGAAGGAGACCAATTCGAACGGTGTGAATGGACTCTTGTGGAATAGATTCTGGGTATTGCAGCTGCACTTGCGATTTGGTTGCGGGCTCCATCCCTTCAAGGTGCAGAGTAAATCGTTGGTTTACCGTGGGGGGCAGGATGGATGGTCGGTGGGATTTTTCCGATGCAGATGTCAGTTTGTCGCTTGCATGGGGTCTGATCCACCCGGAGCGAGGTCGTGACGCAAGATGTATTTGACCAAGTCAGAATTGCTCTTTAGTCTCATTTTCTCGAGAATTCTGCTGCGGTAGGTGCTGACTGTTTTAATGCTCAAACTCAATTGTGCGGCGATTTCTGTCATGCTTTTGCCTTCGCCGATGTACAACAGGACTTCATACTCGCGGTCAGATAAGCTTTTGTGAGGCAGTTCGTTGTCATCTTTGGCGAGTTCCTCAATCATGATTCGGGTCAACTCTGCGCTGATGTATTGTTTTCCCTCCATAATGGTTCTCATCGCGTCTTCCAGAATCTGAGGGGCGCTGTCTTTGTGCAAATAGCCTCGGGCTCCCGCTTTGATCATGCGAATCGCAAATTGATCCTCTGGGTACATGCTCAACGTCAGCACTGCGATTTTTGGGTACATGGATTGGACTTGCTTCAATACCTCCAAGCCACTTCTGCCAGGCAAACTGATGTCGAGCAAAAGAATGTCCGGGACTTGCTTTTGAAACAGTGGGAACAAGGCCTCGCCCGTTGCAACGTCATCGAGGACCTCAAAGTCTCCAAATGATTCCACGATTTGTCGCAGGCCTGCGCGAACGATGTTGTGGTCGTCACACAACACTACCGTTTTCTTTTCCATGTCTGTAATTTAAGCAGGAGAATTTAGAGCAATCTCAATTTGAATCGAGGTTCCGCGCTTGAGGCTTGAATTCACCACCATCGTGCCGTGATGAGAGCGGACCCGTTCTCTGATTCCAACCAGTCCAAGGCCGGTTGAAATTTGGCCTAAATCGAATTGCTGATCCATTCCGTTTCCGTCATCTCCCAGCTCCAGAATGAGAGCGTCATTGATGTGGGAAAGACGGACGTAAGCCAATTTGGCTTCCGCGTGACGTGAGATGTTGGTGAGGCCTTCTTGAACAATGCGAAACAGGTTCTGTTCTGAGAGGTTCAGTCAGGTGCGGAAGTTCGGTGAGGTGCAGCCCGCAGAAGGTCTGCTCCCTTCGGTTGAAATCGCGCACCAGCGTCTCGATGCCTGCAGACAATCCAACTTGGTCCAGCACCACCGGGCGCAAATCTCGGGCGATGTTCCTGACCTGGACAATGATGGAGCTGTTGAGTTCAATGAGATCGCCCAGTTTTTTGGAGCACCAATTGAGTGTCATCCATGGGCTTTTTGAGTCGGCCCTCCATCCAAAAAAGACCGAGCTTGAGTGCGGTGAGTTCCTGCCCCAGTTGATCGTGAATGTCTCGAGACAGCCTTCTTTTCTCCTCATCTTGCTGCTCGGCTACATGGCCAACCAAAGCGAGCAATTCCTGATTGAGGCGTTTGGTTTCTTGTTCAGCGAGGACCCTTAAGGACTGATTGTAATTGACACGCAAGACCTGCTCAAGGGCTTGATTGAAACTGTCCAGTTGTCGTTTTGAGATGTAGTCCGCCGCCCCTGCTTTCATGTACTCCACAGCGACCTGCTCTTCTCCAGCGCCAGTGATGACGATAAAAGGAGCATTCGGGCAGACTTGATTCCGAAGCGTCAAGGCTTCGGTGGCTGAACCGTCTGGCAGCATGTGGTCCGCGCAGATGACCTGGGGTGGACGCTGTTTGAGTTCTTCAGTATACTCTTTCAGTGAATTGGCTCTTCGAACCACAAGTTTTTGCTTGCTTCTCGAAGCAGCCCCAATGAAAACTGCAGCATCGATGTCGTTGTCCTCCAGAAGAAGAAGGTCGATGGGGTCTTCTGATTCTGGATTCAGAAGATGGGATTTGAGATGTTCCGCAGAAGAATGCGACTCCTCAAATTGCATCAGCCGATGATGGATCCGTAAGTCACCATGAAGCTGCGCTCACCTTCAAAGAGGGGGAGACCGCTTTCGAGCAGCTCAATGGCTGTGGTGCGCTTTCCATCGGCATCCAATTGCTCGGAGGCCCGTATGATTCCAGTTTTGAGCAAGTTGCGCATGGACTCTGTCAGCGGCTCTTCTCTGAAGAATTCGATTTCTTCTGAAGCTGCAATGCGGCCGGTCATGCTTCCCATGAGCTCAATGGCCGTGTTCCAGTTTGCTTCCGCATCACGGGTGGCTTTGCCGTAATAATTGGCCAGTCCGAGCATCAAGTAAGCGGAAGGGTCACTTTTGTCCAACTTCACCAGGTAATTGTAGAGGCTTTTGGCTCGGGTGTATTTCTCTGCATCCATTTCTGTGTCCGCCTGGGCAATGGCTTCGTACCTGAGTTCCTCGATGAATTCGAGTTGGTCTGGCACATATTCCATCTCCTTGTCCTTCTTGATGAATTTCGTGCAGTACTTCAGGCTCTCCTTGAGGGCTTTGGGATAGCTCTCAGTCAGCTCTGGATCATCGCTTTGGTGAATCTTCAGATAGGCCCGGGCCATGTAGCTGTAAGGCTCAGGATGCTTCTTGGTGTTTTCTTTCTCGGTAAAACCGATGGCGCGGAACAAGACCCTTTCATATTTGCCGTCGACCAAATCTTCGAGCATGCGGCCATACTTTGGGTCCTGGGCTTGGGCCTCAGTAACCGACATCAACAGACTCCCGATTAAGACAATCAGGGAAAAGAGGAGGTGATTTCCTTTCATGGTTGGGAAAGGTAGGAACACAACGGCAATTCAAGGGTTTACAATGGAGTGGAAGAATCGCCAAAGCGTGTCAATAAATCCATGAGGAAGACGAAATCCTCCGGTGGGCTGGTGGATAAGGGAGTCGCCTTTTTCAAAAGCCGCGGTTGGGAACCGTTTCCCTTCCAAGTCAATGCATGGCGTCATTTTGAAGAAAAAGGCGATGCCCTTGTCAATGCGCCAACGGGAAGTGGGAAGACTTACAGCGCATTGGTTCCGGCTGTTTTGGGAGGAGGAGAATCAGGCGGGTTGAGGGTGCTGTGGATCACGCCAATTCGCGCCTTAGCCAAGGAAATCAAAGGCTCTACAACCCGTTTGATTGAATGGCAGGACAGAGGCTGGTCGGTCGGCGTCCGGACTGGGGATACCCCTGCTTCTGAAAAGCAGAGACAGGACAAGCGGATGCCCGAAGTCTTGATCACCACTCCGGAAAGTTTACATGTCCTGCTCGCCAAGAAAGGCGCCGCAAAGCGATTTGGGGGGCTAACAGCCATGGTGGTCGACGAATGGCACGACTTGTTGGGCAACAAAAGAGGGGTACAGATTGAATTGGCCTTGTCTCAGCTCAAGGCATTGGCTCCAGACCTTCGGATTTGGGGAATTTCGGCGACCATTGGGAATCTTGAAGAGGCCAAAGAGGCCTTGATGGGGACGGACCGGTCTTCAAACGCCAAAGTCATTCGCTCGGACTTGGCCAAGAAAATTTCGGTGAACAGCCTCATGCCAGAGGCTTTCGAACGCTTGGCATGGTCGGGACACCTCGGGGTGAAGTTGCTTGAGCAAGTGGTGGGCATCATCCGCAAACACTCCAGTACGCTTGTGTTCACCAACACGCGCGCTCAAGCTGAAATTTGGTACCAGAAGATTTTGGATGCCCATCCTGAATTTGCCGGTGTCATTGCTTTGCATCACGGAAGCATCAGCAAAGAGATTCGGTTTTGGGTCGAGGACGCATTGTATGACGGCCGTTTGAAAGCGGTGGTGTGCACGAGTTCACTCGATTTAGGGGTGGATTTTCGACCGGTCGAAGCCATTGTTCAAGTGGGCGGCCCGAAAGGCGTGGCTCGTTTCGTTCAACGTGCAGGCCGCAGCGGTCATCAGCCGGGAGCGGAAAGTCGAATTCACTTTTTGCCCACGTTTGGACTGGAGTTGCTCGAGGCTGCAGCATTGAGAAATGCCATTGATGCAGGTGAGATTGAGCCTCGAAGGCCCATGGTTCGGTCGTTTGATGTGCTGGTGCAATTTCTGTGCACGTTGGCTGTCGGCGATGGCTTTCGGGCGGAAAGCGTTCAATCGAGAATATTGAGTACCCATGCTTTTTCCAGCATGGATTCAGAGGAGTGGCATGACGTTTTGACCATGGTGACCACAGGAGGACGGGCATTTGCCGCCTATGATGAATTCAACCGGGTTCAAAAAGACGACGAAGGCGTTCATCGGATTTTGGATCGAAGGGCCGCACGAAGGCACCGGATGTCCATTGGGACCATTGTGAGCGACACCATGATTGCCGTGAAGTGGCGCGGAGGTGGACTGGTGGGACACGTGGAGGAATACTTCATCAGCAGCATGAAGTCGGGCGATGTGTTTTGGTTCGGAGGTCGATGTCTTGAACTGGTTCGACTCAAGGATTTTGTGGCCACTGTCAAACCCACCAAGAAGCCCAAAGGACGCATACCGACCTGGCAAGGAGGGCGGCTGCCTTGGACCTCGATGGTGAGCAAGGTCCTCAGGCAAACCTTGGACGACTATGCCCACGGGCACAAAACGAGTCCGGAGTTGGAGCGCATTTCACCGCTGTTGGAATTGCAATCTGAACGGAGTCACTTGCCTGTTTCTGGACAGGTTTTGATGGAGGTCATGCAGAGCAAGGAGGGCCACCATTTGTTCGTGTTTCCCATGGAGGGGCGCATGGTGCATGAAGGGGTGGCAGCCCTCATGGCTTACCGCATGAGCCTGCTGAAGCCCATGAGTTTTTCGATGGCTTACAACGACTATGGCTTTGAGTTGTTGAGCGATCAACCCATTCCCATCACAGAGGCCTTTGACAGCGATCTCTTCAGCACTGCTCATTTGATGGATGATTTGGAGGCGACTGTCAATGGCGCAGAGTTGGCCAGAAGGCAATTCAGAGACATCGCGGTCATTGCAGGACTGGTGTTTCGCGGATACCCCGGACAGCCGGTTAAAGACAAGCATTTACAAGGGTCGAGTTCATTGTTGTTTGATGTGCTTGCTGACCACGACCCGGTCAATTTGTTGTACCGTCAAGCGTTTGATGAAATGACGCACCATCAGATTGAATTGGATCGCCTCCGAGAGGTGCTCGAAAGGCTCAATTCTGGAAAATGGATCATCACCCATCCGGATTCGCCCACTCCGTTCTCTTTTCCAATTTTGGTGGATCGGCTGCGGTCCAAGCTTTCGAGCGAGCAGCTGGAAGCGCGCATCAGAAAGATGTCTCGCTCGAATGAAGAGCCCCAGTCAAACTCCGTAAATTCGCGACATGCAAGGAAGTGAAACCGGGCTTTTAAAGCCAATGCGGTTGTGGGGTCTTTTTGGGGTGTTTTTGCTCTGTTTGGGTGGCAATGTCTCTGGACAGGGCACCGTCAAAGGCTTTGTTACCGCTGAAAAAGACGGTGCGCCTGTCCTTTTCGCAGCCGTTGTTCTGGAGGGAACCACCTTTGGGGTGTCCACAGATACCGAGGGCTATTACAGCTTGTCGAAAGTCCCCGCAGGCACCTACACATTGGTGGTGTCGAGTGTGGAATACAGCTTGCAGCGCACAGAAGTGGTGGTGTTGGACAACAAAGTGGTCACCCGCAATGTGGTCATGGAAGCTGGACTGATCGAACTGGAGAATGCGGTCATCTCAACGGAGAGAGGCGAGCAGTTGAACACCGTTCGGATGTCTGTAGAATCCATTCAGCCGTCCGACATTAAGCGAATACCGAGTCTGGGTGGAACGCCGGATTTGGTTCAAGTTTTACAGACGCTGCCTGGCTTTGTTTCAACGGGCGACCAAGGTGGTCAGCTTTACATCCGTGGCGGATCTCCAGTTCAAAACAAGGTCCTGCTCGACGGCATGATCATCTACAATGCCTTCCACAGCATTGGTCTTTTCAGTGTCTTTGACACCGACATCATTTCCAACGCCGACATCTATACTGGCGGATTCAGCGGCCGGTATGGAGGTCGAATCAGTTCAATCATGGACATCTCCACCCGGAGCGGAAGTCTGGCGGGTCTGTCGGGCCGGATTGGGGCCAGTCCATTTGGAAGCAAGCTTTTGATTGAAGGTCCCCTTGGCAAAAGAAACGAGCGGGGAGGGGGTACCTCCTTCATCCTCAGTGGAAAAAGGAGCTATCTCGAGCAGAGTTCCAAGCTGTTTTACAGCTACATCGATGAAGATGGATTGCCATTCAATTTCACGGACTTGTATGGCAAAATCACCTTCGCAGGAGGGGCTGGAAGTCGACTCAGCCTCTTTGGGTTTTCCTTCAGCGATGATGTGAGTTACCAGGCCTTGAGCAATTTGGATTGGACCAATGTCGGAGGAGGGGGGCAATTCATTGTGGTTCCAGCGGGAAGTGCAGTGTTGATGAAGGGCAATTTTGCCAGTTCTCGCTATCGCATTGACTTGAAAGAGGATGGTTTGCCAGACCGTTACAGCCAAGTCAACGGATTCAACTTTGGCTTGGACTTCAAGTATGTGTTGGGAGACAATGAAGCCCGTTACGGAATTCAAGCCGTGGGCTTGCGAACGGATTTCAGAACGTTCAATGCGCTGGGTGTAGCGGTTGAGCAAGCCGAAAACACCACTGAATTGGCGGGGGTACTTCGACTACAAGTACCAGAATGGCCCATGGATTTTCAACCCTTCCATTCGAATTCAGTACTACAGTTCACTGGCCAAATTTAGCCCCGAGCCAAGGCTGGGCGTCAAGTTCAAAGCCTCTGAGCGATTGCGCTTGAAGGCCGCCGGCGGGCTCTACAGTCAAAACTTGATTTCGGCCAACTCAGACCGGGATGTGGTGAACCTCTTTTACGGATTCCTCTCGGGCCCGTCGAACCTTCAGGATCAGCTCATTGGGCCAGACGGAGAGGTGCAAGAAGTGACGCACAGCCTGCAGACGGCGGCTCACTTGGTGGGGGGCTTCGAATTTGACCTCACGGAGCGCATCAACATCAATGTCGAGGGATACACCAAGTGGTTCACCCAATTGACCAACTCCAACCGAAACAAACTGTTCCCAGACACCTATGAGTTTGCCGAAGTGCCAGAGAGCCAACGGAAGGACTTCATTGTGGAGACCGGTCGAGCCGAAGGCATTGACATCGTTTTGAAGTACGAAGACAAGCTCAATTATTTTTGGCTCGTCTATTCATTGGGCAACGTCGACCGTTGGGATGGATTCCGGTGGTATGATCCTGTTTTTGACCGGAGGCACAACATCAACATGCTCGCTTCACGGAAATTGGGCAAGCAGGCCAAAACTGAGTTTTCGGCGCGTTGGAATTTGGGCTCTGGACTTCCCTTCACCCAAACTCAAGGCTACTATCAGCCCATTGGCATTTCAGACGGCATCGACGAAAACTACGTGAATGGCAACCCCATCGATTTGGGCATTGTTTACGCAGAATTGAATGCTGGAAGGCTGCCTGTGTACCATCGACTGGACTTGAGCTTGCGCCGCACCTTTAAGATTGGAGAGAGCATTGAACTGGACGCGAACGCATCCATCACCAATGTGTATTCTAGAGCCAACATCTTCTACATCAACCGGGTCACGGGCGAGCGTGTGGATCAGCTTCCTTTCCTGCCGTCCATCGGTGTGGACATGAAGTTCTAAAGGGCTTAGCCCATGAGGCTTCGGGCCTGAGCCCTCGCGGCATCTCCGATTTCCGACCCGCTCAGCATGGCGGCCAGTTCTTCGACTCGGCCATCGGCATCCAAGCCGCGCAGCTGGGTGACAGTCCTGTCGCCTTGTTCCATTTTCAGGACCTTGAAGTGGTGGTCGGCGCGACCGGCCACCTGCGGCAAATGCGAAATGGTGATGACTTGGGCCCGCTCAGAGACGGAGGAAATCAAGTCGGCCATGCGCGCGGCTACATCTCCGCTGACGCCGGCATCAATTTCGTCCAGGATCAAGGTGGGCACCTCTAAATGAGAGGACAGAGCTGCTTTGAGCGCAAGCATGACCCGGCTGCGCTCTCCTCCACTCGCCACTTTAGAGAGGGGCTGGGGAGACATGCCGCTGTTGGCTGTGAACATCAGCAGCGGACGTGCGGGTCCTGTGGTTTCGGGTTCTGCTGGACAAGACCATTCAAAATGAAGCCGTGCTGCCGGCATTTTGAGGTGTTGCAGATGGACTTGAAGGGAAGAGCACATCGCGTCGGCTGCCAAGGCCCTTGCTGCATGTAAATCGCCCCCAATGCTGTCGAGTGCTTCCCGATGCTGTTGAACCTCAGCATGGCATTCGGCCAGCCTTTGGTCTCGGCGGTGGGCCTGGCTCAGCTTCTGCTCCATATTGTCCATTGTGGACTTGAGCTCGGTCAAACTGGAGACACGGTGCTTGTCAAAGAGCCTGTGCAAGCGGTCTCGGTCGGCTTCAGCTTTGGATAAGGCTGCGGGGTCGAGTTCGACCCCCTCTGCCTGCGATTCGCATTCTCTGGCCAAATCATCGATTTCGATGCGGCAGCTGCGCAAGCGTTCGAGCAATGCAGAGCTGGCCTTGTGCAGGTCGGCGATGCCTTCCATGCTCCGCTCTGCATCATGCAAACGGTCCAAGGCCCCAGAATCGCCTTGCAACAGGCCATGTGTGGCGTTCAATGACGCTTGAATCTCTTGGGCATGGGGACAGTGCGTCCAATCGAGATTCAAGATTTTCCAATCCGGGGTCATCAAAGTCCAATTGCTCCAATTCCTTGATTTGGTATTGCAAGTAATCGCTGTCTGCATTGGGCAGGCTGCCCTCGGCTTCTATGGACCGTTGTTCTCTGATGGCTTGAGCCCAAAGTCCGTGGGACTGACTCCATGTTTTGGCCAACGCTTGAGCATCCGTTGAGAAGGCATCGATCGCGTGGAGCAAGCCCTCATGGCTGTGAAGCCGTTGTCCGTCTTGTTGCCCATGCAAATCCACGAGCAATGGGGCCAGGGACTTCAGAAATTGAAGTTTGACGGGCTCATCGTTGACATAAGCCCTTGACCGGCCGTTTTTTGCGATGCTTCGTCTGAGGATGCAGGGCCCACCTTCATGCAGGCTTCCCAATGCCGTGATCGCGGCGGGACTCGGCTGAAATACAGCCTCCACAATGCACTTTTCGCCGCGCATTTCGATGCCTTCAGCGCGGTCACCGAGGACCAAGCCCAAGGCTCCGAGAAGTATGGATTTTCCGCTGCCAGTTTCGCCTGTCAAGACGGTCCATCCTTGCGCCACGTCCCATTCGATGTGATCGATGAGCGCATAATTCTGGATGGACAACTTGCTCAGCATCAACCCAGGCCTTGGTCGTAAACGGGAATGTTTCCTGGATCGATGAGTTTCAGGACAGGGAGGAGTCGGGCCCGTTCGCCCTCTTGAGCCGGCCCAAACATTTTGACAATCTCACCTTTCTTGGCCTGGAAAAAGGTTTGAAGGTTGTAGTTGGCGGGGCGAATGCGGTGGACATTCCTCAGTTTGATCAAGGCGTCAGAAATGGACAGTCTTGCCGCAGTGGGGTCGTCGAATGCGTTGTCCAAGCCCTGCCTGTGGTACTCATAGTAACAGCGTCTTAAGGGCCGGAAGGTTTGGCTCAAGATGTTGTCAATGAGGGCATATCTGGATTGTTTGCCATCGGCTGCACTCCATCCTCTTGGAGGAGATGAAAGGCCCTGTGCATTGGTCACCACCGTTTGCGCTTGCGAATACAGATTGGTTCCCCCTTCGAGAGAGAACGAATCGTAATCCATGGCCAGGATGAGGTAGGAATAGAAGGCCAAAACGCTGGTGAGGTTGTCGCGGAACTGGTCTTGGCTGTATTGAAGCAGGGTTCCAGGACTGTAGCTGAAGTCAAAGTCGTTGTCGTTCACCAGCAGAATGGGGGAATTGTAATCGCTGTTGTAGACCGGGCGGCTGCTTTGAACTTGGATCGTGCCTTCGAAGTTGGTTTGCGAGGTGGCCTTGTTGATGGTGATTTGCATGGTGCAGGTCACCCTTTCGGTCAGCAAAAATTCATCGGTGGTCCAGCGACGTCCGTTCATGAATTCGGTGATCGCTGTTTCCAATTGATCAAAAACGGAGGCCTCCACATTGTTGATGGTGGGCGCAATCACACTGACTTGACAATCCAGCTCTTGTGCCTGCAGCGGCATACAAGCCAGGCACGCCATGAGCAAGGGGATGGAAAAGCGGAGAAGGGTGCTTGGCATGGGGGTCATGGGTAATCGGGGAAGGTTCAACTGAAAGGGGCGCGTTCGCTCAATTGCGACTGGATAACCTCTGCGAGGTCCGCTGCCACTTCTTGTTTGCTCTTCAAGTCAAAGCTATCAATCCTGTTCGGACCATGAACGAACCGAACTTGGTTTGTCGTGTGTCCGAAGCCTGCTCCTTTGTCGGCGAGAGAGTTCAACACCACCAAATCGCACTTTTTCTGCTCGAGTTTGCGCAAAGCGGCTTCGAGGCCATCGTCATGTGCCAAAGCAAATCCCACCTTGTAGCATGGTGTTGGCGCTGCCTCGTTGAGCCCTTGAAGAATGTCTGGGTTTTCAGTGAGGGAGATGGAGGGAGGGAGGTCGGTTTTCGCCGTTTTTCCCGATGTGGGTGAAGTGGGGCGCACGTCGGCCACAGCAGCCGTGCCAATGATCACGTCAGGTGCGCGGTTCAGCAGAGCACTTTGAGCAGCGGCCTCCATTTCCAAGGCCGTTTCAACGTCCACCCTGCGAATGCCGGGGTGGTCCACTTCGATTTCGATGGGGCCGGCAATCAAATCGATGGTCATGCCCCTTTGTGCCAGTTCCAGCGCGATGGCCACGCCTTGGCGACCAGAAGATCGATTGCCAATGAAGCGGACGGCATCCAGAGGTTCATGGGTGGGGCCCACGGTGATCAAAGCATGGCGGCCCAAGAGGGGAGAGCGCTCGGTGAACCAGGCCGTGAGTTCCTCACGAATGCGCTCAGGCTCGGCGAGCCGTCCTTTGCCTTCCAGTCCGCTGGCGAGTTCACCTTCTCCAGGTTCAATCACGTGCACACCTCTTTTTTCGAGGGCTTGCAAATTGGCTTGCGTGGCTTCATGGGTGAACATGTCACGGTCCATGGCAGGTGCCACCACAACTGGGCATTTGGCGCTTAAAAGTACCGTAAGTAAAAGGTTGTCGCCTCGTCCTTCGACCATTCCTGAGAGCGTATGGGCTGTGGCTGGTGCGACCAAAATCACATCGCCCCAAAGGCCCAACTCTACATGGTCTGTCCAAGTGCCCGCTTTGCGGTCTTGGGTGAGTTCACTGTGTACGGGGTGTCCGCTGAGGGTGCCCAAGGTGAGCGGAGTGATGAATTCCTGGGCCCCAGGGGTCATCACCACTCGAACTTCTGCGCCGGCTTTGACCAGCTCACGAACGAGTAAGGCAGATTTGTATGCAGCAATGCTTCCGGTGACCCCGAGGACGACCCTTCGGCCCTTCAACATCGCCATGGGCGAGATCAGTTGTCCCGGTTGAAACGGCGGTTGCGGCGCTCCTCACGCTCGCGCTTGGCTTCCTCTTGGCGCGCTTCTTCGGCTGCCAGCTCCTCTTCGGTTGGCATGCGGAAGTAGACTTTGCCCTCTTCCAGCTCCTTGACAGCAATGCTGTGGGCCTTGGGCTGACGCTCGTAGTGCTTCGAGATTTCGATTTGCTCGCGGTTCTCAAAAACTTCCTCAAGGCTGTCGGTGACTGTCGTAAACTCTTCGAGTTTGCTGTTCAGTTCTTCCTTGATTTCTTGGCCGAGTTGGGTGCTCCGCTTGGAGATCACCACAATGGCTTCGAAGAGGTTGCCGCTGACCTGTTGGTCGATGGCATGGGTGTCACGGGTGACCGTGTTCCGGGCAGCTTGGAGGTTCTTGTTGGCGTTCATGGGCGCGATGCTCGATGCGTTCAAATGTCCGATTCCTTCGATGCACGTTCAAGGCCTAAGCGGCTCTTTCGGTGAAACGACTCCGCTTCTTGGAGGCGTGCACTATCGGGATAGCGGGCCGCAAAGGTAAAGTAGGATTCAATGGCGTCAGCATACCGTTCGGCTTGACGACGCAAAGTGCTCCGTTCGGCGTACAAAAACTGGCTTTGTAAGATCAGAAACTGAGCTTCTTCGCCATAAATGCTGGCCGGCCAGTCGCCCATAAAGTGATTCAGCGCTTTGGTTGCGCTCTGAAACTTGCCCGTGGTGAAGTACAGTTTGGCTCCGTTCCATGCCTTGGTCTCCAGTTTGCTGCGCAGCGCATTGATCATGGCATTGCAGGTGTCTTTCTTGATCGTGTTCGGGTGTCGGTCCAAAAACAATTGCAATTCGTCCATGGCCGTGCGGGTGTCGCTTTGGTCCAGGTTGGACTCTGGCGACAATCGATAGCTGCACAGTGCAGCCTCGTATTCGGCCTGTTCGGCGCGATCTGAGGTGGGAAAGGTCTTCGAGAAGTTCCTCATGGTGTAGCGAGCCATGTACCAGTCTTCTATGCACAAGTTGGCTTCGGCGTACATGTAATAGACGTCTTCCATTTTTTTCCGTACCCCGGAATAGGCCAATCAACTCTTGCAACAAGGGGAGGGACTGCATGCACCTGTCGTCTGCAAAATATTCTTGAGCACGGGTCCATTTCAGCTCAGGGTCTGTGCTCTTGAGCACCTTCTGGTAGTCACCGCATCCGGTTTGGATGGCGGTGGTCAGAACAAGGGCAATCAACAAAACCCGGCCAGAAACGGCACTGAATGACACACGCATGTCGGCGAAAATAGATGCCCTCGGGCGGTTTATAATGGGTTTCATGGCATCGAACTGCCAACACTTGTTGAACAAATGCTGGACTTCAAATTCAAGTGCAATACATTCGCATCTTCGATTTCTCAACGGAACACCTACGTTTTGGACATATTCGACCGAATTCGCGGCAACCGCGGACCCCTTGGCCAGCACGCCAAGGACACCCATGGCTACTTCACCTTCCCGAAGCTCGAGGGAGACATCTCCAATCGGATGATGTTCCGGGGCAAGGAAGTGCTGGTTTGGAGCATCAACAATTACCTCGGCTTGGCCAATCACCCGGAAGTGCGGGCTGTGGATGCAGAAGCTTCCAAAGAGTGGGGCATGGGTTACCCCATGGGGGCCCGCATGATGAGTGGTCAGACCAAGTACCATGAAGAGCTGGAGCAGAAGCTGGCCAGTTTCATGCAAAAGGAAGACGCCTTCCTTTTGAATTATGGCTACCAAGGTTGTCAAAGCGCCATTGAGGCTTTGGTGAACCGCCACGATGTGATTGTGTACGACAGCGAAAGCCATGCCTGCATGATCGACGGTGTCCGTTTGCATCAGGGCAAGCGATTTGTGTTTACCCACAATGACATGGACAGTTTCGTCAAGCAGCTCGACAGAGCCAAGACGTTGACTGAGCAAACAGGCGGTGGAATCTTGGTGGTCACCGAAGGAGTCTTCGGCATGGCCGGAGACCAGGGCAAGCTCAAGGAAATTGCGAGCTACAAAGAGAAATACGGCTTTAGGCTGTTTGTGGACGACGCGCACGGCTTTGGAACAGTGGGTGAAAACGGCCGTGGTGCAGGAGACGAGCAAGGTGTGCACGACGCGATTGACGTCTACTTCGGCACCTTCGCCAAAGCCATGGCCACCATCGGTGCATTTGTGGCTGGCCCAGAGGACGTGGTGGACTTCCTTCGCTACAACATGCGTTCGCAGACTTTTGCGAAGTCCTTGCCCATGCCCATCGTCATTGGCGCCATCAAGCGCTTGGAGATGATGATCAACGAGCCCGAGCACAAGGCCAACCTCTGGAAGGTGGCGAGTGCGTTGCAAGACGGCTTGCGCAAATCGGGCTTCAACATTGGCGACACCAACAGTTGTGTCACACCGGTCTTCCTTCAAGGAGGCTTAGGTGAAGCCACCAACCTCACCTTCGACTTGAGGGAAAACCATGGGATTTTCTGTTCCATCGTGGTTTACCCCGGTGGTTCCCAAGGACGTGATCATGCTTCGCCTCATCCCGACCGCCGTTCACAACTTGGACGACGTCAGCTACACAATCGAGACCTTCAAAAAGGTCAAGACCAAGCTTGAGGCCGGCGAATACGTTGGGGAGGGCATTGCAGATTGGGCTTGATTTGACCCGACTGCCCCAGTGCGCTGTTTCATTGAACTGAGTTACGACGGCTCTGCCTACCACGGTTGGCAGAGGCAGCCTGAGTCGATTTCGGTTCAGCAAGTGATGGAAGAGACGCTGTCTGAATTGATCGGTCAGAAGACCATCGTGGTGGGATGTGGTCGCACAGATACAGGCGTACATGCCTCCATTTTTTATGCCCATTTTGAATGGCACGGTGAGTTTGGCGCTCGATTCAAGGATTACGGCCAACTGGCGTGGAAACTGAATGGGATGTTGCCCGATGATGTGGGTGTGCGTCGAATTTTTGAGGTTGGAGACCGCGACCATGCTCGATTCACGGCTCAAGAGAGGGCATACACCTACTGGGTGCACACTGCAAAGGACCCATTCTTAGAAGGCCGAAGCACACGAATTTACCAAGAACTCGACTTGGAGGCCATGAACGCAGGGGCAAAATGCCTGGTCCAAAAGGCGGATTTCGCTGCGTTTTGCAAGGTGGGAAGCCTCCAAAAGACCACCATTTGTGATGTACGGATGGCGCAGTGGCAGAGGGAAGACGTCCATCGGCTTCGCTTCGACATTTCGGCAGATCGGTTTTTGCGCAACATGGTTCGAGCCGTGGTGGGGACGCTCGTGGATGTGGGGCGAGGTCGGATGGCCCCCGAAATGGTGGAAGATGTCCTTCGGTCGAAGGACCGGGGCCGTGCAGGGATGTCGGCTGCAGCCTGTGGACTCTACCTTTCGCGGATCGACTATCCTTTTTTGGCGTGAGCGCTCCCAAAACCACAGGCAACATCTTCGACGCCAAAGTGCTTCGACGCATTTTGAGCCAAGTGGCGCCCTACCGCAGGCGATTCTTGCTGACGGGGTTGCTCGTTTTTGTCCTTGCAGGAATCAGCTGGGTTCGGCCATACTTGATTCGCTTGGCCTTGGACGACCACATCGCCAACGGAGACGGAGAGGGGCTCTTGCGGATTTTTTTGTGGGTGGTTGGGCTGATTGTCGTGGAGGCTTTGTTGCAATTTTGGCAGACTTACTGGGCGAATTGGGTGGCCCAAAGTGTCACCTTGGATTTGCGTTCAGCCTTGTTCCGCCATGTTTCAAGATTTCGCCTCAAATATTTTGATCAGACCCCAGTTGGGCAGTTGGTGACGCGACACATCAGTGATGTGGACGGCATTGCGGACGTGTTTTCGAACGGGCTGCTTAACGCGGTGGGAGACATCCTCAAGCTGGCAGTGGTGGTGGGGGCCATGCTTTGGATTGACGTGCGCTTGACCTTGTTCGTATTGCTGCCGATTCCGGTTTTGCTTGTGGCCACACGGGTCTTTCAAAAGGCCATTAAAAAGGCGTTTGTGAGCGTCAGGAATGAAGTCGCCAAAATCAATGTGTTCGTTCAGGAGCATGTCACCGGGATGAACATCATTCAAGCCTTTGGCAGAGAACAGGCAGAGAGTGACAAGTTTGATGTTTTGAATGAAGCCCACCGTGCGGCGAACATCCGCTCCATTTGGGCGTTTTCCATCTTCTTCCCCATTGTAGAGATGCTGTCGGCCACGAGCGTTGCATTGTTGCTTTGGCTGGGGGTAGATGCGGTGGCCAGCGGCGAAATGACCTTGGGTGTGGTTTTGCAGTTCATCCTTTATGTGTTCATGCTGTATCGGCCCATCCGTCAGTTGGCGGATCGATTTAACGTGTTGCAGATGGGGATTGTCAATGCCAGTCGGGTGTTCCATCTCTTCGACATGGACGAGCGGATGCCAGAGCCAGAAACTCGATTTGAAGGCCACGAGGAAAAGCCATTGGAAGGGCACATCGTGTTTGAGGATGTCTGGTTCGCCTACCAAAACGAGGATTGGGTTTTAAAAGGAGTCAGTTTTGAGGTCAAAGCGGGCGATGCTGTGGCCTTCGTGGGAGCCACGGGTGCCGGAAAGTCAAGCATCATCAACCTGTTGAGTCGGCTGTACGAATTCCAAAAGGGGCGAATCACCATTGATGGCCGCGACATCCGTGAAATCCCCTTGGATCAACTCAGGTCTTCCATTGGTGTGGTGCTCCAAGATGTGTTCTTATTTACCGGGTCCTTGGAAGACAACATCACGCTGTATGATCCTGCGATTTCACGACAAAGGGTGGAAGAGGCTGTTGCTGCCGTTGGGGTTGGGCCATTGATTGAGCAACTTCCTGGAGGTTTGGCCTACGATGTCAAGGAAAGAGGGGTCATGCTCAGCACGGGACAAAGGCAGTTGATTGCCTTCGTGAGGGCCTATGCGCAGCAACCTGGGATTTTGGTGTTGGACGAAGCAACCAGCAGCATCGACCCTGAGAGTGAGCTTTTGATTCAAGCGGCAACGGAGCAATTGACACGTGGCAGGACCAGCGTTTTGGTGGCCCATCGTCTGTCGACCATCCGCGATGCCAATCGAATCATTGTGTTGGATTCTGGCCAAATTGTGGAGTCTGGGGCGCACGATGAACTGTTATCACTCAAAGGCGCGTACAGCAGGCTTTTTGAGCTTCAGTCTGATACGAACATGTAGGGGTGCGTAAGTCTAACGTGTTATCACGTCCAGATTACACATTATACGATTTTGATGTGTAAAACGGGGTTAGAAAGCGCAATGGGACTGCCCAATGAGTGGGTATAAGGAGGGGTCGGTAGGTACTTTTATCTGTTCCCTTTATTGCTGTAGAACTTGCCCAGCTGTACAACTCCAATTCATTGCACGCCTTGGCGTTCAGTTGCCCTCTTGGCGACCATGATTTGGGGTGCATTCATGGGGTTGCATTCCCAAGAGGTCATCTTCCACGAGACCTTCAATACTCCTTACCTCTTCACTCAAGACCCTGCCACTTTTGGTTCGAACGAAAGTTCAAACGGCAAATGGAGCTATTGGGGCATCTGGGATCCATCGCCAGGAAACTCGAGTGCTGATTTTGGTGTGGGTGAAATTCCAGATGCTCCAGCTTTCACGGGGTATGACGGAAACGCCTTGATTGGGAGAAAGATGAATGGCGGAGGAAATGGCAACAATGAGAATCTCCCTGTTGCTGATCCTGGTATTCTTGAATTCAATGGCGTTGTTGTTTCCGGATATTCTGGTCTTGTCCTGTCTATTGACGTTGCTGCCTATAAACAAGGTTCCAATGCCTTCAATAATGGTGATTACTTGAGGGTAAGTTGGAAAGAGGCCAATTCTCAAAACTGGGAACCTTCATTGCTTCTTGACTTCACGGGGCCGGCCCTTCAAAATATCGGCTCGGCCTTTATGACAGAGGTTGTGGCGCTAAGCACCTCATGGTCTGCCATTGATTTTAAAGTCGAAATGATGGTGACAGCGAACAAGGAGCATGTTGCCTTAGACAATTTTTTGATTGTTGGTTGTTCAGATTTGGATGCCGATGGCATTTGCGACGATGTGGATGATTGCGTTGGAGACCTCGATGCCTGCGGCATCTGCAATGGACCTGGCGCCATCTACGAATGTGGTTGCGCCGATATCCCCACAGGAGACTGCGATTGCGACGGCAACCAAGACGACGTCTTGGGGGTTTGCGGCGGTGATTGCACAGCCGATGCTGACAGCGATGGAATTTGCGATGATGTGGACGATTGCATTGGGACCCTAGACGCCTGTGGCACCTGCAACGGACCAGGGGCGATCTACGAATGTGGTTGCGCTGATATCCCCTCTGGAGACTGTGATTGCGATGGCAATCAAGACGACGTTTTGGGGGTTTGCGGTGGTGATTGCACAGCCGATGCTGACAGCGATGGCATTTGTGACGACGTGGACGACTGCGTGGGAACACCCGATGCCTGTGGCATTTGCAACGGCCCCGGCACCATCTATGACTGTGGCTGCTTCGACACCCCCGAAGGAGACTGTGACTGCGACGGAAACCAACTGGATGCCCTCGGTGTCTGTGGTGGAGACTGCACCGCGGATGTCAATTTGAATGGCATCTGCGATAATGAAGAGGCGGGCTGTGATGACCCCGACGCTTGCAATTATGACCTTGACGCCCCCCCTTACAATCCACCTTCAGGCCAGGAGGGTTATTGTTTGGAGTTGCGCACCATTGTGGAGCACACTTCTGGCGACCTGATGGGCATGACGACATACAGAGTCCATCTCCATACCGAAAATTCTACAGATTTTATTTCTGCAGTCTCTGGAGACTCGGCAAATACAATGTCTTTGCTGACCACTTCTGACTTTTATCAGAACCCATTTGGAGGAGCCTTATCTGCATCGATCAATCCATTGCTGTACCCTTCTTTTCCTTCGCTCCAGTATGATTCTTGGTTGACCATTGGTGCAGTTGACAACTCCAGTTCTGTTGATTTCATTGGTGCGGACTTCATAGGGTTTGAGGCCGGAGACAATCTCGTTATTGATAGCCCAGTAGGCGAGCATTTGGTTCCTGCTAAACGGGGACGTGGATGGGCTTCCACTTGATGATGGCACTGTTCTCCTTGCCCAGCTCACTACAGATGGTCAAGTCAGTGGAAACATGTATATCCAAGTATTCCCTGAGGGGAGTCAAGGGGATTATGTTTTCCTCAACTTGCCCATTGGAGGGGACTGCACGTTGAGCGAAGTGAACCCGGCGTGTACATATCCGACGTCGGAAATTGTGGATTGCGATGGGGTTTGTTTGAATGATGAGGATGGGGATGGCGTTTGCGATGGGGAGGAAGTAGGGGGATGCCAAGACGCCTCGGCATGCAACTTTGATGAGGCGGCCACGGATGATGACGGCTCCTGTCTGGAGCTCGATGAATGCGGAGTGTGTGGAGGGACAGGGATCCCAGCTGGCGACTGCGATTGCGAAGGCAACCAGGAAGATGCCATTGGTGTGTGCGGTGGAACCTGCATTTTGGATGCGGACCAGGATGGCGTTTGTGACACGAATGAAGTTCCAGGTTGCACCGACACCAATGCCTGCAATTACGATTTTGCTGCAACAGACGATGATGGCTCTTGTCTAAGCGAAGATGCTTGCGGCATCTGTGGCGGGCCCGGCGACATATACGAATGCGGTTGTTCTGATATCCCCGAGGGAGATTGTGATTGCAACGGAAACCAAGAAGATGCCCTCAATGTCTGTGGTGGCGATTGCGCGGCAGATGCAGACCAAGATGGCGTCTGTGACGACGTGGACGATTGCATCGGTACCCTCGACATCTGCGGAGTTTGCAATGGACCAGGTGAGGTCTACGAGTGTGGTTGCGCGGACATTCCGGAAGGCGATTGTGACTGCGAAGGCTCGGTCAGCGAGGAGGTCACAGTGACCATCATTCCGGACAACTTTGGCTCCGAAATCGCGTGGTCCATTCAGGATGAATTGGGCGATGTTTTGATGAGTGGAGGCCCATATGTAAATGGGAATACGGACACCATTTCCGTGACATCATTCCTTTGCACAGGGTGCTACACCTTCTCGATTTTGGACGGCCTGGACGATGGGATTTGCTGTGACTGGGGACCAGGAGAGTACAGCGTATCTGCTGGAGGAGAATTGGTCATTTCAGGGACTGGGCAATACCTCGGAAACGAATCGATTGGTTTTTGCTTAGGACAACAGCCTGCCTGTGGTTTGACAGGGTCCTATTCCGGGGAGTTGGGGGGGGGTGACGTGGGAGCTGAAGTGTTTTTGCCATTCGAAACCAATGCCAGCATTGACTCCATCGAGTTTATCCTTGATTTTGATGGTCCTGGCGGAGATTCTTGGGCGTCAGATTTGGGTGTGGTGATCACCAATGCGTCCGGAGAAGGAGCGTTGCCCACTTGGCCCTCTGATTGGAATTCGGCCACAGCTGGACTTTACAGTTTCACCTTACCTGGGCCCGAACTTCAAGACATCTTGGGTGAGGCACCGGGCATCTGGTCCATACAGGTCTTCAACAGCTATGGGCCCAACCCTCCGGGACAGTATGACTTGACCTATGCCATTTATTTGGAATGCTCCGGATGCACGGACCCATTGGCGTGCAATTATGATTCAACAGCTGCTGAGGATGACGGCAGCTGCATTGACCCAGACCCCGTTCTTGGATGCTGCAGCACGGAGGTTGTGCTGGAAGATGTGCTCAGCGGAGGAGCGTTTAGCGATACGCTCAGCTTCGAGGCCGAAGGAGCCCCATTCGCACTCGGGGTGGTGTTGGACTGGACCGATTTGCTTCCGAGCACCGATGATCCTGATGCCAGTGACCTGCTGCTGACCATCACCGACCCCAATGGGAATTGCGCCAGTTTCGGAGGTTTTAACCTGTCGGTTGACGGTTGCACCAGCGCCGGCGACAATGCGATTTGGCCGGATGATTGGAACGTCAATGTGGCCAATTATGCCCAGTACACGGACACGCTCAATCTGGAAGGAACTGGATTAGAAGGTTCGGGAACTTGGTCCGTTGTGATGGGCAACGGCTGGTCGGAATCAGGACCGGTGAGCTACGGCCTCTCCTTGGCTTTAGAGGGCCTGTGTTTCCTCTCCAGCGATGCTGAAGGATGCACCGATCAGGCGGCCTGCAACTTTGACGTTGCTGCCATCGTGGATGATGGTACTTGTGTCATGCCGGACCCGATTTCCGGATGCACATGCGAGCAGAGTATCAGCCAAACCGTCAGTCTGTTGCCAACAGACACGCTCGGGACGCCTGCTGAATTTTTGGGGTCGGGATTCCCTGGTGCCACACTTCTTGAAGTGGAGTTGGATTTCACCAACATCGAGGCCAACCCCAACAGCTGGCCTTCGGACATGGTGGTCCGCATTTTGTCGCCGGACTCCACTTGCCTTTGGTTCGGAGGATGGGACGCCAATACGCCTCCTTTGGGATGCTCGGAGTCAGATGAGCTGAATGTCTACTGGCCTGCGTCTTGGAACACGCCCAATTCGGGTCAGTATTCTGCAGCAGTGGACCTGAGCGATGCCAGCATCATGCCTGGGACAGGGCAATGGTCAGTCACCATGTTCAATGGATGGTCTGGGGCCACCAATGGCGGGATGACCTCTAACCCAGTGATCTACGACGTGGATTGGACGTTGACCGGGGTCTGTGACATCTCAGGTTGCACCGATGAGGACGCCGTCAATTATCTGGCTGTGGCTACGCAAGACGACGGCAGCTGCCTTTATGGCGGATGCACCGACGGAGATGACTTTGATACAGCCAATGGCGATTTCAGTCCCATTGCGGACAACTACGATCCCACAGCGGACATTGATGATGACTCTTGTCAATACAGCGGCTGTGACGATGGAGCGGCCTGCAACTATGAAGAATGGGCCAATCTGGATGACGGCAGCTGCGATTATAGTTGCTTTGGATGCACCAATGAATTGGCCTGCAACTTCGATCCTGCAGCCACCATTGAAGATGGCAGCTGCGACCTCACGAGTTGCTATGGGTGCACCAATCCTTGTGCCTCCAATTTCGACCCGACTGCAACGATTGATGACAACTCATGCTCAGCTGTCATAGGCTGTATGGACAGCAGCGCTTGCAATTACAACACGTGTGCAGAGTTCAATGTTGGTTGCGTCTATGCCGATGAGGACTGCGAATCCTGCTCAGGACAGACCGATGGCAGTGGCGTGGTTGTGGTGGAAGACACCGATGGGGATGGCGTCTGCGATGCCCTGGAGATAGAGGGCTGTACAGATCTGGAGACTCCAGCGTGTAACTACAATGCATTGGCCACCGACGAGGATGGCAGCTGTGAGTATTGCTCTTGCATCTTGGTGGACTTGCCTGTGGCCGCATCTTTGGGGGCAGCCACTGTGGGGGCCAGCACAGGGGGCTATGCTTTGGCGGGTGACTTGTCTGGCGCCTTTCCCGATGTAGATGACCCTTGTGGGCTGCTGCAATACAGTTTGGGAACCGATGATTGCGGTGCCTTGGCCGCAGTAGCGGTAATCGAACCCGGGGTTTACGAGATGACGGTTACAGTGACCAATGGAGTGGACAGCTTGTCGGTGCCCACGTCTTTGACGGTGGAGGTGGTCGAAAGCCCGGACGCTTGTCAGGACAAGGCCGCGTGCAACTACAATGAAGCTCCTCCGTGCAACTATCCCGGGCAGCAGGGCGACTGCAGCGACCCCAACAATGGGTATGCCTATTTCAAAGCGCTCAATCCAGAGGGGACGGGTTGCAGTTGCGACTCCATGGCAGGAACCGAAATCTGGTTTGAGAGCTTTGGGGCCGATGGCGCAGCGGCAACCAATCCGATGGTGCCCTTGATCGATGGCCTTATCAATGCTGGATATGGCTACTCTGGGGCGGATGAAACGGATGCAGTGGGCGACAATGGAGAGTGGAGTTTGGACATCCCGGCTGACTTGTTGGATGGATTGAATGGCCCTGAACTCGAGCCCAACTATTGGGGCGTGGATTCTGAAGCTGGGAATGCGTATTTCGCGGGTTCAGGTTTGAATGGCTACGAATTGGGGTGGGTGAGCCGCACCATTGCCAGCCAGGATATCAACGGCACTTTTGGAAGGCTGGCTGTGCAATTCCAAGCGGAAGGCCAGGGCACTGGGGTTGGAGATCACCTTCAGGTCAGCATTCTTTCTGCCGAGGGCGACTCCCTCGGAGGCAGTCGCTTGGAAGGTGGTGAAGGGGGGCTGGCCAATGTTGCGGTTTTGTCTCCTTTGGTCAAGGTCGAAAGCCCGGTCAGGCTCGAAGTTCGGGGACAGAACGATGGTGCAGGAGAGGAGTGGAGATTCGATGACGTTCGCCTCTACGGTTGGTACGAAGGGTGCACCGATGTGAGGGCGTCGAATTACAATGAGAATGCCAGCTTTGATGACGGTTCGTGTGAATTCGTCTGGGATACGCTTTGCGCATTGACATCGGGTTTGCACTGCGATCGGATCTGGCTAGACCCAGATGGATTGGCCGGCGATGCCACCGATTTGGAGGCCGTACAATTGACGCTGGATTCGACCAAGGTGGTTCGCATCGAGCCCAACGTGAATTTGATTCTGGACAACACGGCCTTGCCAAATGGGTTGCTCTGTGTCAAAGGCCTCGACTTGAGGAACGGAGCCACCTTGTTCATTCCCGATTCCATGACATTGGAACTGATGGATCCCTTTGATGCTTCGTTGAGCAACGGGATCAAGGGGCCGGGCCGTTTGAAAATGAGCGGAGGTGTGGATTGGTCGGCCATGGAAGAGTCAGCCCAGGTCACCACTTTGGGCTGCATCGAATTGAATCCAGATCAACCCATTTCCGTTCCTCAAGGCAAGGTTTTGGCCTTAAGTGGAGACTTGGACTTTCCTGTCAACCAAGCCATGACGCTTGGCGGTAGGGTGAACATGATCGGTTCTGGAAACCGGGTCATTCGCGGACATACCTCCAAGGTGGAGCACCTTTCTATTGAATTGTGCGACGAGGCAGATGTGGTCACCGTGGAGATGGACACTTTGGTGGTGGCAGAGCGCCTGAGCGTGATTCGAGGGGAACTCAACATGGCCAGCAAAACGCTGTGCTTTGCTTCTGACAGCAGCGGAACAGGAAAGTTGGATGCGATCCCCGCGAATGCCGAGATCATCGGCAGTGCTCAAGGGGTGGATGCCGATGTTTCTCAGTTCATTGCGCCCGATTCCGATGGCGTGACGTACACAGGCTACACGTTGTTTGCGACCTCCATCGAAGGCATGACAGTGGGGGACCTCGACGGCGTCGACGGGTTTTATTTGGCGGGGTTCCCAGGAACACAATGGCCAAACTCCTTTAGTTCTGTTCTCTTTTGGGATGAGGTCAACAGTGAGTTTATTGAGCCCACTGGCATGTCGGACCCTTTGGACGACAAGGGCGGAATTTGGATTGTGATCGCGGGTAGTCAAAGCCCAACCATGCGTTCTCAAGGGGCGTTGCGCAGCCACAACGAATCCACTGAGTACACCCGGATTCTCACGCGTTCAGCTTCAGCTACGCCAGTGTATCGGGGGTGGAACTTCATTCAAAACCCCTACCAAGGACAATTGGATTGGGAAGCCATTATGGGTTTGAACGAAGGCATCGAAGATCAATATGCCATTTACGACACCCAGCAGCAGGCCTTCCAGCGGTTTGGAATCGAAAGTTTGGATTCGCTGCAAGTGAGCGGATCACGTTACATCCAGCCGGGCAACAGTTTCTGGGTCCGCGTGCACCCTGACTCAGCTGAAACCACCTTCCATTTGCCTCCATCGGTGATCGACAATGCAGGAGAAGGAGGCGCCTATGTGAGGAATGAGGAAGAAGTCGAAACAGAGGTTTTGTTGGCTTTGGAAAACGCCTATGGAACGGGGTACATGTGGGTTCGTTTTTCCGAGCAAGGCAGCTTGGAATATGTGCACCGCAAGGACGCCAGCTACTTGCCCTCTACCCAGGTGAAAAAGGGGCAACTGGGCCTAGAATTGGAGGATAACACTTACATGTCCAAGCTGCTTCCTGAGGAGCTGACCGCTTCCCTCAAAGTGGTGTCGAGGGCCAATTTGGAAACCACGATGCGTGTGGTTCGGGCGTCCAATGGCATGTGCGCAAGGGTCTTGGACCAACAAACTGGGGAGACTTTGGACCTCATTGAAGGAGAGGAGTTGGTCTTTACGCTGCCAGAGCATGAGGCCGACAGCGGGCGTTTTGTATTGGATGTGCGGCATTGGGCCGAGGCCGAAGGCCGCATGCCCAGCTGTCCCGGATCGGCCGATGGCCGGGTCGAAGTCGACATTCAACCTGGAACGGTGGCCAATGTTTCCCTCTTGGATTCGGCGGGTCAAATTCTCGAGCAAGCCATGGCCTCAGGTGTTGTTGAGTTCAGCTCACTTTGGCCAGGTCAGTATACAGTGGTGACCACGCCAGTGAGCGGTACGTTCTGTCCGAAGGTCCACCGGCCCGTTACAGTGATGCCAGGAGAGCAGCCTGAGTTGCTGGGCTTGAATTGGACACCAACACCGTGCAACAGCAATCCCGTGGATGTGGCCTTCGAGCTGTTTGGAGGAGGCACATTTGGCTGGACGCTGAGCCATGGGGATGAAGTGGTGCAACAAGGTGCAGGGTCAGGAGAAGTGCAAGTCGCAGGCTTGGAGCCGGGTCAATACACCTTGGATGTGGATCATGCTTGCTTGAATGAATCGGTGGTCTTGAGTGCCCTCGACCTGGACGCTCCCTTGATGGAAGTGACTTGGAATGAAGTGGTGGTGTCCAATGAAAGTGCAGTGGCCACACTCCATGCCAGTTTCCAGGGGCAGGCCCAATCGGTGCAGTGGTTTTATTTGGGAGAGTTGGTCTCGGAATCAGTGGAGTTGGCCATGGAGGTCAATGGCTTTGGTTCACATGAAGTGTTGTTGTTGATAGAGAGCAATGGTTGTTCTGAATCCAAATGGATTGAATTTGATGTTGTGTTGGACTTGCAAGGAGACCTTGATGACGGTTGGAGGGTGCAGAGTCATGGCTCAGGTTGGTCCTTGTCGTTGGATGCTGGCTGGGCTGAATTGTCATGGATTCTTTACGATGCGACGGGAAGGATAGTGGCGTCAAATCAACACGGAGAAGGACATCAAATTCACATTCCGTATCCAACAGCGACGGGTGCTTACCGCATCGCCTTGATGAATGCCGAGGGCAACGCTCAGGTGAAGTCATTGATGGCTCCAATTCGCTGACGGACTGACGGGTTTATTCGATGGCTTGTACCGTCTCTGGGGTGTTTTAAGCCCCTGGTTTACTGCTTGTTGAGCAGAAGAAGGTCGTGTAAAAACAAGACGAATATTTGTTATTATTTGCTGAGTCGGCTTTTGAGTTCGAATGCGTTCATTTAACGTCAGCAAATTACTTGGGAGGCGTAGGTGGATTCTTATGGCAATTGCCTAATTTGCCTGTTCGCGTAGAACCGAATTTCTTGATGATGCCCTTACCACCAAAGGGTCCCTCGAATGTTGACTTGCCATCAGCATTGTGGGACTCCTTTCACTTATTGTTGTCCTCCACACGTCAGCGCCGTCAGAGAAGCCCAATCAAGGCCTTTTCTTTTGTCGCCTTGATGTTTGCGCTGAGTTGCTCTATTACCACAGAGTCATGCGCCCAAACCACCGTCTTCGAGGCCAACTTCAACTCTGATGGGAGTGGAAGTTCAGGGGCTAGTCCAGATGCTTGGAGCGCGAGTACGACCTCGAGCTGTGCGTCCATGTCGATCACGTCCAGCGCTTGGAGGTTCACAACGCCTAACTCCAACAGCTGCAGCAACGCAACAGCGGTGTGGACGAGTTCTCCCATTAACATCTCGAGCTTGACGGGTATCTCCTTGTCTTACATTACCTCGACCAGCGGTAACTCCACCATTGTGGCCAGCATGACCAATGGTTCTTTGAGCGGATCCAGTTTTACTCCTGATGCCGGCGCTACGACCACTCAAATCTCATTCACCATCAACATTACCAAAAAGAAGCGTTATCGTACGTTGGACAATGTGGTGCTCACGGGAACACTGAGCTGCACGGACTCGGACGGTGATGGAGTGTGTGACGACGATGAGGTGGATGGGTGCACGAACAGTGGGGCATGCAACTACAATACAGCGGCAACCGATGATGATGGCACCTGTACCTATGCGACGGGCTGTGATTACTGCTCCGGTGCGACGGATGGAACGGGAACCGTGGTCTCAGGATCAGGCGTGACGTTCACGTTGAACATCACTTCGGACAACTATGCGATTGAAACGAGCTGGCAGGTGGTGGACGATGATGGAGGCGAATCCACATGGTCGACGTCGTTGAGCGCCGAAGGGCAGGGCAACACCTCGACCGGAAACTATACGCAATGTTTTCCGGCAACGGGCAGCTACACCTTTACCATTTTTGACTCGCAAAGTGACGGGATTTGCTGCACATACGGCCCCGGTTCGTACACGTTTACTGTCGATGGTACCCAGTTGGGAACCGGAGGTGAGTTCGGTGCTTCCGAAAACATCAGCATTGATTTCGGGTGCACGGACAGTGGCGCGAGTAACTATGACAGCAACGCCAACGTGGACAACGGCACTTGTGCCTACGCCGGGTGCACGGATGCTTCAGCATGCAACTACGACGCGTCGGCAACGTCTGATGATGGGTCTTGTACTTATGCGACCACTTGGTATGAAGATGCAGACAACGATGGGGAGGGGGATCCTTCCTCTTCGACATCGGCGTGCACTCAGCCTGCGGGCTACGTGGCCAACAACACCGATGAATGTCCCTCTGATGGAGCATTGCAGACCGCACCAACGTGGTACCAGGATACCGATGGAGACGGAGCGGGAGATCCGGCGGTGACCCAGACAGCTTGCACTCAGCCTGCGGGCTATGTGGCGGTAGCAGGGGATGGGTGTCCTACCGACCCCAATAAGACGAGTGCCGGTACCTGCGGGTGTGGCACTGCCGATACGGATACCGATGGCGACGGAACGCCGGATTGCAACGATACGGACGACGACAATGACGGCGTATTGGATGGGGTGGACACGGCCCCCTTGGATCCTGATGTGTGCGCCGATGCGGATGGTGATGGGTGTGACGACTGTTCCATAGGAACGGATGGTTTTGGCCCATTGGCGGACAACACGCCAAACAATGATGGCACGGACTTCGATGGCGATGGGTTGTGCGACTCGGGCGACCCCGATGATGACAACGACGGAGCGTTGGATGGCAATGATTCAGACGACAACAACGCCAATGTGTGCTCGGATACGGACGGTGATGGTTGCGACGATTGTTCTGGCGGCAGCTATGACCCCGCCAACGACGGCACGGACACCGACGGTGATGGCCTCTGCAACAGCGGAGACACCGATGACGACGGCGATGGTGTGGCGGATGGCTCTGATTCAGCGCCTCTCAACCCCAATGTCTGCTCCGACACCGATGGGGACGGTTGCGACGATTGTTCCAATGGCAGCTATGACCCCTCCAATGACGGTACGGACACGGATGGAGATGGCACGTGTGACAGTGGGGATGGATGTCCCAATGACCCCAACAAAACTGCGCCGGGAATCTGTGGTTGTGGCAGCATTGATGTGGACGCCAACAGCAATGGAATCTGTGACTCTGAGGAGTGCATCGACTCTGCCGACCCGGTGGCGGTGGCGCAAAATCTGACGGTGTATCTCGATCCAACGGGCAATGTGTCCATCACGGCTTCCCAGGTGGACAATGGCTCGTCCGACGACTGCGCAGTGGCCAGTCTTGCTTTGGACAACATGGCGTTCGACTGCGCGGACATCGGCACGCCCGTGACGGTGACCCTCACTGTGACGGATGGCTCTGGCAATACGGACACGGCGACTGCGACGATCACGGTGCTGGACAACACGGCACCCGGTTCCCTGTCTGCGTCCGGCACGACCTTGAATCTTTCTTCCGGATCGGTGACGCTGAGCCCTTCGGATGTATCGGCTTCCGCCACGGACAATTGTACATCTGCGCCTATCTACGAGTTGTCTGGCGACAATTCGAATTGGAGCTCCTCGCTGGTCTTTGATTGCAGCGATCAAGGGGCGAACACTGTTTACGTCCGTGCCCTTGACGCCGTGTCCAATGCTTCGGCAAGTACGTCGGTTTCGGTGACAGTGGCGAACGCTGCTCCTACGATTTCGGATGTGACATCCGGCATCACCGAGGTCTTGAGTGGATCCGGTTCGGCAACAATCGATGCATCGGATTATTTGACGGCCAGTGACGATTGTACGGCCTCCGGCAGCCTGACCTATGAGATTTCGGAGACCGCTGGAAGTGGATTCGCGACCACCTTCACTGCGGACTGTGGTGACCTTGGTGCCAAGACCTTCTACTTCCGTGTCACGGATGCTTCGGGCATTGCGAGTGCCGAGAGCTCAGTCTCCATCACCATTGCTGACCAGGCCAATCCGGTCATTGCAAGTGTGACGGGCGGTACGATCAGCCTCGACGCCAACGGTGCTGCGACAATCACGGCCTCCTCCACTTATGTGACGGCCACGGACAATTGCACGGCTTCAGGCAGCCTGACCTACCTCGTCTCCAAGACAGTGGGAGGCACGTTCGCATCAACGCTCTCCATCGATTGCGATGATTTGGGCGGCCTCGACATCTACTTTAAGGTTCAGGATGGAACCGGCAACACGAGCTCTGTCTCCAGCAGTGCCTCTTTCACCATCGTGGACAACATCGGACCAACGACCACGGCATCTGCAGGCTCGGTCAATCTCGATGCAGTTGGCGCTGCGACGGTGTCCATCTCGGATTTTTCTGCTTCGGCCACCGACAATTGTTCGGCATCGCCCTCCATCGAACTTTCCAAGGACGAGTCCACTTGGGCATCCACCCTCGATTACGGTTGTTCGGACATCGGGACCACGACTGTTTACCTCCGCTCCTCGGACGGCACGCAGTATGGCCCCACCATTTCGGTGGACCTGACCTTGGCAGATGCCACCGCACCGGTCATTGGCTCGACGACGACGTCAGCCAGCCTCATCACGTCTGGATACACCATTGATCCGCTGACCGTTGTGACGGTGACCGAGAACTGCACGCCATCTGGCAGCCTCGTGGCCCAGGTCTCCCTGACCAACGGCTCTGGCTATGTTGATGATTTGACCCTCGGATGCAGTGACCTCGGCACGACCACGCTGTACTTCCGGTTCGAGGACGCGTCGGGGAACGAGTCGACGACGTCGTTCGACTTCACCTTGACGGACGGGACTTCGCTGGCAGCTTCGGCCAACAATGTCGTTCTGGGTCTGGTTTCAGGAACCGCGACCCTGCAAGCGACGAACAGCTCGTTCAATACCTCCACAGACAATTGCGCCTTCACCAGTGAAGTAAAGCTGACTTCGGAGACGGACGCGACCTTTGCTTCTAGCCTCGACTTTACGAGCGCAGGGCCTTACAGCGTGACCCTTCGCATCACGGATTCGGACGGTGTTACCCAGACCGCGATCGCCACGGTGACCGTGGTGGGCGATCCGATTTCGTCGACCATTTATTTCGAGGACTTCGAGGACGAGACCTCCAGTACTTCGTTTTGTTCCTCGCCCTACACCAGCGCAGATGGTCAATGGACCTATACGTGCCCGAGTGTTGGTAATCTTTACGTCTATCCGCTCCCCTCCGGTGGGACGGGGGATGGATTCAATTGGTACCAGAACCAGGATGCTGGTGTCTGGCTTAGCTCCAGCATCGACATCAGCAGCTACCTCTACGTGGACATCTCGACGTTGATTTTCGACAACAACAGGCTCGAGAACGGAGAGGGCATACAGCTCTATGCCATCGTCGACGGGGTGGAGTCCTTGGTGGACTCTGATACGGATGGCTTCATCACTGAGGGTGATTCTCTGACAGCGTCGGGTTTGAGCGGCTCCACGCTTCAGGTCAAAATCACGAGCACCTGTTATAGTTCGCAGCCGCAAGCCAGCAAAGTAGAGGAGACCTGGGTGGACAACATTCGCGTCCGTGGCTATTGCGTGGATGCCGACATGAACGGCATATGTGACAACGAGCAGACCTGTGTGGATGTCCCAGCCGGAAGCTGTGGTTGCCTGGACAAGACGGCTTGTACCTACAGTGCTTCGGCGACCATCAATGATCCAGACCGGTGTGTATATGCCGGAGGACAATGTCAAGACCCAGTGGGCAGCCAGTACTATTTCTATGATTTGACGTGCTCTTGCACGGCAGAGACGTTCACGTCGCTCTACTTCGAGGATTTTGGACTCAATGGTGCCTCGGGGGGACCTGGAACGGGATATGGATACCTCGGCTCCACCGATGTGAATGGGGCCTCCGCCGAAACAGAGTGGA
Organism: uncultured Flavobacteriales bacterium; assembly: GCA_943787435.1. Taxonomy (GTDB): domain Bacteria; phylum Bacteroidota; class Bacteroidia; order Flavobacteriales_D; family Sanyastnellaceae; genus UBA8752. Next base: position 23,007 of record CALSMK010000028.1, on the reverse strand, counting down.
CCCTGTCTTTTGACGGGGCCAACATTGCCGATGGCAACACAGGCAATGGAGTGGGACCGGGTTATTGGCGGACCACCGGTGCTACTACGGAAGGCGTGGTGACCGATACCATTTTTGATGGTATGAATCTCGGCATGGAAGCCAGGTGGACCACCAAGAGCATCGACGTTTCCTCCTACGCTTGGGCACGATTCCAGGCCCTCATTTCCGAGGATGGGACGATGGAGGCCGATGACTATATCAAGGTCCAGCTCATCGAAGACGGCACGGAACTCTTTACTGCCTTGGACAGCATAGCGGATGACATGCCCGATCCGGACTGGCCGACTTACCAGACAACAGATGTGGTCCGGGCCAATGGCGCCAGCAACATTCAGCTGCAGATTTCCGCCATAAACAACGACTGCTTGCCATGTCCTGGAGACGACGAGTACCATACGTTCGACGATGTGGAGGTTTTGGGCTGGGGCGTCAGGGGGTGCACCGACCCGGGCTCGCCGGATTACAGCAGTGCTGCAGAGGTGGACGACGCTACCTGTACGTTCACTGCAATGGCCTACAGCCGCTATGACGGGGCCTTCACCGACAAGCTTTGGCAGGGTACGGCATGCGGGGCTGGCGGTTGTGGCAGTGCCCCTTTCCCGCTTGCGCGGAGCGTAGACGCGGCCTCACAGGATGCCAGCACGACGCAGAATTACACGATTTCTTCTGGGACATCCTTGACTGTTGACGGAACGAGTGTTGCATCGGACGACCCAAACATCACGGAGCTCTTTGTGCGGGACCTGACCATTGAGAGCGGCGGAACCATTGTCATTCCGGCGGGCAAGCGATTGCGCGTGATGGGAACGTTTATCGACAACGATGGCAACGCCGTGTCTGGAGATGGCATGCTCTGTATCGACGGTACCTTCACCATTGGCACGGGTGAGGGTTCACCTGCTACGGTGAACGTTCAGGACTTCGAATTGCCTCCTTCGGCCACACTGACGGTGCCCGAAAACAAGACCTTGGCTGTCAATGGCAACTTGGCGTTTGGTCCCACCAATCCTTTGGCCGTTTCGGGCTTGGTGTCACTTTCGGGCAGCAGTGCCCAAACGATCAGTGGCGATGGCGCGACGCTGGATGAGTTGGAGATTTCCAATTCATCAGGCGTGACCGTAAACGACTCTCTGGAGATTCAGGGCCGCTTGAAGCTGACTTCGGGGGAGTTGGATTTGGGAGACAACATTCTGGTTTTTGCATCCAAGAGCGAATCGGGCAGCGAAGAGAAAACGGCGGTGTTGGACAAGATTCCCTCGGGCGCGTCTTTGACAGGCACGCTGTCCTCTGGTGGCCGAATGGCCCAGAGCATGAGTGGCGCTGATGCCAATGTGGTGGTGGAGCGTTACATCTCGGCCGACGGCGATGGGGTGACCTACACAGGCTACACCTTGTTTGGCTCGCCGATTGACGGAGCTGTTGTGGGGGACCTAGACGGCATCGACGGGTTTTATCTGGCGGGATGGCCTGGCACGAGCTGGCCGAATTCGTTCTCTTCGATCTTGTTTTGGGACGAGGCCAACAGCGCCTTTGTGGAGCCTGCATCCAACAACACGCCCTTGGACACCTTGGGCGGAGCTTGGATTGTGATTGCGGGAAGCCAAACGCCGACCATGTCGACGGCGGGAGCACTCAACAGCCATGTGGAAGGCGACAGCAAGACCTTTGCTTTGACGCGCACGGACAACACCACCGTTGCTGAATTCAAGGGGTGGAACTTGATTTACAACCCTTATCAAGCCCGCCTGGACTGGCACCAAGTTCTGGACAATTCCGGCAATGCGGCGCTTGTGGAAGACCAGTACGCTGTGTACGACACGCAGGCACAGCAATTTGTGCGCTACTCGGAGACGAACACGTCTTTGACCTCGGCCTCCCGGTACATCGAGCCTGGCCAGTCTTTTTGGGTGCGTTTGCCATCGACCAAGACCAACGGAACGTTTACGCTCACCCCAGACATGATCGACAATGATGCAGCCGGTGCGGAGTTTGTGCGATCTGCCGCGGAAGGGGAGGTGTCGGTTCTTCTGGAGACCCGCAATGCCTACGGCGCCACCCAAAGTTTGCTCCGCTTCTCAGACAACGGGGATGCAGAAGCCTACTTGGATGGCGACTTGAGTCGATTGGGCTCCAGCTCTGTGAAGTCAGGCGAGCTGGCCTTCTTGTCCAATGGCCAGCAGTACGTGGCCAAGACCCTGCCACAAGACGTGGACGGAGAGTTTTACGTTCGTTCCCGCGCCAACTTCGAGACCACGATCCGGGTTCTGGAGGTGACAGGTGACGTGTCTTTCTGCGGCCACATTGAGGACGGAGAGACAGGAGCGGTGATGCTGCTTCAAGAAGGAGAGGAGTTGGTGTTCACGCTTCCTGCGCACGAGGCAGAGGCGGGCCGGTTCACCATGCACGGAGAGCGTTTTGCCGAGGCCACGGGCTTGGCTCCAGATTGCCCAGACAGCCAGGCTGGCATGATTGTGGTGGAGCTTGGCGAGGTGGTGGCCGACTTGACGGTGGTGAACTACGAGACCATGGAGCAGGTGGGCTTGGCTTTGCAGGCCACGGGCACGATTGAATTTCCGATGTCTCCTGGTGAGTATTCAATCGTGGTGGAAGCCACCGAGGAAACCTCCTTGTGCCGCGGCGGTCGCCGCCAAGTGGTGGTGGCCCCGGGTGAGCAGCCAGAATTGTTGGATGTGATTCCAGTGCCGTCTCCGTGCAATGAGGGGGCAGCCTCTTTGGCCTTTGAGCTATACGGAAGCGGTGAATTCTACACTTCTTTGATGCAGGGTAGCGTTGCTGTTTGGGAGGGCGCACTGCCTTCTGGTGAACAGCTGATTTCTGGCTTCGAGCCTGGCGATTACGTGTTGAAAGTGGACCACTCTTGCCTTCAAACCTTCCAAGTGGTGTCACTTTGGGACGAAGCCGCCTCAGATGTTGCCGTTGACTTCAATGGCTTTGTTGAGGCCGAATCCACAGGGGGTGGATGGATTGAAGCCAACTGTATGGGTTGTGCTACAGGCGAAGGCTTTGGTTACCGATGGATGGTGAACGGAGAGTTGGTTCAAGAGAACGAACCCCTGTCTTTCCGTTTGGAGCAGAACGGTTGGCACATGGCCGAGTTGATGGCGTACAGTCCAGTTTGTTCACAAGCCATTCCGTTTGAGTTTTTTGTGGGCAAAACTGCAGAGTTGGGGCAAGCTGACCTGAATTGGTTGGGTGCTCAACAGGGAGAACTCGGCATGGTGTTCCCAGAGGAATGGAGCGGTGTCTCGGTCAAGGGTTTTGATTCATCAGGACGACTGATTCACGAGGAGTCCATCGGAGATGTGGTTGGGGAGGTGTTTGTGGCCTTGCCAAAAGCCTTGGGATGGACCACCATTGAAGTCCGTTCCTCCGATGGGAAAGTGGCTCGCTGGACGGGTGTTTTCTGAGGTCGATTTTCAGTTCAAAATGTAAAAGAGGCGCACTTGCGCCTCTTTTGCATTCTCAAAATTTTCGTGGTCACCTAACCGATTGATGACGAATGATTTAAAGATGCTTGCGAATGTCATGGATTGATTCCTACAAAACGAATAAAAATTACCCTCCTATGCCGTAGGACAAATCCTATGAATCCCCGTAATTTGTACTGACCAGATTATGACGCTTCTAAGACCAAGAACGTTTGCTCTTGCCAGCAATGTTCCCACTTTCCTATGTGTATTGCTCGCGGTAATGCTGGCTTTTGGCGCAAAATCAGTTTCCGCCCAAACCACCATTTATTCGCAGGACTTTGAGTCGTTCAGTGATGGGCAGGAGACAAGTAGCGGTGATTGGACCACGTCTGTTCCTTCTGGTGCCGACTACTTCGCCGTTTACAACAACTCAGGTGACAAACAGTGGTGGGGCGACGACACGGATGGTGACGCCACTTGGACTTCCTCGGCCATCGACGTTAGCGGTTTTACAAACCTCACACTCGCCATATTTCTAGGTGAAAGCGGAGAATTAGAGAATGCTGACTTCATCAGAGTCTCCTATGTATTGGATGGAGTGACCACTCAATTGGTAGAATTAACCAACGACTTTGGTACATCGTCCGAGACAGGCTTGGGCATCTCAGATGGCTCATCGTTGCAGATTCAAGTTGTCATGGACAACAACGACGACAACGAATCCCATTATTTTGATGACATTGTCTTGACGGGGGAGTGTGAAGAGTGTGTTGAGGTGTTTTACGAGCCTTTCACCGACGACAGCCAATTCACCAAAAACGTCGCATTTTCACATGATGGAAGCCAAGACTACTGGGGCATTCATGATCCGGATGGCAATGACGACGACTTTGACGGCAACTCCGGTCAACCCAGCGGGATAGGTTCTTTTAATGGTGTGGACGGAAACTTCCTGGTAGGGGAAGACATGAATAAAGCGCCAGTGGTGGCCGATCCTGGAATCTTGACGTGGAGCAACATCGACATTTCATCGGTTGATGCGGCGCTCACATTTGAATTGGACATTGCCGAGCGTGGTGCGAATAATGACGAATATGTAGAGCTGTATGCCAAGCTGTCCTCGGCGACGAACTACACCCTTCTCATCGATCCGGGTGGAGGTCTATCGTCTATCGGTAGTACTTTAAGTAAGCAGACCGCTTCTGGTACGTTTGATGGCACGTCATTGGACATTCAGCTGAAGATGTATTCTGACGACGGAGGCGACGAAGTTGCGGTCGATGACCTGCGCGTGATTGGCACATCGAGCTGCACTGCTGTTGCTGTAACATCAGATGCGCCCACGGTTTCATTGGACGGCAATGGCTCAGTCAGCGTCAGCGCTGATACGAGCGGAGCAGAGGTCACTGTTTCTTCTACGGGTGACTGCTTGACCGTTTCGAGTTATGAGATTTCTAAAACCAATGCCACCAGTGGCTTCGCGTCATCTGTCAGCTTTGACTGCACGGAGACGGGGGCACAGGATGTGTGGGTGCGGGCGACGGATGGAACCAATGTGAGTGCAGCCACGGCCACTACGGTCACGGTACAGGATGTGACAGACCCAGTGGCCACTGCCCAAGACATTACGGTGCAGTTGGATGCCAATGGAGCTGCGACGATCACCGCAGCTCAAATCGACAACGGTTCGTCTGACAATTGCAGCATTGCGAGCACCTCGTTGGACATCACCAGCTTTGATTGCAGCGACGTCGGGCTCACCGGTCACGGTCACGTTGACTGGCGACCGACCCCAGTGGCCATACAGATACCGCCACCGCGACTGTCACGGTCCAGGACGTGACAGGGCCCACCATTGCCACTCCTTCGGGTACGTATTCACTCGATGGTTCAGGCGAGGCTCTTTTGTGGTTCGGTACGGCCATTGATTTCGGCAATGGCTACAGCGATGCCTGCTCTGCAAATGGCGCCATCACCAAACAGATTTCCAAGACGGGAGACACGATTGGGGTACCGCGACCAACAGCGTGACATTTGATTGTACCGAAACCGGTTTACAGACCATTTATCTCCGCGGAACGGATGAGGTGGACAATGAGACCACGGTGTCGGGCACCATTACCATCGCGGATGATACAGCACCCACCATCACCGCGGTGTCCGCCCACATCCGTGCAGCTGAGCACGGGTTCGGCCACGGTGGCCACGTCGGCTTTGACCTTCACCCACGACGGAGAATTGTGCGGGGGGAGGGCATCACCTACAAGGTCAGTGAGACCTCCGGAGGGACGTTTGGGGCCAGCGTGGACCTCGATTGTGACGATATCGGGGCGGTGACGCTGTACTTCATTGCCACGGATGACGCTGGAAACCAGGTTGGGGAGTTCGAGCAAGAATTCACGGTAACCGACGCGACGGGGACTCTCCGCCGTCGGCCAAGACATCACCGTGGCGCTCGAAGCCAATGGCATCTACGATCTGTTTGCCTCAGCGGTGGACAACGGCTCCGTCGGCAATTGCAACACCAGCCTTTCTGTGAGCCCCCAGCGTGTTTGATTGTGACGACATTGGTGCCAATGAGGTGGCCCTGACCATCACCGACAGCATTTCAGGCGCCTCCAATTCCACCACCGTTGACGGTGACCGTGCAAGACGTCACGCCGCCAAACTTCACCAACCTGCCGAGCTTGTCCAAGTCCCTCGATGCATTTGGCGAGGGCATCATTTTGCCCACGAATGTGGGCGCGCTGGCCAATCCGGCGGATGCATGCACGGCCAACAACAACGACATCACCTTTGAGATCAAGCGGCAAGGCGGTTCGTATGGATCCTCGGTGTTGGTGAGCTGCTCCGATGTGGGGTGTTCCATTCAACGTGGTCATCCGGGGCAACGGATGCGGCAGGCAATATCACGCCAGACTCCGACAACATCCCGGTGACCGTCTCCGACAACACGGCGCCGACCATTTCCTCCGTGACTTCTGGGCTGACCGAGGCGCTGAGTTCGGCTGGCGCCGCGACCATTGCTGCCTCGACCTACATCACGGCATCGGACAACTGCACGGCCGAGGAAGCTTGACCTACGAAATTTCGGAGTCGGACGGATCAGGCTTTGCCGCCACGTTTGCTGCGGACTGCGACGACATCGGCGCCAAAACGTTCTACTTCCGGGTCACCGACGCAAGTGAGAACGTCAGCTCTGAAAGCTCCGAGACCATCATCCATCGCCGACAACACCGACCCGACCGCGGTGGCCAATGACCGGACCATCCCATTGAACGGAGCGTCAAGTGTCACCCTCCAGGCGGACGATGCCAACTTTCAATACGTCCACAGACAACTGCAGCCTGACTTCCGAAATCAAACTGACCTCGGCTGGGGACGGCACGTATGCCTCTTCCTACGAGTTCCGGGAGCAGGGTCGTACGACGTCACCCTGCGCGTCACGGATGCCGGAGGCAACACCGCACGGACAACGCGACCATCACGGTCATCGCTGAGCCCGACGACATCGTCATCTACTTCGAGGATTTCGAGAGTGAGCGGATGGAATTCCGTTGAATTGACGGAGGGAGCCGGAGAGGAGTCTGCAGGATGGTCGATGGACGTTCGATGATCTCGGGACGGGAACGCGGTCCACATCGAATCTGTAATACCAGGGAACGCATTCTTTGACATAGCATTTACGAGGGATTATTTTGGTTCGGAATTTTCTTGGTCTCTTGCCAATAGCACTGGAGGAGTAGAGGATTCGGGAGGTACATACTCGAGATGGATGCACGAATGTCGTTTTCACCTCATCCAATACCCTTTCTGGCGGCGTTTATACGCTCACTCTGAACGACTCATTCGGAGACGGATGGGGAGTTTACACTGATTGCGACTGTAACAATCCACCTGAAGTTACCGTTACAGTCGATGGGTTAGAGTTCGGTCATCACTACCAGGAAACTTCGGTTTCTGTGTCCTATGACATTCCAGTGGGTTGCTACAGACAATGACATCTTCGATTCAACAGGGTAGCGCTGTGGATTGGTATTCTCGGGAGATTGACATTTCGGCTTTTCAGTACGTTGACATTTCTGTGGATGTGTCTGAAAACGGAGATGCAGACAATGAAGGGTTTGTGCTGAGTACCCTCATTGATGGAGGCGCTGCCACTGCGCAATTGACGGATACAGATGGCGACTTTGAGTGGGACCCGTTCTGTAACGAGCATTACCGGTGATGTGCTCATTGTCAAGTTCGGAAGCGCAGACAGGAACAGGCGGAGAAATCGGTTCTTGACAACATCACTGTGACGGGGTATTGCATCGACTTGGATGGCAACGACATCTGCGACAGCGAGCAGGATTGTGTGGAGACCGCAGGAAAGGACTGCGGTTGCATGGACAAGACGGCCTGTACCTATGAGGCCGATGCTACCGATGCTTCGGCGGACAGCTGTTTTTACCCCGGCATGCCATTCCAAGGAGCGGCTTGTGGATCAGCGGGCCAATTCGTCTACTATGATGCGGATTGCAGCTGCGCCTCCGAGAACTGGACCTCAGCCTACTCGGAGAACTTCAATGATGAAGAGAATTTGGATGGTTTTATCAATGGAACTTACCAGGATGTCACTGGGAATGATGTCGCCTCTTCGGATGGTTGGCTTATTAACGTGGCGTCCACTTCGACCACCTACTTTTTTGGGGTCTATGACTACGGCGATGGTCTTGGTAACACTTTCGTTTCTCGAGGGAATACTGGATTGTGCACTTGGACTTCGGGCACAGCTGATGTGACTGGGGCAGCTTATGTTAGGACCAAGGTGGACATCTTGCATGATGGTGCAATTGAGATTTCCGATGAAGCTCGATCCTTCAGTGTGATTGACGACAACGTGGCGTCTATTGAATTCGCGAGCATCAAGGGGGGAGGTGTTGATGGTGATTACCCCGATTTCAAGAATGGAGAGGGCATTGCCTTGGTCGGAAATGCCACAGACTGGCAGATTCAGATTCAAGCTGACATGACCGATGAGGACGACAACAATTCTGAGTTCCTTCAATTCGACAATGTTGTCATCGAAAAGATTGGTGAGGCGGGATGTATGGCGTCGGGGGCGTCGAATTATTCGGCGAGTGCGACGTATGATGATGGGTCTTGTACTTGGTCCAATGTGACGGTGTACAGCCGCTATGATGGGGGGTTCCAGGATAAGATTTGGGAATCATCGGCGTGTTCTGGCGAAGGGGGGACTTGTGGATCTGCACCATTTCCCAATGCCCGCCAGGTTGGGGCCAATGATGAGACGGATCAAACGACCCTCAGTTACGTGATTTCGTCAGGAACGACAGTTACGGTCAACGGGACCACAGATGTGGACGGTGACCCGACAACCAAAGACCTGTTCGTGAACAACCTCACCATTGAGGATGGCGGATCGCTGGTGATTCCGTCGGGCAAGCGCCTGCGCGTGATGGGTGTGTATACCGACAATAACGGCGATGGAGTCTCTGGAACGGGAATGCTCTGTATCGACGGTACCTTCACCATTGGCACGGGTGAGGGTTTCACCTTCTACGGTGAACGTTCAGGACTTTGAATTGCCTCCTTCGGCTACACTGACGGTGCCCGAAAACAAGACCTTGGCTGTCAACGGCAACTTGGCGTTTGGTTCCACCGATCCTTCGGCTGTTTCGGGCTTGGTGTCACTTTCTGGCAGCAGTGCTCAAACGATCACTGGCGATGGCGCGACGCTGGATGAGTTGGAGATTTCCAATTCCAGCAGGCGTGACCGTAGAACGACTCTCTGGAGATCCAGGGCCGTTTGAAACTGGCCTCTGGAGAGTTGGACTTGGGAGACAACATTTTGGTCTTCGCTTCCAACAGCGAATCGGGCAGCGAAGAAAAAACGGCGGTGTTGGATGCGATTCCCTCGGGCGCATCATTGACAGGGACGCTGTCCTCTGGAGGTCGCATGGCCCAGATCATGAGCAGCGGGGATGCCAACGTGGTGGTGGAGCGCTACATCTCTGCAGACACAGACAACGTCACTTTCACCGGCTACACCTTGTTTGGCTCGCCGATAGATGGAGCTGTGGTGGGTGACTTGGACGGCATCGACGGGTTTTACCTTGCAGGATGGCCTGGTACGAGTTGGCCGAATTCGTTCTCTTCAATTTTGTTTTGGGACGAGACCAATAGCGCCTTTGTGGAGCCGGCTTCCAACAACACGCCTTTGGACACCTTGGGTGGAGCTTGGATTGTGGTTGCGGGCAGCCAGACGCCAACCATGTCGACGGCGGGAGCACTCAACAGCCATGTGGAAGGTGACAGCAAGACCTTTTCCTTGACGCGTTCAGACAACAGCAATACGGCAGATGAATTTGAAGGGTGGAACTTGATTTACAACCCTTACCAAGCGCGCTTGGACTGGCACCAAGTGCTGGACAATTCCGGCAATGCGGCCCTGGTGGAAGACCAGTACGCTGTGTACGACACGCAGACACAGCAGTTTGTGCGCTATTCGGAGACCAATACGTCTTTGGCATCTGCCTCACGTTACATCGAGCCTGGTCAGTCTTTTTGGGTGCGGTTGCCATCGGGAACGACCAGTGGAACGTTCACGCTCACCCCAGACATGATCGACAACGATGCAGCTGGAGCTGAGTTTGTGCGCTCGGCAGCGGAAGGCGAAGTGTCGGTTCTTTTGGAGACCCGCAACGCATACGGCGCCACCCAAAGTTTGCTCCGCTTCTCAGACAACGGGGATGCAGAAGCTTATTTGAACGGCGACTTGAGTCGATTGGGCTCCAGCTCTGTAAAGTCAGGCGAGTTGGCCTTTTGGGCCGATGGCCAGCAGTACGTGGCCAAGACCCTGCCACAAGATGTGGACGGAGAGTTTTACGTCCGTTCCCGCGCCAATTTCGAGACCACGATTCGGGTTCTGGAGGTGACAGGTGCCGTGTCTTTCTGCGGCCACATTGAGGATGGAGAGACCGGAGAGGTGATGCTCCTTCAAGAAGGAGGGGAGCTGGTCTTCACGCTTCCTGCGCACGACGCAGAGGCCGGCCGGTTCACCTTGCATGGAGAGCGTTTTGCCGAGGCCACGGGCTTGGCCCCAGATTGCCCAGACAGCGAGGCGGGGATGATTGTGGTGGAGCTTGGCGATGTGGTTGCCGACTTGACGGTGGTGAACTACGAGACCATGGAGCAGGTGGGCTTGGCGTTGCAGGCCACGGGCACGGTCGAAATGCCGATGTCTCCTGGCGAGTATTCAATCGTGGTTGAAGCCACTGAGGAAACCTCCTTGTGCCGTGGCGGTCGCCGCCAAGTGGTGGTGGCCCCGGGCGAGCAGCCAGAGCTGTTGGGCCTGAGCGCAGAAACTGCGGAGTGCAACGTCGGGATGGCGTCCTTGGCCTTTGAGCTTTACGGAAACGGAGAGTTTGAGACGTCGTTGATTCAAGGGGCACAGACCATGTGGTCAGCGTCTTTGGCACCGGGAGAGCATGTGTTGGAAGACATCATCCCAGGCGACTACGTGCTGAAGGTGAACCATGCGTGCATGGAATACGCGGAGTGGGTGTCTCTTTCCGATCCAGGGATGCCTGAGGTGACGCCGATTTATCCCTTCTTCACGGAGGTGGAGGCTGTGGGCGGTGCATGGCTCGAGGCCAGCTGCATGGGCTGCATTACAGGAGAGGGCTTTGGATACCAATGGATGGTGGATGGAGCGGTCGTGGCCGAAAATGAGCCCATGGCGGTCCGTGTATACGAGGTGGGTCTCTACGGAGTCGAATTGGTGGCCTTTGGTCCCGATTGCCAAATGAACGTGCCCTTTGAAATGCTCGTCGGCCAGCACAAGGTGGCTTCGAGCGATGAGGTCACATGGGTGATTGCTGAAGAGGGACAGTTGATGGGGGACTTTAAAGAGGAATGGGTAAATGCCCAGGTCCGCTGGTTTGATTCCACAGGCCGCCTTCTGAAAGAAGAGTCAAAAGGAAGTCTGATGGGCAGGGTTATGCTCGATGCTCCCAAGACTGGTGGTTGGCTCACATTGGAAGTGCGATCAGCATCTGGACGCCTATCGCGTTGGTTTGGAGTCCATTGATTAAAAGCCGTTGTCTGGTTAGGAAAATCAGGGTTTTTACCTAACATTTTTTTGAGGGAAGCGAAGATGAGTGTCATTGACATGACGCGATATCTTCGACGAATGTTTAATTTTTGACGACGAATACCTATATTTGTCGTCTAATGTTGATGTTTTCCCCGATGAAACGCTTCTATTTCTCGCTTGCCACTTTTTTATTGTTTGCTCTGCCGTCTTGGGGTCAAACTTCTCTTTTCCTTGAGGAGTTTACAGAGACTCCGGGGGGATTGAGCATCGGACATGTTCAGACACCTGTGGCTGCAGGCCGCGCCCTGTGGGCGATTGCAGGAGATGACAACCCCAACCAGATTGGTGGGGCCTTGTTGTTCAACAGCGACAACACCAATTCTTGGATTTCTGAAGCCATCGATGTGGCGGGGTATTCTTCATTGAACCTCACCGTGGATGCGGTTGAAGCAGGGAATTTTAACGGGGCAGACAGTTTGATGGTCTATGTGATTGAAGATGGAGTGCAACGTTTGTTGTCCTCCCAAGTGGCCAATGATTTTGAGGTTTTGACCCTGTCTGAATCGTGTACAGCTTCGGTGAGTTTGCAAGTGCTGGTGCTGCTGACCTGCGACAATGCCAGCCATGTTCGACTCGATAAAATCGAAGTCACGGGTACGTCAAGTTTTGTAGACATCGACGCTGATGGCACAGACGACTCTTTGGATTCTTGCATCGACATGGATGCAGACGGAACGTGTGATCAAGCGGATACCACCATCATGCTGATGGATGAAGATTTTGCGAGTCATGCCGTGGGCACAGGTCTTGCTGGAAAGGTGTTGGGCAGTCCAGATGAACGCGGGATCGCCTTGGTGGAAGGGGCTTCTGCAGCGGGTGAACCCGGTTGGGTGCTCACAGGCCACAGCCAAAAAAATGCGGTGGTCATCCGCTCTTCAGGTGGGGAGAAACACATTGAATTCAACCGAACAGGCTACGGAAGTGATGACACCGATGAAATCAACTGGGTCTCGAAGGAATTCAATTTGGCCCACATCCTCGACCCCAAAGTCCGTTTCGTTTTGGGCGAAGAGTCTGACTTTTCTAAAAGCGATCCAGATGGAGAGTTCGAGGTGACATTCATTGAAGACGACACGGAGCGCCTGGTGATGACTTTAAATGGCGAGTTCACCAGCGTGGATACGACACTGACCACCAGCGCCAAGCAAAGTCTAACCGTTGTTTTGCGGACCTATGCCCAAGCTGATGCAGTGTTGAAGTTGGAGCACGTCTCGATGTTTGGTGGTTTCTGCCAAACTGGAAAAGATGCGGAGGGAGATTGCCAGGACATTGGCTGCACAGATCCCCGGGCCTGCAGCTACAACAGCATGGCCATTGTGAATGATGTGACCAAGTGCAATTACATTGGAGATGCCTGTGATGATGGGGATGCTTCCAATTATGTCGACCGGTATGTGAATGCAGGAGATGGCACTTGCAATTGTGAAGGCTTTGCGCTGCAGACCGTTTACAACGAAGACTTTTCTCAGTCCGGTGAGGCTCAAGGTGGGTTGAATTACGGATATGAGGGCAGTTCGGACATCAGTGACTCACCATCCAACACCAACAACTCATCGCTCGAGACGGAGTGGACGCTTTCGTTCGAGGATTCCAATGTTGGTTCTGGAGCTGGTTTGAGTCCTTCACCGTTCTATTTCGCTACTGAAGTGCCGGCCTCTATGACCGATACGGTCATGACCGCCATGAACACCAATGGAAATTACATGCGCTGGACCTCTCGTTCCATTCATGTGGGAGGGTTTGACAGTGTGTATGTTTCGGGTTCATTGATGGGTATTTTCGGCGCACATAGTGCCGCGGATTACATTCAAATGGGGTGGGAGGACAATGCGGTCCTTCAATCGCCTTTGCTCCAGCAGATCACTGGGGTGTCTTCAGCTGAAGCGACTTTCAACGAAAAATTGAGCGTCTCATCAGGGAACTTGTCCATTCGAGTTGAAGTCAAAAACAACATTGCCGGTTCTAACACCGCTTCGGCCTATGGCTTCGATGATGTTTTGGTGACTGGGTTGAAGCGCGGGTGTACAGACCCAGACGCGAGCAATTATGAAGCCGCGCCATCCGATGGATTTATCGCTTTGAGTGATGATGGCACTTGTGAGTATGACTGGAGCAAAGCTTACAGCCGCAAAGACGGTGAGTTTGGTGATGCCATTTGGGCTGGAAAGCCTTGCAGTGCCGCTGGTTATACATGTGGCTCCGCCTCCATGTACATCGATGCGCATGCATTGACCGAAAATGGCACCCGCCACTCGGTCATTTCTGCCAACAGCAAAATCACGGTGCCTTCGAATGGATATAGCATTGGGGAGCTCACGTTGGAGGCGGGCGCTGAACTGCTCATTATGGAAGGGGGGGTGTTGACTGTGAATGGAGATGTCCACCTTGAAGGCGGCACCATTTCTGGCACGGGACGTCTTTTGGTGAAAGGCAAAATGGAATTGGCTTCGGACTTGACCAGTGTGGAAGTTCATGATTTCACTTTTGGTGAAGGGGCCGAGTTGGCCTTGGAGAATGGCGACACTTTAAGGGTCAAGGGAGACCTCACCATAGACGATGGCAGCGCGATTGCTGGCCGGATTGAACTTTCAGGATCAACAGCTCAGGTGGTTTCAGGTGCGGATGTGCACTTTGACACTTTGCACATCGCAAGCGCTGGGGTTGACTTTGCTGCAGACGTTCAAATCGACGGTGTTCTCAAAATCGCCCAAGGCGTGGTGGACATGGAGGGACACGCTTTGACCTTTGGTTCTTCAGCCAGCGGGACTGGCATGTTGGACATGATCTCTACGGGCGCAAGTTTGGAAGACAACCACACAGGAACCCTTCAGGCGGTGGACGCGACCTCTGAGCGCTACATCGGTCCAGACTCCGACGGGGTGACCTACACGGGTTACACGCTGTTTACTTCCCCCATGACCGGTGTGACGGTTGGGGACTTGGATGGCATCTCTGGATTCTATTTGGCCGGTTTCCCTGGCACAGCATGGCCCAATTCATTCAGCTCGATTTTGTTTTGGGACGAGGTCAAAGCCGAGTTCATTGAGCCGGCATCGCTGAATACTCCGCTGGACACGCTGGGTGGAGCTTGGATTGTCCTTGCAGGTTCTCAAAGCCCAACCATGTCCTCTGCCGGAAAACTCAGAAGCCATGCGGAGGGCAGCAGCAAGACCTTCGCTTTGACCCGGACCACAGGTACTTCTTATGCCGGCTGGAACCTGGTTCAAAACCCATATCAAGCCCCCATTTCATGGACGGCCATCTTGGCGGCCAGCACCAATGTGCAGGATCAGTATGCGGTGTATGACACACAAATTCAGGCCTTCGTTCGCCGTTCAGCGGACGGGACCTTCACTACCGCAGACGATTTGATCATGCCTGGTCAAGCCTTTTGGGTGGCTGTTGACGCCGCTCAATCCTCAGGTTCGTTGGTGGTTCCCGCCAGTGCAATTGTGGTGTCCGGTGATTTGCCTGCGTTCATTCGGAACGAAGGAGATGACCTTTGGGAGGCCACCTTGGGCCTCGAAATCGAGAATGACTACGGCGTTCAAACCGCAGTGGTCAAGTTTGGCCCTTGGGGCAGTGAGCAGGCTGTGGAAGGTGTCGACCTGAGCCATTTGTCCTCGAGCTCGGTGAATGCCGCTCAATTGGCGGTGGAGTCAGAAAGCGACAGGTTCATCAAAAAAGGATTGCCCATGATGGGGACGTCATCCTTGTTTGTGAAGTCAAAGGCTGGAATGGCCACCACTTTGCGGGTGAGCTCTTTCTCTGATGAAGCAGAAGTTTGTGTCACCATCACAGACACCGAGACGGGTGAAGTCATGGTGTCCCGTGTTGGAGATCAAATGACCTTCACGTTGCCATCTGATCAGGCAGAAGAAGGTCGATTCATGTTGGAGGTGATTCCAAGCGCTGTTGTGCAAGCACGTGCGCCAAGCTGTCCAGAGATTGAAGACGGCCGCGTGGAGGTGGGCATCTCAGAAGGCTCAGCCAATGTGTTGTTGACCGATGAAGAACATGAAGTGTTGGCTCAAGTTCTGGGTGCAACAGGATCCGCAGTGTTCGAAAACCTGGCCCCAGGAACCTATGGACTTGTGGTCGCTGGCCCTGAACTCCGTTGTGGAACGGAGCGCCGTCACTTTGTGGTTGAGCCAGGTGTTCAGCCCGAGTTGCTCGGTTTAGATTGGAATGTCCCCGCTTGCAATGCAGGGGTGGCAGAATTGGAGTTTGAGATTTACGGAAGTGGCGACTTCAACACCAGCTTGCGACAGGGAAACCAGGAGGTGTGGAGTGATGTCGAGCACGGAGGTGAAGTGGAATTGACGGGGCTTGAGCCAGGAACCTATGCGCTGGAAATAGAGCACCTCTGCTTCGAAGAAACGGTGGTGGTCGACTTGTACGATGTGCATACCGTCACGGCCGATGCCGATTACTCGCCCATGATTGTGATGGACCCCGTTGGAGGAACGGCCCTTGAGGCTTTCTCCATGTGCACAGGGGAGGAGGAATTCCGCTGGTTGGTCGATGGAGAAGTGGTGGGCGAAAATGAACCTTTGTTTTACCCAGTCGACTTGGCCGGAGGACACGTGGTGGAATTGGAAGCTTGGAATGCCCTGTGTTCTGACGTCGTGGAGCTTCCCTTCTTGGTGGTCAACTGGAACGAAGCGCGCCTGATGGAGGCCCCTGTTGTGGTTCGCGAAGAGGGACAGCACTGGGCCTTGGTGTTTGGTGAAGATTTGGGTTGGACCCAATTGGAGCTGACGGATGCCGCTGGCAGAACAGTGTGGTCAGAAACCCTTCAGGTGGAAGCTGGTCATGTGCAGCGCGTTGAGCGTCCCATGACTGCAGGAACCTACCTCATGAGGGTGTCGGGAGACGCTGGCCAATGGGGCTTCCCTGTTTTGTCTGCCGGATTCTAAAGGCGCCCTTCTTATTGGGCTTCAATCTTGAATCTGTCTGGTTCGCTACAAGTGTCATCAGGAATGCATGCGTACGGACTGGGTAGATTGATCGGACAGCCGACCAGACAGGTCATTGTGGCGTTTTGAAGATAGCTGTCCTCGAAGTCTGCGCCTTCCACGGTCGCCCCGGACAAATCTGCGTATCCGAAGTAGACCAATTTGCAGTCGGCATTGCTCAAGTTTGCACCCAACATTTGGGAGTCAAACATATTGGCGGTAGCCAAGTTTGCACCGGTCAAGTTGCACATGTTGAATTCAGACTTAAAGCAATCTGCTTCGAATAAGTTGCTGCCCGATAGATTGGTTTGTGTGAAGTTGGCATAGGCTAAGCTTGCTTCTTGGAAATTAAATTCTTGGAGGTCCAAGCCGCTGAAATCCTTGCCCCAGGTCAAGGCGAGGACGCTGTCTGCATTGAGAGACTCAGCTTCCAATGCAGCCACTTGACCTTGAAGCTCGTTGATTTCTGCTATGAGTGTGGACAGCAGTGCTTCCAACGGTTGCTCGTCTAAAGTGATGGATTCAGCTTCGAACATGGTGCCAAAACTGGACAGCACATCGATGAGGTCTGCAGAGCCGATGAGGCTGTCTGAATTGCTGTCCGGATTGAATGGGTACACAATCTGGGCGTGTAAACTCCCAAAAAAGAAGAGGAAGAGAAAAAACACAACCGCCCGCATGATTAAAGATAATTTCTGCCCTTTGCTTTGCGAACGAAAGTTTGTAAGTGTTATCCTACATGTCCGCGATTCAACGGGGTAGAGTTTCCTAGATGCACTTGAAGTGATCGAAGGGCTCGGAGCAGGCGTTGCAACGGTAATGTGCCTTGCATGCCGTAGACCCGAATAGGCTCACCATTTCGGTGTTGGAAGCTTTGCAACGCGGACATCGAACCATGGGGGCTTCGCCTTGCAATGTGCGCTTGTCTGCTGTTTTTCCTGGGGGCGCAATGCCGTAGTCTTCGAGCTTTTTCTGAGCCCCTTCGGTGAGCCAGTCTGTGGTCCAGGCCGGGGCATAGACCAATTCAACGTCCACCGAAAGTCCCTCTTGTTGGGCGGGCTCGCGAAGTTTCTCCTGAATGTCATCGGAAATGGCATCCATTGCGGGGCACCCCATGTAGGTGGGTGTGATTTTGATCAATACCCGGCTCTGATCTGGAACGACTTCTCGAACGATGCCCATCTCCACCACGTTCAGCACCGGTATTTCTGGATCGGGAACGGCCTGCAGCAATTGCCACCATTGATCGGCGGTGCGCTTCACCACTTGGCTTCTGGATGGGTGCGGGGAAGAACTTGCATTTCTGCGAGCAGGAAAGAAAGTTGTTCAGTATGACGACCCAAGCGGCCACCCAGTTGTTCAGGGGTGGCTTTTGGGCGTTTCAGTCCGCTTTCTGTGAGTGCAGACTCCAATGTGGCTTCCCATTGTGGTCGGAGGGTGGCCAGGTCCACGCCCCATCCTTCTTCTTGAGCGGTTTGTGTTGAAACGTCGCTCACGAACAAGTCCCCCACATAGGGAAGAAGGTCATTTAAGCTTTGTTGAACTTTGTCATGGCTCTCCTCAGTTCCATCGCCCAAACGGACCATCCAGCCACGGCTGTGCTTCAAGTGATAGGCACTTTCCTTGGCGCACTTTTTGGCAATGGCTGCGATTTCGGGGTCACGGCTTCGGGAAAGGGCGTCGTGCAAAGGCACCGCATAGGCGTCAAACAAGAATTGGCGGGCAATGGTGTCTCCAAAGTGCCCGTTGGGCCGCTCTGTGAGCAACGCATTTCGGAATTCGTGCTGGTCCCGGTGAAAGGCGAGCCTGTCTTCGTCTCTTCCTTGGCCTTCCTCTTTGCCGGCCATGGAGAGCCAAGCTCTGCTTTGTCCGATTTGGTCCAGACCAATGTTGGTCAGGGCAATGTCTTCTTCGAGAACAGGGCCGTGTCCCGTCCAAAATCCAAGCTGCTGTCCCAGAATGAGGGCGTCATCGCCCAAGCGGAGCAGGTATTCAAATCGAGGGCTCATGGGCAGGCTCACATGTGCTTGACCTCGTCTGGGAGGTCATAGAAGGTGGGGTGACGGTAAACCTTGTCGTCAGCGGGATCAAAAAGGAGGTCCTTCTCGTCCGGCGAAGAAGCCGTGATGCGATCGGCAGGGACCACCCAGATGCTCGCACCCTCTTGTCGGCGGGTATACACATCTCTGGCGTTCTCCAATGCCATTTCGGCATCAGCAGCATGCAGGCTTCCCACATGTCGGTGGGAGAGCCCTTGCCGACTGCGAATGAAGATTTCCCAAAGGGGCCAATGTTTCTTTTCCACGAAAAAGGGGGTTAAGCGGCGGCTGATTCTTCAGAGGCCTTTCGTTGCGCCCGCTTTTCAGCATGGGCGGCGGCAGCTTCTCGCACCCAAGCACCATCGTCCCACGCTTTGTTTCGCGCTGCAAGGCGCTCTTTGTTGCAAGGGCCGTGACCGGCAATGACGTTGTTGAATTCGTCCCAATCGATGGGGCCGTGCTCATAATGGCCAGTCTCCTGGTTCCATTTGAGGTCCGCATCGGGAATGGTCAACCCAATCAACTCGGCTTGGGGTACGGTGAGGTCGATGAACTTTTGCCTCAGCTCATCGTTGGAGAAACGCTTGATGTTCCACGCCATGGATTGGGCGCTGTTGGGGCTGTTGTCGTCTGGAGGGCCAAACATCATGATCGAGGGCCACCACCAGCGGTTCAAGGCGTCTTGCGCCATGGCTTTTTGGTCTTCTGTGCCCTGTGCCAACGTCATCATGATCTGAAATCCCTGACGTTGATGAAAGCTCTCCTCCTTGCACACGCGGACCATGGCCCTCGCATAAGGACCATAACTGCATTTGCAAAAGGGACTTGGTTCATGATGGCGGCGCCATCCACCAACCATCCCACAGCCCCGATGTCGGCCCAATTCAGGGTGGGGTAGTTGAAGATGCTGCTGTACTTGGCTTTGCCAATGTGCAGGTCCCGAAAAAGGTCGTCGCGTTCCACACCAAGCGTCTCACAAGCACTGTACAGGTACAATCCATGCCCGGCTTCATCTTGAACTTTGGCCATCAGGATGGCTTTGCGTTTGAGGCTGGGGGCGCGACTGATCCAGTTTCCTTCTGGCAACATCCCCACAATTTCAGAATGGGCATGCTGGCTGATTTGGCGAACCAGCGTTTTTCGGTAGGCGTCCGGCATCCAATCCTTCGGCTCAATCTTTTTTTCGGAGGCCACGTATGCCTCGAATCGTTGCAATAGGTCCATTTCCATGCTTCACAAAAATACAATGGTGGAGGTGGAGAGAACCGACAGGGGGCATCGTTGGTTCTCTCGTCAAATCTTTCATGCCGAAATTCGCCATTCATGTCTGACCGATTCCACAACCTCCAGGTGTCTGAAGTGCGCCGAGAAACGTCCGATTGTGTGTCCATTGTCTTGGATGTTCCATCGGATTTGTCTGAAACCTTTGCTTTTACTCAAGGTCAGTATCTCACTTTTGATCAGGAGATTAATGGAGACCCTGTACGTCGCAGTTACAGCATTTGTTCTGGCGTAGGAGAGGAGTTGCGTGTCGCCATCAAGCAAGTGCCTGAAGGCCGGTTCAGCACGTGGGCCAATGTGTCCCTCAAAGCGGGGGATGTGCTGAAGACCATGCCCCCCAATGGCAGATTTTTCACCCAGTTGGCCGAGGATCAGGCGAAGCATTACGTCGGATTTGCGGCAGGTTCTGGCATCACGCCCATCTTGTCTCATGTAAAGACGGTTTTGGCCACTGAGCCCAACAGCCGGTTTTCATTGTTCTACACCAACAAGGAACAATCCAGTGTGATTTTCAAGACAGAGCTGGATGATTTGAAGGACCGATACATGGACCGACTTCGGGTGTTCCACTTCTTCACGCGTGAGCCGGTGGATGTGCCGCTTTATGGCGGAAGAATGGATGCGGACAAGGTGGATGCGGTTTGTGCCTCGTTGTTGAACGTCTCTGATGTGGATGAGGTGTTCGCATGTGGTCCGGAGGCCATGATCATGGCCGTTCGCGATCGGATGGCGGCAGCTGGCATGGAAGGTTCCCGGATTCACTTCGAGTTGTTCACGTCTCCCACGGCCAAACCTGCCGCTTCATCAGAGGATGTCTCGCCTGCCCAAGAGTCCGGTGCAGCTGAAGGCTCCGAAGTTTTTGTCATCATCGATGGGTCCACACACAAACTGGATTACGACGGCAGCAAGACCATCCTCGACGCAGGTTTGGATGCGGGAATCGACCTGCCCTACAGCTGCTGCGGTGGCGTTTGTTGCACGTGCAGGGCGCTGGTGACGGAAGGCGAAGGTGTGATGGAAGTGAATTACGCCTTGGAGCCAGGGGAGGTGGAGCAGGGATTTGTGCTCGCCTGCCAGACCAAGCCCAAGTCCAAGGACGGCCGGTTTGTCTTGGATTTCGACCAGCAATAGGCGGTATTTGAGGATCAAGCCCGTTCGTCGAGTTCGATCCAGCGCTCGGTTTTGGCTTCAATGTCGTCTGTGACCTTGCCCAGTTGAACGGCCAGCTTGGCCATGTCTTCATGTCCCAAATTGGGAGAGGCCATTTCTGCCTCCAATGCTGACTTGTCGGATTCCAATTGAGCAATCACCTCCTCAAGGCCGTTGTACTCCCGCTTTTCATTGTAGCTCAGCCTTTGGCTGTAATCTCCTTTCGGGGCCGCCGGGCCTAAGGCGGCTTTTTTTGCTGCCTCTTCCTTGGCTTGCGCGGCCTTCAGGTTGGCTTCGGCTTTTTCTTCGGCGTCAGCCGCAGTGCGGAATTGCGTGTAGTTGCCAGGGAAGTCACGCACGCCTCCGTTTCCGTCCAACACAAAAACATGGTCCACCAGCTTGTCCATGAAGTAGCGGTCATGGCTCACCAAAAGCAGACAACCGGGAAAGTCCAAGAGAAACTCTTCCAGAATGCCCAGCGTGAAAACGTCCAGGTCATTGGTCGGCTCGTCGAACACCAAGAAGTTGGGGTTGGCCATGAGGACCCGAAGCAAATGCAGCCTTTTGCGTTCGCCTCCGCTGAGCTTGTGGATGAAGTCGTGTTGCCGGTTTCTCGGGAACAAGAACCGCTCAAGCAGCTGTCCTGCAGACAGTTTGCGTCCCTTTTTCAAGGGCATGAAGTCGGCGATTTCATTCAGGGCTTCTATGACCTTCATGCCTTCGTCGAACTGAGGAGGTTCTTGGCTAAAATGTCCAAACACCACAGTGTCTCCCAGCACAACCTTGCCGCCATCGGGTTGGTCTTCGGCTGTCATCAGGCGAATGAGCGTGCTCTTTCCTGCGCCATTGTCTCCGACCAACCCCACACGTTCGCCGGGTTTGAAGTGGTAGGTCCAGCCATTCAGGATGACCCTCTCGCCATAGGACTTGCGCACCTTGTGCATCTCCAAAATTTTGCCCCCCAGCCGCGCTGGGTCCAGCTCCAGTCGGACTTCATCTTCTTCCAGCCGCACTCCTGCTCTGGATTTGAGGTCTTGAAAGGCGTCCAGCCTTGATTTGCTTTTGCCTGTGCGGGCTTGTGGCGTGGCCCTGACCCATTCGAGTTCCCTTCGCATGATCGACCGAGCCCGGTCCCGTTGGGCGTGTTCATTGGCAGATCGCTCGCTCTTTTTCTCCAAAAACGAGCTCCAGTTGCCCGGGTACTTGTGCAGGCCAAAGCTGTCGAGTTCGAAGATGGTGTCGCACACCACTTCCAAGAAAAATCGGTCGTGTGTGACCATCAGAAGGGTGGTTTTGGACTGGGCCAAAAAGCCTTCAAGCCACTCGATCATGCCCAAGTCCAAGTGGTTGGTGGGCTCGTCAAGCAAGAGCAAGTCGGGTTGCTCAATCAGACACTTGGCCAAGGCCACGCGCCGCTTTTCTCCGCCACTGAGCTTGTCGACAAACCGGTCGGTTTCGTGAAGTCCGAGTTTCCCCAAAACTTCCTTGGCCTGGGCTTCATAGCTCCAAGCATCGGCCCTGTCCATGTCGTCGTAAGCCTTCTGCAATGCTTCTGCATCGTCACCTTTGGTGGCTTCTTCGTAATTCCGGATGGCCCGCATGGCCGCGTTGTCGGCGTGAAAAAGGTTGTCCAAAATGGTCCGGTCCAGGTCCAGGCCATGCTCCTGCGAAAGGTGAGCGATTTTGGCTTTTCCACTGAACGTGACTTTGCCTGCGTCAGCCCCCTCCACGCCCAAAAGCACCTTCATGAGTGTGCTCTTTCCGGTGCCATTGCGGGCGACCAAAGCGGCCTTTTGACCTTGGTCCAAGCCAAAATGCAGGTCTTCAAAAATGAGCCGCTCTCCAAACCGCTTAGTCAGCCCTTCTACCGAGAGCACATTGCCACCTGCCATGGGGCAAAAGTAGCGGGGTGGAGTCGCTATTTTGCGCCCATGGGAACCGATGTA
>CALSMK010000027.1 GCA_943787435.1 uncultured Flavobacteriales bacterium | reverse complement strand
CCTGAGGCTGTACCTATGAGGACAGCATTTTTGTGACGGCCAACGTTGCCTCCATTGACCTTGGTCCGGATTTGGAGTTGTGCGAAGGCGAAACAGCCACTTTGGACTGCGGCTTGAATCCTGCCATTGAAACGATCACGTGGAACACAGGTGACAGCGCACAAAGCATCACTGCAGACACGTCAGATGTGTACTGGGTCACGGCGCTTTGAACCCGGCGGGGGTGCGAACGCACCGATACGGTGGACAGTGCTGGGTCGTGGAGCAACCCGGTGATCGCTGCTGACCATCGGGCGGTGCCGCCTGTGAGGGTGAGCCGGTGTTGTGCTGACGGCCAACGTGTCACTCAGCGACACCACGGTGGCCGGGGTGGGTTGGTCCACTGGAGAGGCCGGTAGTGAAACTCGACGGTGGTCAGCGGTTCGGGCACCTACGAGGCCATTGCAGTGGATGTGACGGGGTGCACGGGCACCGGCTCGAGATCACTCTCCTGACTATTTGCCCGTCGCCCGTGCCTGAGCCTTGGCCAGGGGACACTGCGCTTTGTGCTTGGAAGAAGACGGGCCGATCTGGGTGGACGTGAGCTCAGCCAGGGGTGGCTTATTCCAGTGGTCCATGGGGGGCGACCAGCCGGGCCCGGCGCTCTTGTCTGACCGCTGAGGGGAGCTACACGGTCACCTTGACCTTGAACTTCCGAACGGGTGCCAGGATTCAGCCAGCATAGAACTCGTGGTGGACTTCTGCCCGCAGGACAGCGTGGTACTTTCCCACGGCGTTTACGCCCAGATGACGATTCGACATCAACGACGGCGTTTGGTGGCTATGGCGAAGGACTGTGGGCGGGCTTTGAGATGGCGATCTACAACCGCTGGGGATTTCGAAGTGTACCGGTCAGAAGACCTGCAGGCACGCATTGGGATGGCACGCTTGGCAAGCGGGGAAACTGGCGCCGGGAGGACTCTACGGTTACCGGGCCGTTTGGCGGCCCCTGGCTGGAGGACGGCAGTGTCCTTGCAGGCGCCTACCGCGAGAAGGTGGGGTCGGTGACCCTCATTCGTTGACCTCCAGGAAACGGTTGACGTTTCCAAGGGTGCCAAAAACCACGAGCGTATCGGTTTTCTCTACCGTCGTATCGGGCCGCGGAATGCCGATGAGGTGTTCTTTCGTGCCTCCGCCTTCTTCGTAGGTCCTGCGAATGGTGATCAAGCGCAGGTCGTACCGCGTTGTCAAATCGATGTCGCCAAGGCTGCGGCCGATGATGCCATTGGGGGCTTGGATTTCCGCGATCTCGAAGTCGTCGGGGAGTTCGAGAAAGCCCCTGAGGTTGGGGTTGACCAACCGTTCTGCGACGATGCTGGCGAACTCGGCTTCCGGGGCGAGGATTTCTTGCACGCCCAAGCTGCGCAGGATGCGTTCTTGGTGGGGTCCGGAAGCCCGCACGATGACGCGGGGATGCCCAAGTCGAGCAGGTTGAGGGTGGTCAATACAGTGGCCTCGAAATTGTCTCCAATGGCCACCACGGCGGCGTCCATTTCTTCCAATTTCTGGCTGCGCAGGGCCTTGGGGTCGGTGGAGTCCATGGTGATCGCCAGGCGATGTCGTCGGACACCTCTTCCACCTTTTCTTCCACGCAATCGATGGCGTAGACCTCGGCGCCCCGACCGGCCATTTCCAATGCAATCCGGGATCCGTATTTGCCGATCCCGATCACGACGTAACGCATGCTCTTCATGGGCGCAATCTACGTGTCTCCCCGGAGGCCGGCATGCAGGATGCCCAGGAATTCTGCGACATCGGAAAATGAATTGTAGAGGGGAACGGGGGGCCATGCGGATGACGGCGGGTTCGCGCCAATCCAAGATGACACCTTGGTTGGTCAGGTGCTCGAAAGGGCCTTGCCATGGCCGTGTGCGACCAGTGACAGCTGACAGCCCCGTGCCGCCGGGTCCGAGGGTGTGAGGATTTCAAGCCGGCTCCCCGTGGATGCGGCAACGGCATGCATGCCGCTTTCGAGAAAGGCCGTCAAATCCAGGGATTTGGCGCGCAACCGTTCCATGCCTGCAGCACGGAATTCAGCCAGTGAAGCCAGCATGGGCCGCCATGTTCATCACGGGGGCATTGGAGGTCTGCCACCCTCTGCGCCCGGCATCAAATCAAAGTCGGGCTCCATCTTGAAACGGCGGGCTTCCGCGTGTCCCCACCACCCTTCGAAGCGCTGCATATCGGGTTTGTTGGCGTGCCGTTCGTGGACAAAAGCGCCGGCCGTGCAGCCCGGCCCCCCATTGAGGTATTTGTATCCGCACCAACAGGCAAAGTCCACGTCCCAGTCGTGCAGGGCCAGGGGACATTGCCCGCAGCGTGGGCCAAATCGAATCCGCAAGTGGCGCCAGCGGCATGGGCCGCTTGAGTGATCTCGCGCATGGGCATCCACTGCCCCGTGTAGTACTGCACGCCGCAGAGCATCACGCATGCCAATTGGTCTCCTTCTTGGGCGATGTCGGTCTTGGATGTCCTCCGTGCGCAAGACGTGTTCGCCTGGACGCGGGGACAGTTCAATCAGGTGTTCAGCAGGATCGAGCCCGTGCAGCCTGAGTTGGGAAAGGGCGGCGTAGCGGTCGCTGGGGAAAGCCCCGCTTCGATCATGAGTTTGGTTCGGCTGCCTTGCGGCCTGTAGAACGATACCAGCAGCAGGTGCAGGTTGACCGTCAAGGCATTCATGGCCACGACTTCAACGGGCAGTGCGCCCATCAATTCCGCCAAATCCTCAGTGGCCTCCTTGTGGTAGCTCACCCAAGGCCGCCGACCGTCAAAGTGGGCTTCAACGCCCAGGCGTTTCCAGTCTTCAAGCTCCCCATCGATGATGTCTTTGGCACCCACGGGCTGCAAGCCCAGGGAGTTGCCGGTGAAGTAAAGGGCTTCACCTGCGCCATGCGGTGGCATGTGGAACCTGCTGCGAAAAGGCGAAAGCACATCTTGCGCGTCCCGGGTGCGGGCCTCTTCCAGGAATTTCCGGTGGTCGGACCAATCGGTGTTTTCAGGGGGCATGGGTGTTTGATCGGGGCGATGTCCGGCGCGGCTGTGCGCGCTGAGGGGGCTAATTTCGCGCGGAATCGCGAGCCATGTCCACTACATCTCCTTCTTCTACACACACAAGGTCCAAAAGTGCCGCGCTCTTCGCGGAGGCGCAGCGCAAGTTTCCCGGAGGGGTCAACTCTCCGGTGCGGGCGTTTGGCGCAGTGGGCGGGACCCCTTTGTTTATGGAAAGGGGGGAAGGCCCGCACATTTGGGATGCGGATGGCCAGCGGTACATCGATTTCTGTTGCTCATGGGGACCGCTGATTCTGGGCCATGCCCATCCCGCGGTGCAGGAGCGCATCATGTCGGCTGTGAGCAAGGGCACTTCGTTTGGTACCCCCACACGTTTGGAGAACGAGCTCGGGGGGCTCATTCTGGACAACCACCCTTTTGCCGAGCGCATTCGTTTTGTTAGCAGTGGCACGGAGGCTGCCATGAGTGCCATCCGCCTGGCGCGTGGGGGTGACCGGAAAGTCCAAAATCCTCAAGTTCGACGGTTGCTATCATGGCCATGTCGATGCGCTGTTGGTCAAGGCAGGAAGTGGGCTGGCCACGCTGGGTACTTCGACTTCTGCAGGTGTGCCTGAGGCTTATGCCCGGGAGACCTTGGTGTTGCCCCTCAATGACCTGACGCATTGGAGACCACGATGAAGCAGTATGCGGATGACCTGGCGGTGGTGGCCATCGAGCCAATTCCAGCCAATAATGGGCTGCTGATTCAAGACCCGGCCTTTTTGCAAGGGGTGCGGGACCTCTGTGACCGTACGGGGTGCTGCTGTTGTTTGACGAAGTGATCAGCGGTTTTCGCGTGGCCTTCGGAGGTGCGGCAGAGTATTATGGCATCCGTCCAGACGTCATGGCCTTTGGCAAGATCATCGGTGGCGGCATGCCCGTCGGTGCGTATGCGCTGCAGCCGACATCATGGACCACGTGGCCCCGGTAGGTCCGGTTTATCAGGCTGGGACGCTGAGCGGCAACCCTGTGGCGATGGCCGCAGGCGCAGGACAATTGACCGAGTGTTTGAAGCCTGGATTTTACCAGGATCAGGAGCGCCGCACACGCCGCATGGTGGACCCGGTGCTGGCCCACGCCGAAGCCAAGGGGTATCCACTGCGGATTTTACGCGGGGAAGCATTTTCTGGCTCGCGTTTAGTGACCAGGTGCACATCCGGCGCAGCAGCGAGATCGATCCGGACAGCATGGCCTATTCTCCAAGCTCCACGCGGCTTTGTTGGAGCGCGGAGTGTACTTGGGTCCTTCGGGCTATGAAGTGGGCTTTGTATCGGCTGCCCACAGTGACGCCGTGATCGACGAGGCCGCTGCGGCATTCAATGCGGCGTTGGATGCGGTGTTTGGTTGATGCTCATGGCGCGCACATCACCGCGACAGCATCGAGGATGAGCAGCCCATCCAACAGCAAGAAATAGCCCGGTCCCCGGTCTTTGGAAGCACACCACACAGCGGGCATCATCAGCACGGGTCCAATACAGTACCTCAGTGCGTTGCCCGCGGCATGCGCGGCTGCGCAGGCGACAATCAGGAGGAATATTGCCGCAATGCGGGTGCCCATGGGACCCCAACGTTGCGGAATGGTGCGCAGGCTCGGGGGGTCCCAATCCCGGTCCCTCAAATCAAAGGGCAGGGTCAGGGCCATGATGATGCAGGCCCTTTCGGTCATGAGGGCGCCCCACGACAGGGTGCTGCCCACTGATTGGCCGTGTAGCCACCAGGCCGGCCAGGCCGCCGTAACCAGCGCCCAGACCAATCCGATCCACATCAATTTCATGCGCGGCAATCGGCGCAGGGCGAAGCGAATGCCCCTATCGCCGGGCAAACCAGCATACAACGCGGTGAGAAAAATGGCGGTTGCGAGCACCAAAACGGGTACCCAATCTGTCGCATCAGCGCCCATCCATTTTTGCCAAGACAGCCACAGAGGCCACAACGCCAAGGGCAACACAATCAAGCTGAGCCCCGCCAGTTTTTTGGTTTGGCGCGCATGCCAAGCGGCTGCTCTGGCCTCAGCCCATCGATTCGGGTGGATTTGACGTGTCGCTGCCACGTGTAGGCCAGCCAAGTGGAGGCGGCCAAGCCGAGGGCAAAAACCCATGGAGTGGCGTGATTTCCTTCCCATCCAGTGAGGCAAAAAGAGCGCATGACGCACCCCGCTGCGCCAAGTGAAATCACGGCATTGGACCAAAGTAACCGTACGCCGCGCATGCCCTCCAAATGTAGAATACTTCACAAGGACGATGCGGTTATGAACACAGGCCTTCTGCGGTTGTTTGTCCCCTTGTATTTTTGATAGAATTCTCACGCTATGGCTTCAGGAGCATTTGTTCAGCGTCACTTGGGTCCTCGGGAAGAGGAACACCGTACCATGTTGTCCGTCATGGGCCATGCGTCTGTGGACGATTTGGTGCGCAGTACCGTGCCGGAGGCCATCCTTTCATCGGACCGTCTGCAGCTTCCAGAGGCCATGTCCGAGTCCGCCTATTTGGACCACATTGATGCGATTGCAGCAGAGAATAAATTGTTTAGGAATTACATCGGAATGGGGTATCACTCCACCGAAGTGCCGAGTGTCATTCGCAGAAACGTTTTAGAGAACCCGGGCTGGTACACAGCGTATACGCCATACCAGGCTGAGATTGCGCAGGGAAGGCTCGAGGCTTTGATGAATTTCCAGACGGTGGTCTGTGATTTGACCGGCATGGAAATGGCCAATGCGAGTTTGCTCGACGAGGCCACCGCTGCGGCTGAAGCGATGACCATGCTGTTCAATTCCCGCAGTCGCAAGGCGGTGAAGGCGGGGGTGAACCGTTTGTGGCCTCAGATGAGGTCTTCCTCAGACTTGGGCCGTTTTGCAGAATCGAGCGCATCATTTGGGCATACAGATTGAGCAGCGGCCCGAATCAGACTTGGGTTTGGATGGTCAAACGTTTGGACTCTTTATTCAATACCCCAGCGACAAAGGCCGTGTGGAACCTTTGAATGAAACCATTGCCACGGCGCACGCCTTGGATATACGGGTTGTGGTTGCGACCGATTTGTTGGCCTGCGCTTTGGTGAAATCACCAGGTGAAATGGGCGCAGATGTGGTGGTGGGCAACAGCCAGCGCTTTGGAGTTCCCATGGGCTACGGAGGTCCTCACGCCGCTTTTTTTGCCACCCGACTTGAATTCAAAAGGAACGTTCCGGGCCGTGTCATTGGCGCTTCGATAGACCGAATGGGCCGCGTGGCTTATCGCATGGCTCTGCAAACCCGTGAGCAGCACATTCGAAGAGACAAGGCCACATCCAACATTTGCACGGCTCAGAGTCTATTGGCTGTCATGGCAAGCTCTTACGCCGTTTACCATGGCCCCAAGGGCTTGCGGGCCATCGCAGAGCGCGTCCACGCATTGGCTGTGGCGCTCGCAGAAGCGGGCAAAGCCGCGGGCATTCTTCCTGTTCACGGTCGATTCTTCGATACCGTGGTGTTTGCCATGGAGGATGTTGGAAGTGTGATTGAACGTGCCGAGCGCAAAGAGATCAACCTGCGCTATTTCCCCGATGGTGTGCACGTGGGCATTTCGTTCCATGAGTGCACCTTGCCTCAAGACTTCACCGATTTATGTGAGGTGCTTGGTTTTCAAAACGTGCCTTATCCCACCCAGGAGAATGCCACCGCCCAGTTGGACGGAGTGCTGCGTTCAGTGGACTACTTGCACCATCCTGTATTCAACAGCCATCGCTCGGAGACGGCGATGATGCGGTATTTGAAGCACCTCGAGAACAAAGACCTGTCTTTGACCCATGCCATGATTCCCTTGGGGTCGTGTACCATGAAGCTGAATGCGGCGACGCAATTGTTGCCCATAGGTTGGGCCTCATTTGCCCAACTCCATCCGTTCTGTCCTCCTGCTCAAGCCGCGGGAACCAGACAGATGATCGGAGAGCTCGAACAATACCTCTGCGAAATCACGGGATTTTCGGGCATGAGCCTGCAGCCCAACAGTGGTGCACAGGGAGAATACACTGGATTGTTGGTGATCCGTGCTTTCCACGCCTCACGTGGGGAGTCTCACCGGGATGTTTGTTTGATTCCATCTTCAGCCCATGGCACCAATCCCGCATCGGCTGTCATGTGTGGAATGAAGGTTGTCGTGGTGGGTTGTGACCGTCACGGCAACATCAATTTGGATGAGCTCAAAGCCAAGGCGGAAGAGCATTCAGATCGGTTGGGTGCGTTGATGATCACTTACCCCTCTACCCATGGGGTCTTCGAAGAGCACATCTTGGAAGTGACCGAAACGGTTCATGCCCACGGCGGTCAAATCTACATGGATGGCGCCAACATGAACGCTCAGGTGGGGCTCACCAGCCCCGGTCGCATTGGTGCGGATGTTTGTCATTTGAACCTTCACAAGACCTTTGCCATTCCCCATGGTGGAGGCGGACCTGGCGTCGGCCCCATTGGGGTGGCAGAGCACCTCGTGCCTTTCTTGCCTGGACACCCACTGGATGCAGTGGGAGGAGAGCAGGCCATTGATGCTGTCAGTGGCGCTCCTTTTGGCAGTGCACTCATTCATCTCATTTCTTACGCATACATCCGGCTCTTGGGGCCAACAGGATTGCGCAGAAGCACAGAGGTGGCCATACTCAATGCCAATTACCTGCGTACTGGCTTGACCGGTCATTATGACATCTTATACAAGGGCAATTCTGGCAATGTGGCCCACGAGATGATCATCGATTGCCGCCCATTCAAGGCCAGTGCGGGCATCGAAGTCACCGACATCGCCAAGCGCCTGATTGATTACGGATTTCATGCACCCACAGTCAGCTGGCCAGTGGCTGGAACGCTGATGATTGAGCCCACTGAAAGCGAGTCTTTGGATGAATTGGACCGCTTTATTGAGGCCATGGTCTCCATTCGGGCTGAGATCGCAGACATTGAAGAAGGAAGGTTTGAGCGCGAGGACAACCCCTTGCGTATGGCGCCACACACGGCCGCTGAGCTGACAGCCACGGAGTGGAATCACCCCTATTCACGGGAGGTAGCGGCATATCCGGTGCCTGTGATGCGGGAGCGAAAGTTCTGGCCAGCAGTGGCCCGAGTCGACAATGCGCACGGGGACCGAAACTTGGTCTGTACCTGTCCAAGCGTTGAACTTTATACAGAACCTTTGACGGCTTGAGGTGTTTCATGTGGTGCTCCTTGGTTTCGCGGACTATATTCGCCAAACGAATCCAACACCATACAGTATGAAGCACCTCTACCTGTTGGTCATGGCCGTGCTCGTTTCGAGCGTCGTCATGGCACAAGCCCCGGTCCGCGAATTTGCCGGCCGCGCCGTCACCTCCCGTTCAATGGAGGGAAACCACGTGGACTACACACGTGACATCATTTATCAGAACACATTTGGTGACTGCTCCGGCATCACGTTCACCAACGCCAACGATGAGGGTTACACCGACTACATCGACGGCATCAACTTTGCATGCACAGACGAGGGACCAAGCGGTCCTTACAACGGATGGGCTGGTGGAACCGCCAACTCACCGTCTCCAAACCCCAACTTCACTACAGCCGATGATGGCTACGTGATGGTGGACTCCGACTTGTTCGGTGCCGAGGAGGCTTACGCTGCGGCGTGGGTGGAGAACTGCTGGTTCACCATCGACGATGCTGTGGATTTCACAGGACACCCTTTCGTGACCGTTGAGTTCGAGAACCGCTACCGTTGCTGGGACAACACCACTGACATTGAGCGTTGCTACCTCGAAATCTCTTTGGACGGCGTCAACTGGTCTGACCCAGAGACATTGGAAGAGGAAGAAGGTTACGTCGTGGTCGGTGAAGACACCGTCGCTGCCCGTTATGAGATTTTCCCCACGTTCGAGCGTGCGGATGAGACCGACAACCCAACCACCATTCGTTTTGACATCGGCGACATCGCTGGTGATGAGGCTTCGGTTTACTTCCGTTGGCGTTGGGTTGGTCAGTGGGGCTACGCTTGGATGGTGGACGACTTCGTCGCCTTCGACACCCCAGCCAATGACCTCCGCATCGCGGACTACGTGAGCTACACTGACTTCTTGACCACGGGTCTTTGGGAAGCGTCAGTTTGGCCAGAGAGCCAGTTGCCTGCCCTTGATCTGGCTGTGGCTGTTCAGGGTCTCGGCACCGAAACACAGACCAACGCTACGTTGTCTGTGTATGACGGAGCGGGCTACTTCGAAAGCGCTGCTATGGACATTGAGTACGGATCCATTGACACATTGCGTGTCTTGGGTTGGGAAGCCCCAGGCCAAGGTTCTTACCAGTTCGATTACACCGTTGCCGCAGACAGCACCGATGAGTACCCAGAGGACAACGTTGCAACTCAGGCCATCGAAGTGGTGGAGAACCAGTACGGTCGCGACAACGGAACGTTTGTGGGCCAAACCCCAGCGGATGGTACAGTGGACTTCATTGCCGGTGTTCCTTTTGACGCTGTGGAAGACTTGACCATTTACGCCATCGACGTGGCCATCATGGATGGCTCTGACGTGGGCGCAGAAGTGGTTTGTCACCTCTTTGATTGGGTGGCTTGGAACGACGGTGGCGGTCAGTACGACGGCTTGATCGGCACTTCTGAGGAGGTGTCCATTGAAGCGGACTTCTTGAACAGCGGTGACGGAGAAGTGTCTTGGTACACCTTCGCATTGGAGGAGCCATACACCGTTCCTGCAGGAGAGGCTGTGATGGCTTGCTTCGAGCACTTGGGTGGCGACAACGTTCAGATTGGAACGAGCATCCCACAGTACGACCAGACGGTCTTCATCTATGGTCCCTTTGGATCAGGAAGTGCATACGACTGGTACTTCACCACCAACTGCCCCATGGTTCGCTTGAACTTGGACGAGAATGCAGAGACCACCATGAGCGTGGACAACCTCGCTGGCGAAGGCTTTGAGTTGGGACGGGCTTACCCGAACCCCGCCACTGGAAGCGCCCGTGTGGATTTCACCCTCGATGCTGCTGCAGAAGTGACTTTTGAAGTGACCACCTTGACTGGAGCCATTGTGCGCCGCATGGACCTCGGCACGCAAGCTGCAGGCACTCAGCGCGCAGTCCTCAACTTGGAAGGCCTCACAGCTGGCATGTACACCTACACCATCATTGTGGATGGAGCACGTGCGACACGCAAGCTGGTGATCAAGTAATTCGATCACGTTCAATGAAACATCAAAGGGGGCCTTCGGGCCCCCTTTTTTGTTGTCCGTTCGTCATGTGTTGAGGGAGTGGATGAGTCGTCTTAATTTGCGCCCACTACGATGAAGAACATTTTCACCCTTGCCGCCTGTGTGCTGGCACTTCAAGTCTCGGCCCAACAGGTCGCGCACACTCCAAGAACAGCCACTTCCCATGAAGTTGAGGCCAGTCGTCTCCTCGGAATGCAGGAGGTTTCTCGTGCTGAGGCCTCCTCCCTCCGTGGCGGTGGTTCGACGGTGGTCTTCTTTGAAGACTTCGCGAATGGTTTCGCTGGAAACAATGGCGTCGGCCCCATGACCGTTGAAGACACCAGCCCTGAAACGACCATTTGGCAGTACGTTCAGGCAGAAGGCGATGGCATTTACCAAGATGGCACAGCTTCAGGTGTCCAGCCTCCAGCCGGTGAGTTCAGCACCAACATTGGTGGCCTGAACAGTGAGTCAGCGGCCAATGGCTGGATGATTTTTGACTGCGATTACTACAACACTCCGGTGGCCAGTGGCGTTGAAGATGTTGGGGGATTCTTGAATTTGCCCACCTTGGATTTGTCTGGATTGGAGAGTGTTGTGATCACATGGGACCAATACTTCCGTTACTGTTGCTTCTCATTCATGCCCTTGTTTGTAGAGGTGAGTGTGGATGGTGGCGAGAATTGGACTTCATTTGAAGCCGGAGGCTCCTTTATTCCTTCGGCCAACGTGGCCAGTGCCAACCCTCTGATTACAGGATTGGACATCAGTTGCATTGCCGCTGGCGAGTCTGCGGTTGACGTGCGTTTTGCCTATAAGCAATCTGGACCAAATGCATCCGACTACACCCACTACTACTGGGGCATCGACGACATTCGCATCGAAGCCAACCCTGTTGCGAATGAGCTTGAATTGGTGCAGCTAACCAATGGGGACGTTTTCCTTTTGTTCGAATACCGGGTTACACCGATGGCACAGGCCATTCCAGAGGCAGATGGAGGTGTTCTCGCGGGTGTCCTTTACCGGAACAGTGGCTTTCTCAACCAAGAAAACTGTGTGATCACAGTGGACGTTTTGGATGATACCGGAGAGGTGTTGAGCACCACCGTCACCGAGCCATTCACGGCACCGTCTTTTGCCAACAACGACAATTGCCCAGCCAATCCGCAGGACACGTTGTACATCGCCACAGGGTGGGAGCCAGAGGCAGAAGGGCTATACACCTTGCGTGCGACGATGAGCAGCGACAGTGTTGCGGATGCAGGCAGCTTGACCATGGAGATGGAGTACACCGAATGTGAGTTTGGCCATGACAACCCTGCAGAATTGGACGTGGAACTCGGGCCCCGTTTCGATGACGAGAATGACTTCTTTGAGCCCACAGGTTACGGTAACCGTTACACTTTCCACAATGAAGGGACCACAGTTTATGGATTGGCGGTGGCTTTTGGCCCCAGCACTTCGACGGGTGTAGACTTTGAAATCCGTTGGATGGACCAAGATCCAGAATTGTCGTTGGGGGATGCTCCTTATGAGTTTGCCGAATTCACTTCAGACGCAAACTGGGCGGGAACGGCTGCGAATCCAGTGTACTACCCCCTCGCTTTTGAAGACGAAATCGAGGTTTCTGTGGAGGGCCTGGCGTCACCTGGTTTTTATGCCGGAGCGGTCATCACTGAATTTGATTACGAAGACCTGGAATTGACGGTCTTGGGCAACGGCAACTCCGACACCGACAACAGCACCATCATTTATCAGCAAGCTGGAAGTGGCGAGTTCGTCTGGTTTACGGCCCAAACAGCTACACCAGCGGTCCGACTGATCACTTGCCCTGTGGTGAGTGTGGACGTGATTGGCGCATACAATGGTGTTCACCTTCAGGGGAACTACCCCAACCCAACAGCGGGTGAGACCCGGTTTGCGTTCACCTCAGATTGGGGAGGAGACTTCATGATTGAGTTGCGTGACCTTCAGGGCCGATTGGTCGATGTTTTGGATCTGGGGTCTCGTCCAGCGGGTGAGCACACCGTCGTATATGATGCTTCGGCCTTGTCTGACGGCATGTACACATACTCCTTGTTGACGGGGGATGCCCGCGTGACCAAGAAGATGCGCGTCCAGCATTGATTCTTTTCGTGCAAATGCACTGGCGGCCCGCTCCCTTCATGGGGGCGGGCCGTTATCTTTCGGGCCATGCCGAAGTCAACCCATGGCGGATGGAAAGGATGGATCGCAAAGCCATTGGCACTGCGCGTCCAGAAGGACGATTGGGACCGCAGTGCTGACCCTGCTCGGGCGCAGGCCAGAGTTTTGGCTTCTTTGCTTCAATCAGCTATGGACACGGTGTTTGGACAGGACCATGGGCTCGCATCTGTGGCGGCCATTCAGGATCCAGGGCAACAGGCTCAGGCCTTTCGGGAAGCCGTTCCTGTTCGGGATTACGAAGGTCTGAGGCCTTACGTGGATCGTGTGGTGGCTGGCGAACCCGATGTTCTTTGGCCGGGATTGCCCAAGTATTTCTGCAAGACCTCTGGGACCACCTCAGGAGCCAAATACATCCCGTTGACCGAGGACAGTTTGTCCAATCACATTGGCTCGGCACGGCGTGCTCTTCTTCATCATGTGGCCAGGACAGGCGCAGCGGAATTTGTAGGGGGGAAGATGATTTTTTTGCAAGGCAGTCCAACCCTGACCGAAACCTCAGGTGGGGTGCCACTGGGCAGGTTGAGCGGCATTGTGGCCCATCACATCCCTCAGTATTTGCAGCGCAATCGCTTGCCCTCTTGGGAGACCAATTCGATTGAAGATTGGGAGACAAAGGTCGATGCCATTGTGCGCGAAACGGCGGATGAAGACCTGAGGCTGATCAGCGGAATTCCATCATGGGTTCAGATGTATTTCGAGCGATTGCTCGAGCACACGGGGGCCAACAATGTCTTGGAGGTGTTCCCTAATTTCTCTCTGTTTGTTTTTGGGGGGGTCGCCTATGGCCCTTATGCAGAGCGCTTCAAAGAGCTCATTGGAGGGGATGTGCCCCGTGTGGAACTTTATCCAGCCAGCGAAGGGTTCATTGCATACCAGGATGGAGGGTCCGAAGACGGGTTGCTGGTGAATGCCCAGGACGGGATGTATTTCGAATTCATCCCCGTCGGTGAATACGGTCAGGACAATGCCCGTCGATTGGGGCTTGGCGAGGTGGAATTGGGGGTCAACTATGCGGTCGTGGTGACATCCAATGCCGGGTTGTGGGCCTACGATTTGGGAGACACGGTGCGCTTTGTCTCCTTGGCGCCGGCGCGAATCTTGGTGACGGGCAGGGTCAAGCACTTCACCAGTGCCTTTGGTGAGCACGTCATTGCGGAAGAGGTAGAAGGGGCCATGGCTTCGGCAGCAGAGCAATGGGGGGGGCAGGTGGTGGAATTTCATGTGGCGCCTCAAGTGTCCCCGAGCGATGGACTGCCCTACCATGAATGGTTGGTGGAATTTGCGGAGAAGCCCCGGGATTTAGATCGGTTTACAGGGGCACTGGATGTGGCATTGCAGGAGCGAAACCCCTATTACCGGGATTTGATTTCGGGTGCAGTTCTTCGTCCTGCAGTGATGACGGTTTTGCCGCCGGGGGCCTTTCTCCAGGCCATGAGCAAGCGGGGAAAATTGGGGGGACAAAACAAAGTGCCGCGTTTGGCCAATGACCGAACCATGGCCAATCAATTGACGGACCATGGCCAATAGAAAAGGAAGCTGTTTGGTGGGCGTTGTCGGAGGAAGTGCCTCCGGGAAAGGAACTGTGGTGAGCCGCTTGTTGGGCCACTACGGCGACCGAGCCGCTGTGCTTCGCATGGACGATTACTATCGCCCCCTTGGGGAAGTCCCCACAGATGGCGAAGGCGAGCCCAATTTCGACGTCCCAGGTGCCCTCGATTTGGAGCGGCTGTCCAGGGACCTCGATGTCTTGAGTTCGGGACAAGACTTGCGCATCCAAAGTTACACCTTCAATCAGCCCGGTGTTTTACCAGAGACCCTGCTGATCCCCGCCTGTCCTGTGGTGTTTTTGGATGGGCTGTTTTTGCTGTGTGATGAGGGAGTGAGGAACAGATTGGACTTAACTGTGCTCATTCACGCCACACCCGAGACCCGCTTTGAACGGCGTTTGGCCAGGGACCAAGTGGAACGGAGTGTGCCTCCAGACATCATCCGATACCAGTGGGACCACCATGTCAGGCCCGGGGACTTGAAATACCTCGATCCCGTGGCCCATCTTGCCAATGTTGTCGTCAATAACAACGAGCAAGCCGAGCCAGATTTGAGTGAGACCTTTTCGGCCATTGATCAACTTCTTTCTTCCTAAACCATGCCTTCCACCTTCTTTACCCTCCCCACTTGCAAGACCTGCCAAAGAATTGAAGCCGATTTGGCTCCGGCCGATCATGGAGCTGTGTTGTGTGACATCAAATCTGAAGGCATCACTGCGGAACAGTTGGATGCCATGAAGGCCCATGCTGGGAGTTATGAAGCCTTGTTCAGTCGCCGCGCCATGAAGTTCCGGTCCATGGGGCTGGCCGATCAAGACCTGGGTGAAGCCGACTATCGCCGGTTGATTTTGGAAGAGTACACCTTCCTGAAGCGTCCAGTTTTGCTGACAGACTCAGGAGCATATGCCGGGTCTGCCAAAGCTTCTGTTGAAGCGGCTCGAGCGGCTTTGAAAGGCTGATTCAAGACCATTGAAACGGCTTCTGGCACACCTCGCCCTGCTGATTGTGGCGCTGATTTACGGGGGGAATTACCTCGTGGCCAAAGGCCTCATGCCTGACTTGGTGGGGCCCAGCGGCTTCATTGTTTTGCGGGTGACGGGGGCCTTGTTCTTGTTTGGGCTTTTGCTTTTTGCGCGCCCCGAGAAGGTCGACCGGAAGGACCTGCCGAGGATGGCGTTTTGCGGCCTCACAGGTGTGGGGATTAACATGTTGCTTTTTTTCAATGGACTGAATGTCACCAGCCCGGTGAATGCCAGTTTGATCATGACGGTGAACCCTGTATTGGTGCTCATCGCCAGTGCAGTGATGTTGGGCCAGCCCATCGTTCGGCGAAGGCTCATTGGCGTGATTTTGGGTGGCATTGGTGCAGCGGCCATTCTTGTCTGGAGCAGTTCGGGAAAGCGGATTCACGCCTCATGGCAAGGGGACTTGATGATCCTGATCAACGCCACCAGCTACGCTTTTTATTTGGTGGGAGTGAAGCCTTTGATGGCCAAATACCGCCCTTTGACTGTGGTCACTTGGGTGTTTTTCTTCGGTTGGTTGTTCACCACGCCCATTGGCTGGGGACAGGCGATGGACATCGATTGGTCCGCCTTTGGCCCTGAGCAGTGGGCTGGAGTGGCCTATGTGGTTTTGGCCACCACCTTTTTGGTCTATTTGCTCAACATCTTTGCGCTGCAACACCTGCAGCCCACTGTGGTCAGCGTGTACATCTATCTGCAGCCGCTATTGGCCACGGTGCTCAGCTTGGCACAGGCCCATTATGGAGGCACCGATTACATGGTGGATGCGGGTTGGCCATTGCTGGTTTTTGGTGGACTCATATTCGTTGGGGTATATCTGGTGGGCAGACCGGTCCGGACGCAAGTGGGGAAGGGTTAATTTCATCCCATGGCCATCTCCAAACCCTTCAACTTGAATGCCTGGATCGAAGAGCACCGCGACTTGCTCAAACCTCCAGTGGGCAATAAGAATTTGTACGTGGACAGTGGGGACTACATCGTCATGATTGTGGCGGGTCCCAATGCGCGCAAGGACTATCACTACAACGAAACTGAAGAGCTTTTCTATCAGTTGGAGGGCCACATCACAGTCCGGATCCAAGAGGATGGACAAGCCGTGGACATGAAGTTGGGCCCTGGCGACATGTATTTGCACCCCGCCAAGGTTCCCCACAGCCCCATGAGGGAAGCAGGTTCTTTGGGTTTGGTGATTGAGCGCAAAAGGGCCGGGTCTGACATGAAGGATGGCCTGTTGTGGTTTTGTGACGGATGCAACCACAAGCTCCATGAAACCTACTTCGAGCTCCGCAACATTGAGCAAGATTTCTTGCCTCGT
Source organism: uncultured Flavobacteriales bacterium (assembly GCA_943787435.1). Taxonomy (GTDB): domain Bacteria; phylum Bacteroidota; class Bacteroidia; order Flavobacteriales_D; family Sanyastnellaceae; genus UBA8752. The sequence goes on along the minus strand of CALSMK010000027.1, from coordinate 32,654 downwards.
TTCCGTGAGTTCTATGGCGATGAAGCCAAACGCACTTGCACATCTTGTGGAGATGTGCTGCCCACAGATCCACGTTTCGTGGATCAAGACTGAGTCGAGCAACCCCCGGTCATTCCTTGACGTTTTACATTCACACCCCCCGCACACATGCGTTCCTTCCCTTTTTTCCTTCTTTTTTTTCTGCCGCTTTGTGCTGTAGCCCAACCTGAATTGGTGAATGGCAGTGTCTGTCTGGACATTGAAGTGGTGGCCGTTCACAACGAGGGGCCATTGGAAGGGATGACCACTTACAGGCTTTACGTGACCCTGCCGGGTCCAGACGATGTGGTGACCACCGTTTTTGGAGACATCGAACACCCGACGGCCCTCTTAACGAGTACGTCTTGGTACCAGTCGAATGAAGGAGGACAGTTTCCTTGTGCCAACAACCCGCTCTTGTTTGACCTGTTTCCCGAGCTCCCTTATGACAGTTGGTTGACCATTGGAATAGACGGGCCACCGAATGGTGCAGAAGGTGAGGATTGTCCTCAGGTGGTCATGAGCAGCGGATCCCCTTTTGCCACAGAATTTGAGAATGGTTCGGGCTTTGTGATTGATGATTTGATCGGAAGCGCATGGTTTGTTGTGCCCACCAACACCAATGGACATCCCGATGAGAATGGCCGGGTTTTGGTGGCCCAATTGACCACAGATGGAGACTTGGATGGCGTGTTGCACCTGCAGGTGCTGCCTGGCGGTTTGGGTGCGCTGGCACAAATTGTGGCCCTGCCCTTGTATGGAGAGTGCGATGAGTTGGTGGCCAATGAATGTCCAGAGGAGATTGCCTCTGTGCAACTGAGTGCTCCTTGCGTTTGGGGCTTTGAAGCGGGCCAGTTTCAGCTGAATCAGGAAGCCACTTGGACGTTTGCAGATGAGGTGGTTGAAGGGGGTCATTATGCCGAACACGTCTTTGGTGCCGACGGCACATACCCGGTGACTGTGACCTACGCCTCGGAGCTGTGTCCAGAAGGGGTGACTTTGACAACCACAGTAGATGTAGAGGGGTGCACTGAGCCGGATTGTGGCTTGGAGCTGGAGGTTCAAACCGCCCAAGAGGGCGAGGTCATCATGGTGATTCCTGTGGGTTATCCAGAAAACGCAGAGTTGGTTTACAGCCTAAATGGAGAGGTGTTCATGGAAGGAGGAGCGGCGCTGACCCTGCCTGAAGGCACGGCAGACGCGCCGTGGCAGGTGTGTGTTCAGTACGTCACGGAGGATTGCCCTGATGGGGTTGTGGTCTGCACGGGAAGCGAAGGGTATGAGTCCGATTGCCCGCAAGAAGTTTGGGTCAGTGGAGCGGGTTGCGAATTCATTGTCAGCGTGTGCGAATTCACCGAGGGAGAAAGTGTGCAGTGGGACTTCGGTGACGGTACCACGGGAGAAGGCCACTTCTCTTGGCATACGTTTCCTGGAGATGGCGTTTACGAGACTTGTGCCACCTACGTGAGCCCCACTTGTCCGGACTCGACTTTGCTGTGCGTGGAGGTTGAAGTCGAGGATTGTGGGAGCTGTTTGGAATTGGATGAGGGGGAACTGATCCATCTCGTTCAGGACGAAGATGAGCCTTGTGTTGGGTCGTACTTGCTGGAGGTCATGCAACCGGACGGCTACACGATTCAGTGGGATTTCGGCGATGGCATGGTCTTCACAAGCGCATACTTGTGGACGGAGCACCAGCATGCCGAACCCGGTACCTATGAGGTGTGCGCTACGCTGTTCAGCCCGGGTTGTCCTGAGGGAACCACATGGTGCATGGAAGTCGAAATCGAAGGGTGCGATGCGTCCTGTGAGCCGTACTTCTTTGAAGTCACCCCCAGCAATGAAGTTTCGGGTTATTTCTGGTGGGAAGTCACGGGGGAAGATTGGCAACAACAGGACCTTTTGCTGTTGCCTGCAGGAGGTCAGCCTACGTTGGAATTGGCCATGTGCTTGCCCCAGGGGTGTTACGATGTGAGCTTGATGGCAACGGACAGCAGCGATGCGGCTGTTAACGTTGAAATCGCTGGGTCGTTTGATCCAGTGGAGCCTGAGGTGGATGAGAATGGGGCGCAGGTCATTTCATTCAGTGTCGGTGACGTCGATTGCGACCCCGATGTGGAGTGTGAATTGGAGATCGAGGCGGTGGAGGAAGCCGATGGAAGTTGGACGTTGATTGCGGTAACAGAGTCGACAGAGGAGGTCGATTTTTTCTGGGCGTTTTCGGACGGAACTGTGCTCAACGGCGACACGGTAAACTACACGCTTGTGGAAGGCGCATTGACTGAGTCGGCATGTGTTTCTGCGGTGTTTGAAGACTGTGGCGAATTGATCAGTGCTTGCATTGACCTCGCAAATGGACCCGACGAATCTTGTGAAAATGTGGAGGTCTTCATTGAAGGAGAGGCTGTGTTGGGGGTGCTTGAGGATGTGGAGTGGGCCTGGAACTTGGCGGGAGAAGGCTTGGATTGGACGGGCGGCATATCTCTGGACCCAGAGGAAGGAGGTTTGGAGGGCGTGGTGTTGTGTTTGCCTGCCGGATGCTACACCATGTCCATGTCTTTTTCCGGTTCTCCTGACTTTGAGGGTTTGCCGGGGATGACGCTGAATCTGAGTCTGGGAGAAGAGGATGAAGTTCAAGTGGACCTCTCTCTGATTGACGGGGTTTTTGAAGTTGAATTTGGCGTTTTGACCGATTGTGAATCCTCTGTAGATGGGCTGGTTTTGTCCCAAATGGCGGGTCTTTTGGTCTACCCCAACCCTGCTGAGGCCATGGCCTCAGTGGTGATGAATTCGGAGTCTTTCGATGGTCGTGCCCAGTGGGTGTTGGCCGACGGTTTGGGGCGCATTGTGCGCAAGGGGACCTCTGCCATGCACTTGTGGGCTTTGCCCTTGCAAGGACTGGAGCCGGGCGGATATCTGCTTCACGTGCAAAGCGGCAATTACACCGCGCACCGCAGGGTGGTGGTCGCCCGCTAAGGAGGGCTTATTTTCGCGGTGTCCTTCTTGAATGAAGTCCCCGGATTGGGGTGGATTTCAGAGGGATCAACCCACGCCGCATGAACTACAAGCGACTCAATGACCTGACCGGATGGTCAGTATGGCTTCTGGCCACTGTGGTCTATCTGCTCACCATCGAACCCACAGCGAGCTTTTGGGATTGTGGTGAATTCATTGCCTCGGCTTACAAGCTTGAAGTTGGACATCCGCCGGGTGCGCCGATGTTCATGTTGCTGGCGCGCTTGTTCTCGATGTTTGTCCCCGCCGAGTATGCGGCCACGGCGGTGAATGTGATGAGTGCGATGGCGAGTTCGTTCACCATCCTGTTTTTGTTCTGGAGCATCACCCACTTGGCGCGAAAGCTTTCTGCATCGCGTTGGACGGCGAAGCAATCTGAGCCTTCTTCGGGCCAACTCTTGGCCATCATGGGCAGCGGCGCCGTGGGAGCGTTGGCTTACACCTTCAGCGACAGTTTTTGGTTTTCAGCGGTCGAGGGCGAGGTCTATGCCTTGAGCTCTTTGTTCACGGCCCTTGTGTTTTGGGCCATCTTGAAGTGGGAAGCCCGCGCAGATGAGCCCGGTAACCTTCGCTGGATTGTTCTCATCGCGTATTTGATGGGCCTTTCTATTGGGGTTCACCTCTTGAATTTGCTGGCCATCCCAGCCATTGTGGCGGTCTATTATTTCAAGCGTCATACGTTCAAATGGCCCACGTTTATCGGGGCCTTGGCGTTGTCCTTGGCCTTGCTTTTGTTCGTGCAATACGGCCTGATTCAAGGCTTCGTGAAGTTGGCTGCTCGGTTTGAGTTGGCTTTCGTCAACAGCATGGGGTTGCCGTTCAATTCAGGGGTTGTGTTTTACCTCTTGTTGGTGTCGGCCTTGATCGTGGCAGCCTTGTGGTACAGCCGCAAAAAGGGGTGGTGGCAACTCAACGTGGCCGCGCTTTCTGTGGCCATGATTTTGGTGGGATACAGCACGTTTGCCCTGATTGTGGTGCGCTCTGCGGCGAACCCTCCCATGGATGAAAACAACCCGGAGAACTTGTTTGCCTTGCTCTCGTACTTGAACCGAGAGCAGTACGGCGACCGCCCGTTGGGCACAGGTCAATATTGGAATTCTCCCAATGATGCCGAACAGCCCTATGAAGACGGCACTCCGACTTATTTCCCGAGCCACAGTGTGTTCAAGAAGCGCGGTCCAGTGTCCTCACGTGTGGCCACTTTCCGAGAGCGTTTCGCTGCAGAGAAGTACATCAGCGAAAACGAAGGAGAGTTCACCATCTCGCAGGAATATGTGGACAGCGGTGAAAAGAGCAATGGCGTTCCCAGGTACGATGACCGATTCAGCATGGTCTTTCCCCGGATGTATTCCTCACAGGCGAACCACGTCAGAGAGTACAAGAAATGGTCCAACTACAAGGGCTGGAACGAAGAAGTGTCGTTTGTGAGTCCATTGGACGGACAGGCCAGAGATGCCCAAGCATTTGAACTTCACTTGTCTTCGCGGGTGTTGGGAGGAAACTTGGACAAGGCCGAGTTGACGCGCACGCTGAAAAACCTCTACCGCATGTTTGACCAGCGGTTTGCGGCCAATTTCGAGGTGCGCAGCAGCACGGAAATTATAGTGGGCAAAGGAAATGAGGCCAGACTTGCGGACCTGTCGAATGCGGAGATTCGCCGAACCCTAGCTCAAATGATGGTGGAGGACCTGTCCAAAGGTTTGGACCGCGGTCGCGGTTATGCCGAATCCATGCAGCGGGCATTGACAAGCCTGGATCAGCAAGTCCGCGCGGCCACGCAACGTGCCAACCGATCGCGTTCGTCGGAAGACATCCGTGAGGCGCAGAGGCTTCAGAGTCAGGCAGACCGTTATCACGAACTTTTGGTCCCCAGTCAGGCGGAGAACCTGCAGTTCTTTGCCAAGTATCAAATCGGCTGGATGTACCTGCGTTATTTCATGTGGAATTACTCAGGCCGCCAGAACGACGTGCAGGGCCACGGGGACTTCATCGATGGCAATTGGATGTCAGGGGTCTCCTTTATCGACGAAGAACGGCTGGGCAGCATGGAGATGTTCCCCGAGCATCGCAAAGAAGACAAGGCCCACAATCACTTCTACCTGTTTCCCCTGTTGTTGGGCTTGATTGGTTTGGTGTTTCAAGCCATTCGAGGCTGGCGGGACTTTACGGTCACCGGGCTGTTGTTTGGCCTCACCGGCTTTGCCATTGTGGTGTATTTGAATCAATACCCTTTGCAGCCTCGCGAGCGAGACTATGCCTATGTGGGTTCATTTTATGCCTTCGCCATTTGGATTGGATTGGGGGTGTATGCCCTGTTTGATATGGCTGGAAACTTGAAGATCAAGGACCTGGGCATTGCGGCAGGTGCGCCGCTGGCATTGGGCGCTGTTCTGTTTGCAACGGAGGCGGCCTCGGGTGGAAACCACGCGTTCAGTTTTGGGGTCTTGTACCTCGCAGTGATGGCTGCTTTGTTGATGGGACTCGCGGTGGCGGTGGGTCGAGCGGGCAATGAAAAAATGAGCGCAGCGGTTCTGTCAGGATTGCTCTTGCTGGTGCCATTTCAGATGGGGGCAGAAGGCTGGGACGACCACAGCCGGGCTGGCCGAAGCACGGGTGTGGACATGGCCAAGAACTACTTGGACAGCTTGGCGCCCAACGCGATTTTGTTCACCAATGGAGACAACGACACCTTCCCCTTGTGGTTTGTGCAAGAAGTGGAGGGTTATCGGACCGATGTTCGGGTGGTGAACCTGAGCTTGCTCAACACAGACTGGTATGTGGAGCAAATGAAGCGCCGCGCATATGATGGAGCTCCAGTGCCCATCATGATGGGCGAGGAGCAGTACCGCCAGGGCACCCGAGACATCGTCTTGATGGACCCTCCGGCTGACCCAAGCAATCCTTATGTGGACATCGAAGAAGCCATGGTTCAAGCCTTGGATGACGCGGACATGGTTGACTATGGTGGGGGCCGCAAGTATGCGCACCTTCCGTCCAACAGCTTCCGGGTCCCTGTGGACAGCGCATATGCTGTGAGCTCGGGATTGGTGCTCCCTGAAGAACGCAATCAGATGGTGGATGCGCTGGAATGGACCGTCACTGACGGCAATGGAACCCCTCGCCAATACGTCCTGAAGAACCAATTCATGGTGATGGAGATTTTGCGAAACAACGCCTGGGAGCGGCCCGTGTACTTCGCGGTGACCATTGGCCCGGACAGCTATGTGGGTTTGCAGGATTATTTCCGTTTGGAAGGACTGGCATGGCGCTTGGTTCCGGTGAAATATGGCTCACGTGGTGGCCAGCCTTATGGCATTGCCAAAGACATCATGTTCGAGAATGTGATGGAGGACTTCCAGTGGGGAGGCATGGATGCCGAAGGCGAGATTTACATGGACGAGAACAACCGTCGAATGGCCACCAACATCCGCTTGCAGATGACCAACTTGGCGCAAGCTTATGTGCAGGATGGCAAGTCGGATTTGGGTCTGGCTGTGTTGAACCGCATGCTGGAAGCCACACCGTCCCGCAACGTGCCCTATTCCAGAGTCATGCTGCCCGTGGTGGAACTTTTGTCAGAGCTGGTTGAAGACCAGAACCTTTCAGAGGCTCAGAGGTCCGAAGCTGCGGCATTGGCCAAGCAAGTCGGAACGGAGTTGTTTGAAGACCTCGAAGGCGATGTCCGATACTTCATCTCTTTGGACGATCAGTACTTTGCTTCTGCTTCCAGCAGCATTCAGATGTCATTGGCGGTCACCCAAAGGGTGTCGGGTGCATTGGAAGATGCCCTCCCAAATGATGCTGATGCACAGAGCATGGCGGAGCGGATGATGTCACTGCGTGAGATGCACACTGCGCGTCAGCGGGGAGAGCGTCCCGAAGTGAAATTTGACTCTGAGCAGTCCGGAACTGAGGAGTCCGAAACCGAGGCTCAACCTTAAAGAGAAGAGCCGTGGTGAGGGTGGCCATTTTGGCAAGCGGATCGGGCACCAATGCTGAGCGTTTGATGAAAGCCATTGGCGCTTTGTCAGAGGTTGAAGTGGCGTTGGTGGGGACCAACAAAGCCGAGGCGGGCGTGATGCATCGCGCCAAGGCTTGTGGGGTCTCGACCTGGGTGTTCACCCGAGAGGATTTGCAAGCGGGTGTTGTGGCCGAACGATTGAAGCAGCACCGGGTGGACTTTGTGGCCTTGGCCGGCTTTCTGTTGAAGGTGCCCGATCACTTGGTTCAGGCGTTTTCGGGACGGATTCTCAATTTGCACCCTTCACTTCTGCCCGCCTTTGGAGGTAGGGGCATGTATGGCCGTCATGTGCACGAGGCGGTTTACAAAGCCCTTGTGCAACAGGACGTCACCGAAACGGGAATCACTTTGCATTGGGTGGACGCCGATTACGACACAGGCCCTCCATTTTTTCAGGCCAAGACAGCTTTGGAAGCCAGAGATACGCCTGCGTCCATTGCGGAAAAGATCCAAGTTCTGGAGCGGAATCATTACGCTACAGAAACGCTGCGGGCCATCCGGGAATCGCTATCCTTGTCTCACCCAACCTCGGGTCAAAACGCGTCATGAACCTCAATTGGACTGAATTGCTAAAGTCGACCATGGTGATGTTTGCCGTGATCGACATCGTGGGATCCATCCCCTTCTTGCTCGACATCAAACGAAAGGCTGGAGACATTCATGCCGAGCGGGCGTCGCTGGTGGCTTTGGGCATCATGCTCGCCTTCTTGTTTTTGGGTGAAGGGGTCATCAACTTTTTGGGCATTGACGTGAATTCGTTTGCGGTGGCCGGTTCTATCGTCATGTTTTTCATGGCCTTGGAGATGATTCTGGGAATCACGCTGTTCAAGCAAAGCCCAGAGGCCATGAAAACAGCGACCATTGTTCCTGTGGCTTTTCCTCTCATTGCTGGGGCGGGAAGCATGACCTCCATCATCTCGCTGCGAGCGGAGTTTGCTGCGGTCAACATTGCGTTGGCCATCCTCATCAACATGGCGCTGGTTTACTTCGTCTTAAGGATGACCGGGCGGATTGAAAGGTGGCTCGGAGAAGGCGGAATTGCGGTCCTTCAGAAGGTGTTTGGCATCATTTTGTTGGCCATAGCGGTCAAATTGTTCTCTGCCAACGTGGCCATGCTTTTCCAAGCCCATGGCTGAGCCTGTAGTGGTCCATACCGATGGAGGTGCTTCTGGCAACCCTGGCCCAGGAGGGTATGGTGCCATTTTGCAGTGGGGAAATCGACGATTGGAGTTGACCGCTGGTTACCGGTTGACCACCAACAACCGCATGGAATTGCTGGCGGTCATTGTGGCATTGGAGGCTTTGAAACGCGAAGGCACAGAAGTTTGGGTGGTCAGTGACAGCAAGTATGTCATTGATTCAGTCGTCAAAGGCTGGGTGTTCAATTGGGAGAAGAAGGGCTACAAGGGCAAAAAGAACCCGGACCTGTGGATGCGTTTTTTGAAGGTGTACCGGAAGCACAAGGTGCGTTTTGATTGGGTCAAGGGCCATGCTGGCAACCCGATGAATGAGCGGGCAGACCACTTGGCTGTGAGTGCCTACAAGAAGAAGGGCCTTTTGGTGGACGATGGGTACGAGGCCTCTGTGGCCTAGGCCTTGAGTGTCGAGAAGGCTACAGATTTAAGCTTTCGACCCCCCGACCCACCCAGGTTATTCTCGAAAACTTGCGTGGTGGTGGCGAACTGACGGTGATCGCGGGTCCATGGTCTCCCTCGGGAATGTGCATTCCCACGGCACTCAAAAAAAGGCCGTGTCCGGTGTAGCGTTCCATGGTTTCAACGGCGTCTTCGTGCTGCTTCGGATACAGGTGTTCTCCGACAATGGGGTGTTCCATGTGGGCGAGATGCCTGCGGATTTGATGGGTGCGTCCTGTTTTGGGTTGAACGTTGAGCAGTGTGGCGGTGCCGTGCACGGGCAGAGGACCGGAGCACACCGGCGACCACTGGGTGGCTGCGGATTTCCCGTCTAGGGAGACGCTGCAGTCACCAGCTTCAAGGACCCGCCCAGCCACGAGGGCGAGGTATCGTTTTTGGATCCGCTGTTCGGCAAAAGCATGGCCGAGTGATTGGGCGGCGTTCAAGTTCAATGCGATGCACACCCAACCCGCTGTGACTCGGTCGAGCCTGTGCACGGGAGCAGGAAACTCCAAGGCATCGTTGACGTTCGGCCTCAGTTGGGCGCGCTGTTCGGGGCTGCCTTCCGAGGAAAGGTGTGCCAGGACATTGGCCAAGTGGAGGCGGCCAGCACCAGAAGTGGCCAAACCTGCCGGCTTCCACGCGAGGAGGTAGTCAGCGTTTTCCGGGCGAACCATGCGAATTTGTGCGGGTGCACCATGGCCGGGGTGGGGCGCTTTTTGCAAGGTTTGAGGCAAGAAAGTCACCACGTCTCCACCCTGAACAATCCGGGCCGTATCGGCGGGTTTTCCATGGAGAAGGATGCGTCCTTTTTCGATGGCTTTTTTGCAGGATTTGCGGCTGGGTAAGAGCACAGGGAACATGCCCACCAGGGCTTCTTGCAGGCGAATGCCCTGCCGTGAAGCGTCTACGGTGCGCTCTACGCGTGCAAATTCAGTCCTTCCTTGTGGGTTGAGGTCCATGGAACTTCAAGTCTACGGCCGCGCACGTTGTATTTTTACATCATGAATATGGCATCTGTCAAGACCGACCTGTATCAAGGTCACGACTATTACATGATGGACGACCTCCTCACCGAGGAGCACAAGTTGATCCGTGACGCCGCCCGCGCTTGGATCAAGCAAGAGGTCAGTCCGATCATTGAGGAGGCCGCGGAAACGCAGGTGTTTCCAAAGCACCTGCTCCCAGGTTTGGGGGCGATTGGGGCGTTTGGACCCTACATCCCCGAACAGTATGGTGGCGCTGGATTGGATCAGATTTCCTACGGCATCATCATGCAGGAATTGGAGCGCTGCGACAGTGGATTGAGGAGCACGGCATCCGTGCAGAGTTCTCTGGTGATGTACCCCATCTGGAAATACGGAACGGAGGAGCAAAAGCAGAAGTTTCTTCCCAAGCTCGCCTCGGGTGAGATGATGGGTTGCTTTGGATTGACCGAGCCTGACCACGGGTCCAACCCGGGCGGCATGGTGACCCATTTCAAGGATGAGGGCGACCATTACCTGCTGAATGGAGCCAAGATTTGGATTTCCAATGCCCCCTTCGCCGATGTGGCAGTGGTTTGGGCAAAAGACGAGACTGGCCGCATTCACGGACTCCTTGTGGAGCGCGGAATGGAAGGGTTCTCTACCCCCAAAATGACCGGCAAGTGGAGCTTGCGGGCTTCGGACACTGGGGAATTGGTGTTCGAAGACGTCAAGGTGCCCAAGGAGAACCTGCTGACGGGCCGCTCAGGATTGGGCGCTCCATTGAGCTGCTTGGACAGTGCGCGCTACGGCATTGCGTGGGGCGCCATAGGAGCGGCCTTGGACTGCTACGACACCCGCCTTGCGTTATGCCAAGCAAAGGGAGCAGTTCGGGCGACCCATTGCAGGGTTCCAGCTCCAACAGAAGAAACTGGCCGAAATGATCACAGAGATCACCAAGGCACAGCTGCTCACCCATCGTTTGGGCCAATTGCGCAATGAGGGCAAGGCCACCAGTGGTCAGATCTCCATGGCGAAGAGAAACAATGTGGAAATCGCCATCAACATTGCGCGGGAAGCCCGGCAGGTGTTGGGCGGCATGGGCATCACGGGGGAATACCCCATCATGCGCCACATGATGAATTTGGAGTCGGTGATCACCTATGAAGGGACCCACGACATTCACCTTCTCATCACGGGCCTCGACATCACCGGCGAGAACGCCTTCAAGTGATCTTCTAACTCGGATATGGTGCTCAAGAGTGGGACTTGAGCCCTGTGGGCCCTTGGTGGTCTGCATCCAGTAGAAAGGGCAGTTTTTTGCGGAAGGCAACGAGGTCTTCGCGGGACATCGCGGCGCGCAAGGAAGCCGGCTGTCCGCTGCTGCCTGCATCTGCGAGCAGTGCACCCCCGAAATCGGCCATCAAGCTGTCTCCCGCGTAGCGGTGACCGTTTCCATCCGTTCCCGAGCGGTTGATGCCGACCACATAGCATTGGTTTTCGATGGCCCTCGCTTGCAGAAGGGTGCGCCAAGCATTCGAGCGGGTTTCGGGCCAGTTCGCGACATAGACGGCCATGTCATAAGGGTCTTTGCGGTCGTTGCGAACGAAGACCGGGAAGCGCAGGTCGTAGCAGATTTGAAGGAGGATTCGGAATCCCCTGAATTGGATTTCCACGCGGTCGTCACCAGCGGTAAAGTGGTGGTGTTCGCCGGCGAGGGAAAACAAGTGGCGCTTGTCGTAGTGGACCGGTGTTCCCGATGCTGCTGGGGGGACAAACCAGCATCGGTTTCGGGCATGTCCTTGGTCATCCAGACAGGCCACACTCCCAATCAGGGCTGCGTCAAGTTGATTGGCCCAATTCTGCATCCATGTTAGGACGGCGCCCTGGCCGCCTTCGGGATCCATGGGGGGCCAACTGAAGCCTGTGGTGAACATCTCAGGAAGCACCACAACGTCCAATGGGCTGTCCAACTGGGCGCCGAGTAGACCGTCGAAGTGGGCCAGGTTGGCGTCTGGATCGCGCCAGTGTAGGTCGGACTGTAGGCCCAGGATGTGGAGTTCAGTGGGCATGGTCGGCAGCAATGCGGCGCAGGCTGACTATGGCTGCGTCCAATGTGGCATTTTCTTTGGCAAAGCAGATGCGCAATTGCGGAGTGGTCGGGCGGTGGAACGCAGACAGCGGAATGGTGGCGATGCCATGGGTGCGGGTCCATTCTCGGGCCCAATGGCCGTCGTCTCCATCGATGAGTTGCCTGGCATCGAGGACTTGAAAAAACCCACCTTCTGCGGGTGTCCAAGTCCAGATGGTCCCTTCTAAACCAGCCAGCAAACGGTCCCGCTTTTCTTGGTACATGGCCGCGAGTCCACTCAGGTGATGTAGGCCTTCAGTGGTGGGAAGGAACGCTTCAAGTGCGGCTTGCAAGGGGGCTCCCGTAGAAAAGACGTCGTATTGGTGAACCTTGCGCAATTCTTGTGTCAATTCCGCAGGCCCAAGGGCCCAGCCGATTTTCCAGCCGGTGGCCTGAAGCAATTTGCCAAAGCTCCCAAAAGCGATTCCACGCGCGCTGAGCCGCTCATGGCCTGCGATGGAGACTTGTGCCCTGCCATCGTGGACAATGGGCCCATACACCTCGTCGGAAAGCACCAGGGTGTCGAAGGGTTCGATGTGATCGGCCAAGGCATCCAAAAATCCCGGGGGGCAGACGGTGCCTGTGGGGTTGTGCGGTGTGTTCAAGATGACCATCCTGGTTCCGGCATGGCAAGCCTGAATCAAAGCATGGGGGTCCCAACTCCCCTCTTCATGGAGGAGGGGGACTTCCAAGCAACGTCCACCCGCCAACTGGATGGCGGGTGCATACAGGTCGTATGCTGGGGTTTGCACAACCACTTCATCTCCTGGGTGCACCAAGGCCTGGATGGCTCCAAAAATCAACGAGGACGCCCCTGCACCTATGGTGCATTCGGTTTCGGGACAGTAGTTGGAACCGAACTGTTGAGAATGGTGATGGCAAACCCATTCTCGCAGCCCCATTCTACCTGCCATGGGGGCGTACTGATGAATGCCGTCGTGAAGGGCTTTGACGGCCGCATCCACCAAGCCCTCCGGAGGGGGGAGGTCGGGAAATCCTTGTGCGAGGTTGAGGGCGCTGTGGCGGGTGGCCAGAGCGGTCATCTCGGTAAAAATGGTGGTGCCGAGGTTCGGAAGCTTACTCTTTGGCCTCCTCACCATCGCATCAGTCGTCGAGGGTCTGCTTCACTTCGACTTGTTCGAAGGCTTCGATGATGTCGCCCACCTTGATGTCGTTGAACTTGTCGACGTTCAAACCGCATTCCAAGCCCTTGGTGACCTCTTTGGCGTCGTCTTTGAATCGCTTCAAAGAACCCAATGTGCCCGTGTACACCACGATGCCATCGCGGATCACGCGAATGCTGTGGTTTCGGTGAATGCTTCCATCTTGGACCAAGCAACCTGCGATGGTGCCCACCTTGGAAATCTTGAACGTCTCGCGGATTTCAGCTGTACCCACAATGCGCTCCTCGATCTTGGCAGACAACAGGCCTTCCATGGCCTCCTTCATCTCTTCGATGGCCTGGTAGATGATGGAGTACATCCGAATTTGGATGCCTTCCTTCTCTGCGAGCTTCCGTGCCGTTCCGCTTGGGCGCACCTGGAAACCGATGATGATGGCTTCTGAAGCAGAGGCCAAAAGCACATCGCTTTCGGAGATCTGTCCCACTGCCTTGTGGATGACATTCACTTGAACCTTCTCGGTGCTCTGCTTGAGCAATGAGTCGGCCAAAGCTTCGGTGGATCCGTCCACGTCGCCCTTGATGATGAGGTTGAGCTCTTTGTATTCTCCAACGGCAATCCGTCGGCCCAATTCCTCCAAGGTGACTTGCTTCTGCGTCCGAATGCCTTGTTCGCGTTGCAACTGCTGACGCTTTTGTGCAATGGTTCTGGCTTCTTTTTCGTTCTCGAAAATGTGGAATTCGTCTCCCGCATTGGGAGCGCCATCCAGGCCGAGAATGGAGACAGGGGTAGAGGGTCCCGCTTCTTTCAAGGACTCTCCTCGTTCATTGGTCATGGCACGGACCTTTCCGCTGTACTGACCTGCGAGCATGGGGTCACCCACTTTCAAAGTGCCCGCGGACACGATGAGGTTGGTCACATATCCACGGCCTTTGTCCAAGCTGGACTCAATGATGGTTCCAACAGCCCGCTTTGAGGGGTTGGCTTTCAACTCGAGAAGCTCAGCCTCCAGGGTGACTTTTTCCAGCAGTTCTGGGATGCCCATTCCGGTCTTGGCCGAAATTTCTTGGCTCTGTGTTTTTCCACCCCACTCTTCCACTTGGATGCCCAACTCAGCCAATTCCGTGCGGATTTTGTCTGGATTGGAGGTGTCCCGATCGCATTTGTTGATGGCGATCAAGAAGGGGATTTCGGCGGACTGAGCATGGCTGATGGCCTCTTTGGTTTGAGGCATCACGGCGTCGTCTGCGGCCACAATGATGATGGCCAAGTCGGTGACTTGAGCACCGCGGGCACGCATGGCGGTAAACGCTTCGTGACCCGGGGTGTCGATGAACGTCATTCTGGATTGATCCTCCAGTTCCACACTGTATGAACCAATGTGCTGGGTGATTCCTCCAGCCTCTCCGTCGATGACGTTGGTTTTCCGGATGTAGTCCAGCAGTGAGGTCTTGCCGTGGTCAACGTGTCCCATGACGGTGACGATGGGTGGGCGAGAACTCATGTCTGCCGCGTCGTCTTGCTCGACCTCGATCGCTTCTTGGACTTCTGCACTGACAAAGTCAACACCGTAACCGAACTCCTCGGCGATGATGCCAATGGTTTCCTTGTCCAGTCGTTGGTTGATGGAGACCATCATGCCCAAAGACATGCAAGCCGAAATCACTTCGTTGACGGAAACGTCCATCAGCGTTGCGAGTTCTGAAGCTGTCACAAACTCGGTCAACTCGAGTGTGTGATCTGCCTCCATTTTGGCCAGTTCCTCCCTTTCGGCACGTTCCGCGCGGGCATCCCGCTTGGCCCGGCGTGTCTTGGCGCTGGTTTGGGTTTTCTTGCCCTTGCTCAAACGAGCGAGGGTATCCTTGATTTCTTTCTGGATGTCCTTGTCGGAGATCTCTTTTCGAGGGGCGCCGGTTACGGTGCGTCCTCCTTTTTTTCCGGCTTGTTTTCCAGCGGCTTCCACATCGACTTTCGTGATGCGCTTGCGCTTTCGTTTCTCGCCAGCAGTGGTGGGTTTCTTCTCGACTGGGAGTTCAATCTTGCCAACCACAGTAGGCCCTGTGAGTTTTTGGGCTTTTGCCCGAACCACTTCTGGTGCAGGAGCTGCGGGCCTTGGCGAGGCAGGAGCTGGGGTGGGTGCTTCTGGAGCGG
Organism: uncultured Flavobacteriales bacterium; assembly: GCA_943787435.1. Classification (GTDB taxonomy): domain Bacteria; phylum Bacteroidota; class Bacteroidia; order Flavobacteriales_D; family Sanyastnellaceae; genus UBA8752. Next base: position 17,598 of record CALSMK010000027.1, on the reverse strand, counting down.
GTGCAGGTGCAGGTTTGGCAGCCTTGGCTGGTGCAGCGGCTGTTTTGGCCGCCTTGGCAGCGCCTTTCTTGCCCTTTTTTGGGGCCATGGTAGAAAGGTCCACTTTGCCGACCACTTTCACGGCAGACTTTGCTGCAGGAGCAGAGGGAGCGGCATCGGCAGGGGTCTCTTTAGGAGCTTCAGCCGGGGCTTCTGGCTCGACTTCCGGGGCCTCAGTGGCGGCTTCTGGAGTCGCTTCTGGAGTCGCTTCTGGTTCTGGGGTGACCTCTGGCTCAGCTGTGGGCTCAGTGGCTGGCTCAGATTCAGCTGCGGCGGCTTCAGCTGCGGCCGCTTCTGGTTCCGGGGTGGATTCAGGGGCGGCTTCTGGCTCAGGTGTCTCCTCCTGGGCAGCAGGCGTTTCTGGTTCCGCGGGAGCTGAAGGAGCTGCGGGCTCCTCCACAGGTGAAGGAGTGGGCTCGGCAACCGCGACAAGGGCCTCTTCCACCACTTCTTCTGGAGCTTTCCGTTTGGAGTCCACTGAAACCGCCTCCATTTCAAGGACGGTTTTGGACTTCTGCATGGCCTTCTCCTTGGCGGCCTTCTCATCGGCAAAATTCGCATGCACCAGGGCATACTGCTCTGGCTCCAACTTGGTGTTGGGCTTGCGTTCCACTTCAATGCCTTTTGAGGCGAGGAACTCGACGATGGTGTCCACCCCGAGGTTGAATTCGCGGGCGGCTTTGCTCAGGCGTACAGGTTTGGAGACTTCAGACATGTGCGGGGTGCCGGGGTACTGGAATTGTTGAGGGTGAACAGGGGGTCAAAATCAGACGTCGAATTCTGCCTTGAGGATTTTGACGACCTCTTCTACCGTTTCGATTTCGAGGTCGGTCCGGTTGGCCAAATCTTCTACAGTGAGGTTCAGAACACTTTGAGCTGTATCACATCCAATTTTGGTGAGCTCTTCGATGATCCATGACTCGATTTCATCGCCAAACTCCTTGAGTTCCACGTCGTCGATTTCGGTCTCGCCTTCGCGGTAGACGTCAATTTCGTAACCCGTCAGTTTGCCTGCGAGTTTGATGTTGTGTCCGCCTTTACCAATGGCCAAGGAGACTTGGTCAGGCTGCAAATAGACTTCAGCGCGCTCGCCTTTGATGGTGATGGATGAAATCTTGGCTGGGCTCAATGCCCGTGCGATGAGCAATTGATCGTTGGCCGTGTAGTTGATGACGTCGATGTTCTCGTTCTTCAATTCACGAACAATGCCATGGATGCGAGATCCTTTCATGCCCACGCAAGCGCCGACGGGATCGACACGGTCATCATAGGATTCAACCGCCACCTTGGCGCGGTCTCCAGGAGCCCGAACCACTTTTTTGATGGTGATGAGTCCATCGTAAATCTCAGGAACCTCTTGTTCGAAGAGACGTGAAAGGAATTCAGGTGCGGTTCTGGAGAGAATGATCCGCGGGTTGTTGTTGCGGATGTCCACTTCGGCCACCACGGCCCTCACAGCATCTCCTTTGCGGAAGAAGTCTCCTGGAATCTGTTGATCGCGCGGCATGATGAGCTCGTTGTCATCGTCGTCCACGAGGAGAATCTCACGCTTCCAAATTTGGTAGACCTCTGCAGAGATGATTTCGCCGACGCGGTCCTTGTATTTGCGGTACAAAGCGTCTTTCTCCAACTCCATCACCTTGCCGGCGAGGTTTTGGCGCATCGAAAGCACATTCCGGCGACCAAAGTCGACCAGCTTGATTTCTTCCGACACCTCTTCACCCACTTCGAAGTCGTCTTCGATCTTCAGGGCGTCGCTCAAGGCGATTTCTGCCACAGCATCTTCGACGGCACCGTTCTCGACAATTTCGCGGTTGTGCCAAATCTCGAGGTCACCCTTTTCAGGGTTAATGATGATGTCGAAGTTGTCATCAGAACCGTACTTCTTGATGATCATGTTGCGGAACACCTCTTCGAGGATTCCCATCATCGTCTCGCGGTCGATGTTTTTCAACTCTTTGAACTCCCGGAAGGAGTCGATCAGATTCACCGTATCCATTATTGCTTAAATGAAATCTTGACTTTGGTGGTGGCGATGTTGTTCCAGGCCAATTCGTGCCTGTCCGTCACCCATTCTTTGGCCTTTCGGCCTTCAATTCTTCGCTTTTCCTTGTGCTCAATCACAATGCCTTCGTCTTCGACGGCGGTCAATGTGCCTTCGACGCTGTGTCCGTCGTGAAGTTGAGCTTTGACGACCCTCCCTACGTTTTTGTCGTACTGAGGCCGAAGCTTCAGGGGTTGATCCAAGCCAGGGGTGGAGACTTGAAGTGCAAAATCCTGCACCTCCCGGTCGAGCTGACCTTCGATCAAACGAGAAATCGCCACACATCCGGAGATGGGCATTCCATTGGGAGCGTCCACCAGCACACGGATGTTGGCACCGTCAGACACGGTGACATCCACCAGGAAGCCTCCGTGTTCGGCGAGGTGCTCCTCTACCCAAGTTCGTATGACGTTTGCGTCGATCATGCTGTCAAATCGGAAAGGGTGGCGATGAAGAAGGGGGGCTTTCGGCCCCCCTTTCCTCTCATCAACCCTGTATTGACACTGCGAAAGTAGTTAAAATCCTGTGTACTCCATAGGACAGCACATGCATGGTGGTGCCATCTTTGCTTCATGTCGCACATCCTTCGAATGATCGCGGAAGGGGAGCACCAACAACAGGACTTCAAAACGCGCATCGACGACAGCCGAAAAATTGCACGAACCTTGGTCGCGTTTGCCAATGCTGACGGAGGCAGGTTGCTCATTGGGGTAAAGGACAATGGCACCGTGAGCGGCGTCCGTGTGGACGAAGAATTGCACATGATAGAGGCGGCTGCAGAATTGTATTGTCGCCCAGCTGTGGAGTTCATCACCCAAGTCTGGAAGGCCGACATCAGAAGTGTTCTTGAGGTGGTCGTGGAGCCCTCTCGTCAGCGGCCACATCGCTGCGAAGACGAGGAAGGCAAATGGCATGCGTTCCTGCGACTGGAGGATGAAAACATTCGGGTCAATGCGGTTCTGTCGAGGTGCTGGGACCATCGATTCCGGGCAGACCGGCCAGCGTTTGAATACGACCGAAATGTGGGGCGCCTCTTCAAAAGCTGGCGCAAAGGGAAGTTGCTTGGGTTCCGACAAATCATGAGGACGGTCAAGCGCCCTGCTTCGGCGACCGAGGACTTGCTGGCTTTGCTGGTGGGCTGGGGCATCGTTGAAATGGTCCTTGGTGACCGAAACTTCATGTATGGATTGGCCGATGAGCGGGCGTTGGAGAACTTGGAAACAAAAGGTCCGGCGTTGTTCGATTTGTCGGTTTTGCCTCCTTCCCCCACAGTGCGGCGTTTGAAGCCGCGAGGAGCCCGTCCAGTGGACGCTCGTGCATTGCCACCAGATTCCTGAACTTCGCCCTGCACAATAAATGCCGGTTCATTCGCGTACTCGATGACGATTCACCCTGCCATGACCCCCACTGGACTTTCTCGTTTTTATGCGTGTTGGGGGGCTGTGCTGCTCCAAACTTTGGCGTTGGGCGTCTGGGGCCAAGTGACCACAGGAGCGTGGGAGGACCAGCCCAACTTCACCAAGTGTGTGGATGTAGCGGCTGCCTCTGGAAGTTCGTTTGCCTTGGTGGCTGTGGAGACCTCGGTCTACACCATGGGCCTTGACCCAGAGGGTTTGCCCAGCGGGGAGCTGCAAAGAATAGGAAAAGCACAAGGCCTGAGCCGGGCAGACATCACTTCCGTGGCGGTTGCACCTTCTCAAAACTTGGCCGTGGTGGCCTATTCTGAAGGAACCTTTGATTTGCTGAGCATGGACGCTGATGGAGCGTTGGCCAATGTGTTGACCGTGGTTGATTTTGCCGAGGCTGACCTGCTGGGAAGCAAGCGACCGAATCGGTTGGTGGTTTCAGAAGACCGCCTTTTGTTGTGCACCGACATCGGGGTGATTGAATACGATTTGATTCAATTGGAGGTGCGGGACACCTGGAAGCTGGAGCAGGATGGAACCGCCTTGCGAATCAGTTCGGCTGTGAGGCAAGGGGAGAAATGGTGGGTTTCTACCAACCAAGGCCTTTGGTCTGCCCCTGTAGACGCACTCTTTTTGGGAAACCCAGCATCTTGGTCAAAGGAAGCTGGGTTGCAAGTCTTGGGGGCTGAAAACCTGATGGACTTGGTGGCATTGGATTCGGGGGATTTGGCGATCATTGACCAGCGGGAAGGGCCCAATGCCGTGTGGGTTGGGAATCCAGAAACGGGGGTTTGGAATGATCGGTCTGAAGGAATCGAGGAGGAATGGCGCCAATTGAGTGCCGTGGGGGATCAGCTGTGGGCGATTTCTCCCTTTGGTGTCATGTCTTGGGCGGATTCGGGCGAGCCCGGTGAGCTGAGAAATCAGGTCGGTTCGGTGTTTTTGGCGCCCGCGGCCATTGCAGCAGCATCCGGAGGGTTGTGGTTGGCCAATAAGCACACTGGGGCATTTCGATTGGATACACAAGGCACTGAGTTTGACGGTCCGATGGCGCCCAATGGCCCGGGCACGAATTCGTGTTTCCGCATGGATGCTTGGAACGAATTTCTGTGGGTGGCCACAGGCGGAACGGACGCCTCAGGGGTCCCGCTTTATCGCGCTGAAGGATTCAGTGGTCGAAAAAATGGGTTTTGGCGTCACGTACCCGCGCCACAAGGTGAGGCAGGAAGTGAAGGGGTCCAAGACCCCATGGATGTCTCCATTGACCCCACCGACCCAGAGCGCGCTGTGTTTGGAAGTTTAGAGGAGGGCTTGATTGAAATCCGAGGGCAACAAGTGACCGCTTTTTGGAACCCAGGCAATTCCCCTTTGGATTGGAATTCGGGTTGGAATGTGGACCGTTGCGCTGTGCCCACTTTGGATTTTGATCGGCAGGGAAACTTATGGGTGGCCAATACAGGAACTGAGCATCCGATTAAAATGCTGGACTCCGAAGGGGAGTGGCATGTTTTCGAGATTGAGGGTTTTGGGGTTAACACCAGGTTCAACCGGATTTTTGCCACTCAATCCGACCAAGTTTGGATGCTGCTGGGCGATGGTCAAGGTGTTGCGGTTCTGGCGACGGAGGGAACCCCGAATGATCCTGGTGACGACGATGTTCGTTTCCTGAATTCAGGAGAAGGCCAAGGGGGGCTGCCAAGTCCAGTGGTGTATTCAGTTGAGGAGGATTTGGACGGTGAGATTTGGCTGGGGACGTTGCAGGGGCCTGCGGTGTTCTATCAGCCCTCGTCCTTGTTTGGTCCTGACCCTGTCGATGCCCAGCAGATTTTGATTGAGCAGGATGGCAATTTCCAGTACCTCTTGGAGACGGAGACCGTGTTGGACATTGCTTTGGATGGAGGCAACCGGAAGTGGCTGGCAACGGTGAACAGCGGGGTCTTTTTGCTGTCTCCCGATGGCCGAGAACAGGTGGATCGATTTACCTCGTCCAACAGCCCGCTGCCGGCAGATGAGGTGTATGACATTGCCATTGATCAATCCAGCGGAATGGTCTTCTTCAGCACCCCTCAGGGGGTGACTGGATACCGGGGAACGGCCACCAATTTCTTCGAGGACAACCAGGACGGGCAGGTGGTCATTTTCCCCAACCCTTGGAGGCCCAACGATGCGCCTCGGGTCACCATAGACGGATTGGCGTTTGGGACAGAGGTTCACATCATCAACAGTGGAGGGGGGGCGCGTGAGAAAGCTGGAGAGCGACGGTGGGCGCGCGGTCTGGGACACCTTAGACGACAGTGGACGCCCTGTTCCCGAGGGTGTTTATTTTGTGTTGGCCGGTGAGGCAGAAGGAAAGACGGGGAGTTCAGGCAAAATGGTCATCTTGCGATGATGGCCCGTCTGTTTTTTCTCGCGACTTTGTTTCTGGTCTTGGGGCCCTTGGATGGCGCTGCGCAGGACGATCGACCTTGGTGGAAACAACTCATCAATGCCCACCCCCGTCCAGAAAAACCAGTTGAAGTCGTCCCTGAGGCAGGCGCTGTGGACAGCCCGAATGCCGATGCTGAGCCGGCCAATGATGAAGGGGGCGATGATGGGACTTCGGATTCTGAGGTCGAGATTTCGGGCCTACCCAAAGCGCAGGAGAGGGGTGGAATTCAAGGGACGGTTCAATGGGACATTTCAGAGCAGTTGATGGCTTTGGACAGCGTGCAAGTGGACCCTGAGGCCATTCGGATTCCTGGTTATCGCGTCCAAATTTTTATGGGGCGATTGGACAGTGCAAGGTCGTTGCGGCGGCATTTGCAGAAGGAAGTTTTGACCCAAGAGCCGGTTTATGTGACCCCATATCCTCCGTTGTTCGGTGTGACCCTTGGGAATTTCACATCGTCTTTGGCCGCCCACCGCGCCCGCCAAAGTCTCATTGGGGCCTTTCCTCAATCATTGGTGGTTCCGATAAAACTGCCATTGAACACCTTGTATCCTCGGTCAAACGTTGACTCTAAGGCCCTCAATTGACGACCACACACCGAGATTGAACAAACTGGGGCGGAAGTTGAAACCGGACGCGCTTTGAGTTCTACATTTGCCCGCGAAAATCAAGCGGTACGACATGTTTGAAATCTTGAGCACGAAGCGGAGCCTTTCTGTAGCAAGGGCAGCAGCTTCAATCATGGTGGTAACCATGCTCATTGCGCCTTCTTCAATGAAGGCCGGCATTTGGGATGAGGGCAACGTGGAAAACGGGCAGGCCTTGTTCAATGCCAATTGTGCGTCTTGTCACAAAGTGACAAACGAAGTCTTGGCGGCGCCAGGTCTGGCGGGCATTGCCGAACGCTGGGGCTCCAGTGAAGAGGTTTTGGTCCAGTGGATCCAGAACCCTCAGGGTGCAGCGGAGACGGGCGACCCGTACGTGAAATCTCTGGTGGACCGGTACGTCGGCACCTATGGTTGGATGACTGCTCAGGCCGTGAGTGCCGATGACATCAAAGACATCATGGCGTACGTGCAGAACCCGCCGGATGTTGTGGCTACAGCGGATACCGGAACGGATTGCCCGACGATTTATGATGCCATCGAAGAGGAGCAAGGTGCAAACGGCACCATCTGGTTCTTGATCCTGCTCACCCTTTTCTTGATCATCGCCTTGAGCGCAGCCACAGTGCGCCGGAGCTTAGAGCAAGCCGCAGCGGTGCGTGACGAGAGCGATGACCTTCCTTACTCAGTTCGTCTTCGGGCTTGGGCTTGGGACAACCGCACCTTTGTGAGCATCCTGAGTTTGTTTGTCGTGGCTTATTTCGTGGTGATTGGATACCAAGGCCTCATGGGTGTTGGTGTTTACCAAGGCTACACGCCCAACCAGCCAGTCAAGTTCATCCACAGTGTACACGTTTGTGAGAACGAAGTGGATTGTCAATACTGCCACCACAGTGCTTATGAATCAAAGCACGCGGGGATTCCTTCGACCAACGTGTGCATGAACTGCCACAAGGCGGTCAAAAAAGGCAGCCGTTATGGCGAAGTGGAAATCGGCAAGATTTACGCGGCCATTGGATTTGATGCGGAGTCCGGCACCTATTTGGATGGGGAAGGCCAAAATGGTTTCCAGAGCCCTCAGGATGATTTCCAAGGAGAGCCCCTCAAATGGAACAAGGTCCACAACCTCCCTGACCACGTCTTCTTTAGCCACCAGCAACACGTTGTGGTGGGCGGATTGGAATGCCAGAATTGCCACGGCGATGTGGGCAAATTCACCGTGGGTCGCATTGCTCCAGTGGAGGAGATCAATGGATTGGTGGATGACTTCCCTGGACTCATCGAGCTCTCCAAGCCTACCCTCACCATGGGTTGGTGCATTGAGTGCCACAACAAAGCGGAGATCAGCTTTGCCTCCTCCGGCTATTATGAAGACATACACGAAAGGTTGAAGGACGACCTTCGAGGAAATGAGGAGCTTCGTCGTTATATGGAAGACGAGAAGACGACGGTGAAAGAACTCGGCGGATGGGAATGCGCCAAGTGTCACTACTGATCATCTGAACAAGCAAATCCGGTATCTGCCCCATGGCTGACAACAAGATTTACTGGTCTGGACTCGAGGAGTTGGACCGAACCCCAGAGTTTGAAAGGATTGAATCGCAGGAATTCCCTGCCGAGCGTCCTGTCGACGAATTTTTGTCCGACGATCGCTTACAGCGGGCCAACACTGGCCGTCGTGACTTCTTGAAGTTCATGGGCTTTTCCGTGACGGCAGCAACGCTGGCGGCATGCGAAACCCCTGTGGTCAAGTCGATCCCTTACACCAATAAGCCCGAGGAAATCACCCCGGGTGTGGCGAACTACTACGCCAGTGCGCACTATGATGGACATGACTTTGTCAATGTTCTGGTGAAGACACGTGAAGGGCGTCCGATTTTCGTCAAGAGCAACACCGAGACCGGTTTTGGAAGGGTCAATGCCAAAGTGAACGCTTCGGTATTGGGTCTGTATGACTCAGCCCGTTTGCAGCAGCCTCACTTGAACGGTGAAGCCACTGATTGGGCATCTTTAGATGCGGCGGTTCAAGCCGGTTTGAAGGCAGAAGGCCGAAAGGTTTTGCTGACAGGAACGGTCATGAGCCCCAGCGCCAAGCGGGCCATCGCCGCCTTCACAGGGACCACTGGAGCGGAGCACATCCAATGCGATGCAGTGAGCTACAGCGCGGCTGTGGAAGCCATGTCTGTGGATTACGGACGCCGGGTCTTCCCAAGCTACGATTTCGCTCAGGCGGAAACAGTGGTGATGCTCAACGCTGACTTCTTGGGCACATGGGGTGACCACGTTTGGTACACCAATGAGTGGTCCAAGGGTCGCCGTCCAGAAAACGGTGGAATGAGCCGCTTGCACGCCTTTGAAAGCGGCATGTCTTTGACCGGTTCTAACGCAGACCGCCGCACACGGGTCAAGCCTTCTGAGCAAGGACGCGTGGCTGCCGCTCTGCTTCGTGAATTGACCGGTGAAGGTTCAGCTGTTCAACTGGATGAAGCAGTCATGGCGGCCGTGAAGTCGGCTGCGGCTGACTTGAAGCGCTCTGGCGCCAAGGGTCTGCTGGTGGCTGGAGACAATGACTTGGCGACCCAGCGCATCGCTTCGGCAGTGAACCGCGCCATTGGTGCAGTCGGGACTACGATGAAATTGAATGAGAACGCTGGCCTTTTCCAAGGCGACGACAAGGCTTTCTCAACGTTGGTGGCAGACATGAAGGCTGGACAGGTCTCCACATTGATCGTGGATGGCATCAACCCAGCCTACCACAGCATGGAGGCCGAAGGGTTCAAAGCTGGCCTAGAAAAGGTGGGCATGAGTGTTTCGACGGCTTTGTTTGCCGACGAGACTGCGAGCCGTTGCACGGCCATGGCGCCGAACCCACACTGGCTTGAAGGCTGGAATGACCTTCAAATTGAGGCCGATCGTGTGGAATTGGTTCAACCCGCCATTCAGGCCTTGTACAACTCTCGTCCGATGGGGGAGAGCTTGCTGGTTTGGGCCGGTCAAGGTCAAGATTGGTACACCTACCTGCGTCAAACCCACAGTGCGGGCTACACGGCAGCGGCCATGTACACCGACCAAGATTGGAACACCGGTGTCCACAATGGCTTCCTCGCCATGGCTGCCGGAGAACAAAACCAGGCACCGGCATTCAGCGGAGCAGATTTGCAAGGGGCGCTTCGTTCTGTGGCTTCTCGCAAGGGAGGTGCTTTCGAATTGGACCTCTACCGCAAGGTGACAGTGGGCGATGGTCAACAGGCCGGCAACCCCATGTTGCAGGAGACCCCTGATCCGATCACCAAGACCACTTGGGACAACTACGTGACCATGGCGCGGCCCGACATGGAAGCCATGGGACTCAACACCTACATCGCTCAAGAAGACCCTGCGTCAATGGTCAAGGTGACAGTGGGGGACAAGACCATGGAGCTTCCAGCATTCCCTCAGCCTGGTCAGACGCCAGGGACTTTGGGGATTGCCCTTGGATATGGAAGAGGTGAAGGAAGCGAGGCCATCGGAAAGGCGGCCTACCAGGTGGGAGAAGGCGGCGATCATTTGGCCGACGTGAATGGCAATCTGGTTCCCATCGGAAAGAATGCATTCAGCTTGGTCTCAGGAATGGATGGAATTCCGTCGCGTGTGGCCTACGATGTGAGCATCGAAGCCACCGGCGAGACTTATCCTTTGGCGTGCACCCAAATTCAGCACACGTATATGGGCCGCGATTCTGTGGTCAAGGAGACGTCGCTGGAGAGCTTCCTCGCAGAGAAGAGTGTGAAGCGCGGTGATGCCAGTTGGAACAAGACCATGGGTCTGAACGTCCACGACGACATCAACGGCGACGGGGAAATCAACGCCTTGGACAAGAAGGCGGCAGGAGAATTTGACCTCTGGCATGACCACCCTGTGGAAGGCATTGGTCACCGTTGGGGCATGGCCATTGACCTCACCAGTTGCATTGGATGCAGCGCATGTGTCACGGCTTGCCACATTGAGAACAACGTTCCTGTGGTGGGCAAGGACGAAGTCCGCCGCCACCGCGACATGCACTGGATGCGGATCGATCGTTTCTATGCTTCCGATTGGGACATGGAGCGCGGTGAAGCAGAAGGTGTGGGGGTGATCTCGACGTACGGAAAGATGGAGGAGCCTGGTGCGAATCCTCAGACGGTGCACATGCCCATGATGTGCCAGCACTGCAACCACGCTCCTTGCGAGACGGTTTGCCCAGTGGCGGCCACGACCCACTCCAACGAGGGGGTCAACCAAATGACCTATAACCGTTGCATCGGAACGCGTTACTGCGCGAACAACTGCCCCTTCAAGGTGCGCCGATTCAACTGGTTCCACTACCCTGGATACGACAAGTTCCAGAACTTCAACCCTGCCCAAGACGCCATTCAGCGAATGGTGCTCAACCCCGATGTGGTGGTGCGGAGCCGCGGTGTGATGGAGAAGTGCAGCCTCTGCGTTCAGCGGACACAATCCGCCAAGCTCGAGGCCAAAAAGGCGGGAGCTCCAATGGTCGATGGAAGTGCCATCACGGCGTGTGCGGAGGCTTGCCCCACCAACGCCATCACATTTGGAGACCTCAACGACACTTCGAGTGAGGTGCGTTCTACCTATGACAACAACCGAACCTACCACGCATTGGAGGAGGTCGGCGTTCAACCGAACGTCGCCTACTTGACCAAGGTTCGCAACACCCCTAATTCCTGATCCATGCAGCAAGAAGCGGCAATCCGGGAACCCCTGATTCTGGGGAACAAGACCTACAAGGACATCACGGACGACGTGGTGGGCCCCATTGAGGGCAAAGCCCCTCTGGGTTGGAAGGTCATGATCACCATCACCAGCTTGATCGCCTTTTATGGCGTCGGTTGCATTCTGTACCTCATCGGCACTGGCATCGGTGTCTGGGGACTGAACAAGACTGTGGGCTGGGCATGGGACATCACCAACTTCGTTTGGTGGGTCGGCATCGGTCACGCAGGAACGTTGATTTCTGCTGTGCTTTTGTTGTTCCGCCAGAAATGGAGAATGGCGATCAACCGTTCTGCAGAGGCCATGACGATTTTCGCCGTGATCATGGCGGCGGTCTTCCCGGGCATCCACATGGGTCGGATTTGGGTGAGTTACTGGGTGCTTCCCCTGCCCAACCAGTTTGGTTCGCTTTGGGTGAACTTCAACTCGCCTCTGCTTTGGGACGTGTTTGCGATTTCCACGTATTTCTCGGTGTCTCTGGTGTTTTGGTACATCGGTTTGATTCCTGACTTCGCGACCATCCGTGACCGGATGACCAAGCCTTTGCAGAAGAAGATTTACGGCCTGCTCAGCTTCGGTTGGAGCGGACGTGCCAAGAACTGGACGCGCTTTGAAGAAGTCAGTTTGGTGCTGGCAGGCATCGCCACACCGCTGGTGTTCTCGGTGCACTCCATCGTTTCCATGGACTTTGCCACATCGGTGATTCCTGGATGGCACACAACCATTTTCCCTCCTTACTTCGTGAGTGGCGCGGTGTTCTCAGGATTTGCCATGGTGCAAACCCTCTTGCTCATCATGCGCAAGACCATGAAGCTGGAGAACTACATCCACACCAAGCACGTGGAGTACATGAACATCGTGATCATTGTGACCGGATCCATTGTGGGTGTGGCCTATCTCACGGAGTTGTTCATCTCTTGGTACAGCGGCGTAGAGTACGAGAGCTATGCCTTTATCAACCGTTTCAGCGGGCCATATAGCATGAGCTACTGGATCATGATGACGTGCAACGTGATTTCGCCTCAGCTGTTCTGGTTCAAAAAAATACGCCGCAGCTTGGTGGCCACGTTTGCCTTGTCCATCGTGGTGAACATCGGCATGTGGTTTGAGCGTTACGTGATCATCGTGACCTCGTTGCACAGGGACTACGACCCGTCAAGTTGGGGTGAGTTCTATGCGACCAACATCGACGTTGGGGTCTTCATCGGAACCCTGGGTATTTTCTTCACCCTGTTCTTGCTGTTCGCTCGGTTCTTCCCGGTGTTGGCGTTGAACGAATTGAAGACCATTTTGAAGTCAAGTGGTGAAAACCACAAGGCGATTCAAGCCCAGTCCAACAAAAAAGCCTGAGCAACATGGAATCCAGCAAGAAGGTATTTCACGTGATGTACGACGACGACGATACGCTGATGGCAGCCGCCAAGCAGCTCGTCGCCAAGGGCATCCGCATCAAGGACGTCTACAGTCCTTTCCCTGTCCACGGCATCGATCCCGTCATTGGGGTGACCCGGACCCGCTTGGCCATCACCTCGTTCATGTACGCGATGACAGGAACGTCACTGGCCTTGTTGGGCATGTGGTATTTCATGATTCAGGACTGGCCGATGAACATCGGTGGCAAGCCAAGCTTCAGCTTGATTGAAAACCTCCCCGCTTTTGTGCCTGTGACCTTTGAGTTCAGCGTGCTTTGTGGAGCGCATGGCATGGCCATCACGTACCTGCTGCGGAATGGAACCTTGCCAGGCATGCCGGCCACCAATCCGGACCCCAGAACAACGGACGACAAGTTTGTGCTGGAGATCTTGACGGAGGAGAACGAAATGGACGCCGCTGGCCTCGAGGCTGCGGTCAATGAAACGGAATTGCTGGAAATCAGCATCAAGGATTACGTAGCATGAAAATCCTGAATACCCTTTTGGTAGGTTTAGTCATTGGATTGACCGCCTGCACCACAGACCCGAACAGCCCGGGTGTGGAATACATGCCCGACATGTACCGAAGTCCTGCCATTGAGGCATACGTGGACTATGGTCAAGAGCCTTATGAGGTGGGTGAAGAGGTGGCCCGTGCGCAGCGGAACACACCATCGAGCCGCAAGCCTGTGCCTGGAACCATCCCATTCCGTGGAGAGGACCAACTGGCCTTTGCCTTGCCTTACGCGTTTGGACAGACTCCAGAGGAATATGAGCGGGCTGGTTTGGAACTGAGCAGCCCATTGGTGACCAACCAAGCCAACATTGAGGCGGGTGAAAAGGTCTACGTGGCCATGTGCACACAATGCCATGGAACGGAAGGAAAGGGTGACGGCGCGCTGAGCAGAAATGGCCACATCGCCGGAATTCCCAGCTATTCTGACAAGCTGAAAGATTTGCCAGAAGGCAAAATGTACCACACCCTGACCTGGGGCAAGGGCCTGATGGGCTCCCACGCCAGTCAGTTGAGCCAGCGCCAGCGTTGGGAGGTCATCGAATACATCAAAGTCCTTCAAGTGGGAGGGGAGATGCCTGAATTCGATGAGAATGGCATGCCCCTTCCGGCAGAGGCCACGCCTGAAACCAAGGAAGAACCCAAAGCGCCAGCTGCACCTGCCATGGGCATGGGTGGAATGGCGGACAACACCGAATTCTGAGTCATGGATACGATGAACTTCCGTTTTGAGGGCCGAGCCAAGACCCTGACTTATGTCCTGATGGGCATTGGCCTCGTGGCCATGGCCACAGGTTTTTTCACCGATGACAGCCACGGACATCAGCGGTTTTGGGCCAACATTTTGGTGAATGGTTTTTTCTACTTCTCGTTGGGTTTGGGAGCGCTGTTTTTCTACGCCTTGCAATACGCTACTGAAAGCGGTTGGAGTGCGGTTTTGAAGCGACTCTTTGAGGCCATGTACGGTTTCATTCCCTACGGAGCAGGTGCCATTGTGTTGGTGCTGCTCGCTGGTCAGTTTCACTTGCACCATCTGTACCACTGGATGGACCAAAGCCTGTACTTCGAGTACCTCTTGGCAGATGGCTCCCTGTCCCATGAAATGGCAGAAGGGGCGGTAGACAACCCCAATTTTGACTACATCATTGCCAACAAAGGGGCTTACTTGAACGGCACCTTCTTTTGGATCAGGACCCTTGTCTACATCGGTACGTTCTTGTTGTTCGCCCGTTTGTTCCGCAAATGGAGCTTGGCTGAGGATGAGGTGGGTGGCACGGAGCTGCATTATAAGATGTACCGGCGCAGTGCGGTATTCTTGGTCTTCTTCGCTGTGTTCAGCTCAACGCTGGCATGGGACTGGATCATGTCCATTGACACACACTGGTTCTCTACGTTGTTTGGCTGGTACACCTTCAGTGGCATGTGGGTGAGCATGCTGATTTTCGCCACGGTATGTCTGCTTTGGTTGCGTTCGAAGGGCTACTTCAAAGAGGTCAATGAAAGCCACATGCACGATATGGCCAAGTGGGTGTTCGGCATCAGCATGTTGTGGAGCTATCTCTGGTTCTCTCAGTTTTTGCTGATTTGGTATTCCAACATCCCAGAGGAAGTGACCTACTACATCGCTCGGATGTTCACCCAGTACAAGGTGCCGTTCATCGGCATGTTCTTCGTGAATTTTGCCATTCCTTTCTATGTCCTTTTGGCCCGCGACGCCAAGCGGAACCCGAAATTCCTCATCCCAGTGTGCTTTTTGATTTTCTTGGGACACTACACGGACGTGTATTTGCTCGTCGTGCCCGGAACCCTGCACGACCACGCGCATTTTGGGTTCTTTGAATGGGGAACGTTCCTCGGGTTCTTAGGGTTGTTCATTCATGTGACGTTCAGCAGGCTTGCAGCCGCTCCGTTGATTGCAGTGAACCACCCTTACCTCGAGGAATCAAAAGCCCTCCACTACTGATCCTTTACTGAGCCCCCATGCAATTGCTCATTCTCCTGGTTGTTATCGTTGGCATCGTCGCTGTTGGACAGTTGGCGAAAGTCTACGAACTCTCCTCTCGCATTTCAGGCAAGAGAGAGGAAGACATTTCTCATGCAGACACCCGTCTGAACGCCAACCTATTTCTGGTCTTCTTGGTGGTCTTCTTTGCATCTGTGGCTTACTTGTACTGGGCCTACGGTGATTACGCGCCGCCTGCAGCCTCTGTTCACGGCGATGCTGTGGACACATTGATGAGTTTCAACATTTGGATCATCACGGCGGTGTTTGTCTTGGTGAACGCCCTCTTGTTCGGCTTTGCTTGGAAGTACGCTTATGACAAAGACCGAAAGGCCACCTTCTTCGCCCATGACAACCGCTTGGAGTTGATTTGGACGGTGATTCCTTCCATTGTTCTTGCGGTGCTCATCATTTATGGCCTGCGCACGTGGGACTTGATGACTGAGGACGCTTCTGCGGATGCCATTCGCATTGAGGTCTATTCCAAGCAATTTGACTGGACGGCTCGCTATGTCGGCAACGATGGAGAGTTCGGACAATCCAATTACAATTTGATCACCCCGTTGAATCCGCTGGGCATCATCACTCCGGAAGGGGTGGAGGACGCGATGGCGGAGATTGAAAAGCAAATGGGCAAAGTCGAATCAGACCTGTCGTTTGAGAAGGGTTTGTTAGAGGCTGAGCGCGCACAGTTGGTGGCCAGTTTGGTTGCCGATGACCATGGCCACGGTGGCCACGACCACGGCGAGCACAGCAGCCACGGTGATGCTGAGGCCCACGACGACCACGGCGGTCATGACCATGCAGAAGACCATGGTGACCACGGCGATGCCAGTGGCCATGACGACCACGGCAGCCATAACGGCGGGTGGAAGGCCATCGCTGAGAACCGCATTGCAGAAATCGATGACATTCTCGAGCATCAAACCGATCGCTTGTTGATTTTGACCGATGCCCAAATCGAGGCCAAAGAGGACAAGTTGAAGCGGTTGAAGCGCCACCGTCAGCGCATCGTGGAGTTGGAAAGCTTCACGTTCGACAACGGGCTGGGCAGCTTTGAAGCAGGCCGGGACGACCAAGTGGTGAAAGGAGAGTTCCATTTGCCAGTCGGCCAAGAGGTGGAGTTTGTTTTCCGCAGCCGTGACGTCATCCACTCAGCATTCATGCCCCACTTCAGGGCTCAAATGAATTCGGTTCCCGGAGTGCCAACGCGGTTCAAGATGACGCCGACGATCACCACTGACAGCATGCAGACCATCTTGGATGATCCAGATTTCAATTACGTTCTCTTGTGCAACAAGGTCTGTGGTGCGGCCCACTTCAATATGAAGATGGACATCATCGTCGAGTCTCAAGAGGATTACGAAGCATGGCTTGAGCAGCAGGATGTCTTCCTCGTGGACGAAGACAACCCTTCTACACCAGAATCACAACCCGAACCCACAGCCGATGTTGAATCGGAGGTAGGTGCGGAGATCGCGATGATCCACTGAACCCCAACGCATAGGAAATCATGGGCGCACACGCACACCACAAGGAGAGCTTCATCTCCAAGTACGTTTTTAGCCAGGATCACAAGATGATCTCGAAGCAGTTCCTGATTACGGCTGTTTTCATGGGCATTTTGGCGGTTCTTCTATCCGTGTTCTTCCGATTGCAACTCGGATGGCCAGGAGAGTCGTTTGCCATCTTGGAGACTTTCTTGGGCAAGTGGGCTCCAGACGGTGTCTTGGATCGAAACGCTTATCTGGCTTTGGTCACCATCCACGGAACCATCATGGTCTTCTTCGTGCTCACGGGAGGATTGAGTGGAACTTTTTCCAACCTGTTGATTCCACTGCAGATTGGAGCGCGTGACATGGCTTCAGGTTTCCTGAACATGTTGAGCTACTGGTTCTTCTGTGCTCAAGTGTCATCATGGTGTTCTCCTTGTTTGTGGAAGGAGGCGCGGCATCTGGGGGTTGGACGGTTTACCCGCCATTGAGTGCGCTTCCTCAAGCGATGCCAGGCAGCGGCACGGGAATGACGCTTTGGCTCATTTCCATGGTCCTGTTTGTGGTCAGCTCATTGCTCGGTGGATTGAACTACATCGTAACGGTGATCAACCTTCGGACAAAAGGAATGAAGATGCTCCGCTTGCCCTTGACGATCTGGGCATTCTTGGTCACGGCCATCTTGGGCGTTTTGAGCTTCCCTGTATTGGTCTCGGCTGTGGTTCTTCTTTTGATGGACCGTTCCATGGGGACCGCGTTTTATTTGAGTGACATCTTCATTGGAGGTGAAGCCTTGGACGTCACGGGAGGATCACCCATTCTGTATCAGCACCTGTTCTGGTTCTTGGGACACCCCGAGGTGTACATCGTGTTGTTGCCCGCCTTGGGCATCAGTTCAGA
>CALSMK010000026.1 GCA_943787435.1 uncultured Flavobacteriales bacterium | reverse complement strand
ACCCATCTCCTCGGACTTGGCCATGGAAATCCTAACCTGCACCGAAGGCATCGAAATGGGTTGTACCGACCCTGCCGCCTGCTCAGGATACAATCCAAATGCCACGCATGAAGATGGGAGCTGTCTTTACTCCGACTGCCACGGCACATGTGGTGGTGAAGCATATGAAGCTGGAAATTGCGGCTGCATTGGCGGTGAAACAGGCATCAGAACAGCTCAATGCATAAACAATGTGCTTCATTCAGTCATTGCGAATGATGGCCCGGCTTGTAGCTCAGTGCTATATGGTCAGGACATTTTTGTTCATGAAGACGGATTCCTTCTTCGCATTTCCGTGCATTCCAAGGCCACAGAATCACAATCCATTGATGTCCAAAGATGGAGTGGTCCTTTGGCTGGGGAAATTGTTGGCTCGACTTTGAGAGAAGCCACCGATGCGCCCTGTTCTCCAGTAAGCCGGGAATGGGTTCAACTCAACTTCGACTCGGTCCCACTCGAAGGAGGAATGAACTACCGCTTGGTGTTCACCCAAGGTAGCGGCAGCCGCACATGCGATGCCGGTTATCTAGATGGTCAAGGTGTAAATAGCGCTCTTTCAAACGTGAATTCGGACTTGGCATTTCAATGGGTTTTTGACTCATCACAACCCAATGAACTGTTTTGGGGATGCATGAATCCATCATCTTGCAACTTCAATCCGAACGCGACCCATGACAATGGCACATGCGCTGAATTCGACTGTCATGGAGACTGCGGAGGCCTAGCCGAACTCAGGCCCAACTGTGGCTGTGTCGGCGGAAATACGGGGCATTGACCCTGCCACGTGCTTGGGGTGCTTAGACCCGTCTGCATGCAACTACGACCCCTTAGCCTCTATCGATGATGGCACCTGTAAGTTCACGATCGATTGCCACGGGAGACTGTGGTGGAACAGCCATCCTGTCTCCGCAATGTGGTTTGTATTGAAGGCAACACGGGAAACCTTGAATCAAGCTGTCTCACCATGTGTCAAGGTGCGATTGCTCAATCCAGCTATCCAAGTCATCCCGAGGGTTTTGAACTCTACCAATCCTTGGCGTTCTCTCAGTCCGGCCAAACTTTTACTGCCAACGGCACTGCCTTCCTGACCGGAACTACAATCCGAAATTATTCTGCCATAACAGAACCCAATACAATTGTAGAACTCAGACTAAACGATGACCCCACTGATGTCAAGAACGGCACATTGTTGGCCACTTCAGGATGGAGCCAAATTGAAGACACAGATGGTCTCGGGCATGATGTATTTGTGGAATGGCCCGAACCTGCGCTGCTGAGTGAGGGAACACCCTATGTGCTGATTTTCATGGGCATCGAATGGCGCCTCATGGAATCAACCAGTCATGTTTTGAACGGCGGAAACTCTTTCCTTGGCAATGAGCTCATCGCAGAAGGGAATGATTTTTTCATCGAGATCACAACCTGTGACGCGTTGTTGGGCTGTACCTCCCCCCACAGCCTGCAACTTTGAAAGCTGGGCCACTGAGAACGATGGTACTTGTCAATATGCAGAGGTTGGGTATGAATGCGATGAATCCCCTTGCACCACCGATGCCGATGGAGATGGGATTTGTGCTTCCGTCGACATTGATGACTTGGACCCTTACATCTGCTTCGATGGAGATGAAGATGGGTGTGACGACTGCGCATCTGGTGACTACAATCCAGCCCAAGACGGTTTAGATAGCGATGGAGATGGGTATTGTGACACAGGCGATTTGTGTTCCGACATGACCGCGGACAACTATGATGACCCCGCCAACTTGCCTTGTCGTGGCGAATGTGATACCGCTCCAATCTTCCAAAGCATACGCACCGGAACCCCTGCCTCCAGCCCCTGGAGCTCAGATGGCCTGGCCCTTGTCGGAGATAGCGTGGGCACCATGCTTTATGTGTCCCCTGAGGACCATATAGCGACCAGCCTTCAGTTGACGGGCCTCAATGGGAGTCCTGATACGACACTTTCTCTCCCGCTCAGTCCTGATCACGGAATTGTCCCAGGATTCTATTCCGCTGTTGTCGTAAATAATGAAGGTTGCGCGGGTGTGGCGCTCGCGCCAAATGGATCCAGTTATGGCCAGACTCCCATCAGCTTAACACTGATCATGTCTTACCAGCAATGCTGCGGGGCATGCGGAATATTTGACGTCGACCGGGACACCATATGCGACGATCAGGACAACTGCATCAACAAAGCGGCCCTGAATTTCGATGACCCTGCGAATGAGCCGTGCGAATACTGAGGGAAGGGAGACGGATTCTGAGCCAAAGGTCTGAGGGCTCAGTCCAGCCAGCCTTGCTCGCGCATCCAGTCGTCGTTATAGACCTTCCCCACGTAGCGTGAACCGTGATCGTGGAACAGCACGACAGCGAGGTCTGTGGGCTTGAGTTCGTCCTTAAGCTGACGCAATCCTTGGAAGGCTGAACCACAACTGTAGCCCAAGAAGAGGCCTTCTTTTTTGGCGAGCTCGCGGGTGGTCATCGCGCCGTCCTTGTCGGTGACCTTTTCAAATTTGTCGATGAGGTCGAAATCCACGTTGGCAGGCAAAATGTCCTCGCCGATGCCCTCTGTGATGTAAGGGTAAATCTCCTTCTCGTCGAACTCTCCGGTTTCGTGGTACTTCTTGAAAACCGACCCGTAAGAATCCACGCCCCAAATCTGGATGTCGGGGTTCTTCTCCTTTAAGTATTTCGCTGTACCACTGATGGTACCGCCCGTTCCAACGCCAGTGCAGAAATGGGTAATGCGTCCGCCCGTCTGCTTCCAAATTTCGGGTCCAGTGGTGTCGTAATGCGCTTGGCGGTTGGCCAGGTTATCGTACTGGTTGCACCAGACGCTGTTGGGGATCTCCTTGTTCAAGCGCTCAGCCACACTGTAATAGCTGTCCGGATGATCTGGGGCAACCGCTGTGGGACACACATAGACTTCTGCACCCACGGCGCGCAAGATGTCAATCTTCTCTTGCGACTGCTTGTCGCTCATCGTGCAAATCAACTTGTACCCTTTGACAGCACATGCCAAAGCGAGGCCCATGCCAGTATTGCCACTGGTGCACTCAATGATGGTGCCGCCGGGTTTCAGGTGTCCATTGCGCTCAGCAGCCTCGACCATGCTCAAGGCCATGCGGTCTTTCACGCTGTGGCCGGGGTTGAAGTACTCCACTTTGGCCAAAACAGGGCAAGGAAAATCCTCTGCAACTTGATTGAGGCGGATCATGGGCGTATTGCCGATGGCGCCGAGGATGTTTTCGTGAATGATCATGAAAGACTCAATTCGTTGGGACAAAGATACCCCTCGACTCAGTCGAATCGAAGGGCCTCAACGGGGTCCAACCTTGCGATGAACCTCGCGGGCAAAAACATAGCCACTGCACACACCGCTAAAATCCCCGCCTCAACCATGGCAATCTGCGCAAAATCGAGATGAATGGGCACAGTTGAGAGGTAATAACTCCTCGAATCGAGGGTGATCCATCCTGTTTCAAGTTGGAGCCATGCCATCCCGAAACCGATGACGTTTCCCCACAACAATCCACGCAAAAGAATTCGCACAGCAATCCGCACAAACACCCCCATGAGCGGGCCATCAGCCATGCCCACCGCTTTCAACAAGCCAATGCTGCGGGTGCGCTCCAGCATCAAAAGAAGGAGCGCTGACGCCATGTTGAGGATGGCAATCATGAGCATGAGTCCAATGATGAGCTCCACATTCAAGTCAAGCATGGCCAACCATTGAAACAACTCAGGGTGATCATCCACCACCGAACGCACATCGAGGTGGTAAGGCACAGCAAAAAACACACTGTCGGACATGGTCCAGAGGTCGCTGTAATTCTGAACCCGCATTTCAAAACCGCCCACATAGCGGTCGTGGGTGCCTCCTGCCAACCGCACCTCAGGCTCTGCATCCGGCGACCAACTCACCCAAGCGGTGTCGCCCAAGGTCTCTCCTCCATCCTGCACGACCAGACGGGCTTCGCCAGCCCCCTCCATGGGGTGCGGCCCTGCCCCTTTCCATGGCATGCCTTCCCAGGCATAAGTAAGCCTGTCTTGACCCCCTGTGGCCAAGGCCTGCACATACCGAACACCTGGCAAGTCCTCCACCACTGGATCCGAGACCTTCAACCTCGCCTGAATTCCCCAACCGCTGAGCTGTTGAATGTGATGAATGCCACAAAAAACATACTCGGCATCGAATTCCTGAAGTCCCGTCTCGTAAATGCCGCAAATCGTGAATACGCGAGGCCTCATCTCCCCATTGCCGTTCGCCAAAAGAAGGCGAATCCGCTGGCCAAGATCCAAGGACAATTCTCTGACTTGAATCGAGGAAACCAATATGTCCAAGGATTCAGATGCTGGTGAAAAGTCGGGCAATCGACCTGAGGTCAGTCTTTCTCTTAGAAAAAGCGTGTCTGCATCAAGCCCGAGTCCTTTGACCACCACCCCTTCCACCTCTTCTGCCGTCTCCAAAATGGCCGGGCGCTGGGCAAAAGCTTGAACTTGCTCAACCCCTGGGATGGCTACTAGGGCCTCAGTATCCACATCGGCCCAAGCCACCCTGTCCGTGCCCTGTGCTCGGCCTTGGTCCGCGGCGACAACCCTCAGATGGGCCCCAAAGCCCACGACCAGGTCTCGCACATCACGCTGAAACCCTTGCACAATCGCCAAAGACAAGATGATGAGGGCCACCCCAACCGCCACTCCGCCTTCGGCTATGCGCACCACAGGACGGGCAATCCCCTTTCCTGTGGGATCGATGGTCATTCGACGGGCGAGAAACCGCACAGCCAATCGGGAACGCTTGGACATAACACGCAAGGTATGTGGCGCGTTACTTTGCCATCATGAAAGCGGCCTTCGTTTTTCCCCTTCTGTTGCTCACAGCTGTTCCGTCACTCCGCGCCCAAGTGGTTCCTGGAGATGTACAAATGGAGGAGTATCTCCCCTTGATCGAGGGCAAAAAAGTCGGCATTGTGTGCAACCACACTGCTGTCGTCAAATCTGCCTCAGGCAGCGCCACCCACTTGGTGGACACCTTGCTTTCCCTTGGCATTGAAGTCACAGCTGCTTTTGGACCAGAGCATGGATTCAGGGGGGATTTGCCGGATGGTGAAAAAGCAGACAGTGGAATCGATCCTCGGACCGGAATTCCGGTCAAGTCTCTTTACGGAACCCACAAAAAACCCACCGCCTCTCAACTTGAAGACATCGATGTTATTCTGTATGACATTCAAGATGTTGGAGTAAGGTGCTACACGTTTCTTTCCACGCTTTTCCTCGTGATGGAAGCTTGCGCTGAACAGGACATCCCCCTGGTGGTGCTGGACCGGCCCAACCCCAATGGCCACATCACAGACGGCCCCATCTTGGATACAGCGACCTTCCGGTCTTTTGTTGGATTTCTGCCCATCCCACTGGTCCACGGCATGACCTTGGGAGAATTGGCAGACATGGGCAACCAAGAAGGTTGGTTGGGTGGCGGATATTCGGCCTCCCCGGACCCCGAGTTGCGATGCAGCTTGACGGTTATTCCTGTCAAGGGGTGGAATCGCAATCAAAAATGGACGCCGGGTCTGGCACCCAGTCCAAATCTTCCCAGCGCAGCCGCCATCCAGCTGTATCCGCACTTGGTGCTGCTCGAGGCCACGATCGCCAGCGTGGGGCGCGGGACCACTTCCCCGTTCACTGTGGTGGGCTTTCCTGGCATGATTCGGGCACCTCATCGGTTCACACCTACGCCCAACGCCGCATCCAAATACCCCAAACATGCAGGCCAAGCCTGCACGGGCTTTTCCTTGCTCCGCCGTTTGGGCTCTTGGCAAGCCAGCCAAACCGATGGACGCCTTCACCTCGAGGTGCTTCAAGATGTCATGGCCGCCTGGAAAGACACGCCTGCGGGTGACCAAAGTCCCTTCGTCGATCGACCCGAATTCTTTGATCAGCTGGCAGGAGACTCCTCGCTGCGCCTGGCCCTGGAGAAAGGCATTTCAAAGGATGGCTTGGAAAAATTGTGGGCCGACGATCGCAACGCCTTTCTGGAAAATCGAAGTCGTTACCTTCGCTACCCTGACAGGTGAGTTTGTCGGTCATTTTTATGAAGTCCATGAAGCGCATTTCAGCCCTTATCGCCCCCGCATTTGTAGCCGTCCTCTTGACGGCGTGCTCCTCATCGGAAGACTATTTGCCCCCTGTGTATCGCTGCGATTGCGGCACACTGGTCTTGGATGGGGACTCCATGGAAGTCCTCGGCGCGGAATACGTCTACTTACAGCAAGAAGACAGCTTGTTTTCGAGGCGGTACTTTGTGACCGCTGACGCCACTGCAGAAGGAGAAAATGAAGAACACGGCGTAAGTCTGATTCTCGATGTTCCCAACGTACAACAAGGCGCCATCTTCTATCCTGCAGATGGAGTGTTCACCCAATTTGACGAGACGAATTTCAATGTCGCCTTTGACACGACTCAAACCTTCCGCGTCACCAACGGAGTGGCCAGTGTAATCGCTGCGCCCATCTCGGGAGGAGAAGAGACCGTGAACCTCGACTTTCTTGTCCGCCGAGAATTGGACGGAGAGCTCGTTGGGTTCGAACGCACTTTAAAAGGGAACTTTACCATCGTTGTCGAATAATCTACCGGGAGAGATTATCTTCCACTATGCCTTGCTTCTCCTTACGATTGGCCATGGTTGGCTTTTTCGTGTGCATCACTTCTGGCCTGCGCGCTCAGCCGCAAGACTGGGTGGTTGTTCCCAGCGCATATGAGTTCAGCATGACGCTCACCTTCACCATTTCAATTGATGGACTGGTGGGAGCTGGAGAACAAAATGTGGCCGCCATCTTTGATGAAAACGGGAATTGCAGAGGGACTGGCACGACCGACTTTCAAGCCAATTCAGGCTACTTCACGGGACTGATGCTGGTTTATGGCAACCAAGCCAGTGAATCAGATTTGGAAGTGAGGATTTGGGACGCCGCCCTGGACAGCCTACCTACTTGCGACAACAGCGTCAACTTTGTGGCCAATGGCATCGTTGGAAGCCTTGCCAACCCAGAAGTGTTGTACGGAGTTTATGACCCTTTGGTAGGGTGCACCAACCCCGATGCCTGCAATTATTTGGCCACCGCAATCACAGACAATGGAAGTTGCATCTTTCCGAGCTGCAACGATGAGATGGCCTGCAATTACGTGGCTGCATCACCCTGTTACGACAACAATTCATGCACCTACCCCGAGTTGTACCTCGACTGCGAAAGCAATTGCCTCAATGACTTTGACGGCGATGGAATTTGTGATGAACTGGAGATCGGCGGGTGCACAGATGACAGGGCGTGCAACCATGACCCTTTAGCCACGGACGAAGACTGCAGCTGCGAATTCCCCTTTTACCCCTTGGACTGCAGCGGCAACTGCTACATTGACTTAGATGATGACGGCGTTTGCGAAGCCGATGAAATTGCGGGTTGTGACGACCCGGTGGGATGCAACTACGACCCCATTTTCACCGACAATGATGGTTCTTGCATCTATTGCTGCTACAGCATTTACGATGACGCTTTGGGGTTCAGCCTCAACGTTGAACGGCACGCCGGGTTGGGTACAGAACAACCCGGTCTTACAGGACTGACGACGTTCCGGGTCTACATCACATGCAGCCATCCCCAAGACCAAGTGTTGGCCGTGAATGGCTCTGGAGGCAACTCCACCTTCATTGGCAGCGACAACAACTTCTACCAGTCTGCCAGCGGAGGCTTGCTCGTCACCGACATCGACTCTTCAGCATTCGCCAACAACATCGAGGTCGCGTTGGACTCTTGGCTCACCATCGGACTGGACCAACCTGGAGCGACCGGTGAACCTTCGCACCTGACGGCCTCTACAGGGTTATGGAGCACTCTTTTTGAATTGGGAGAATCACTGTTCATCGGCGGTGTATCCGGTGATGGATGGAGCACGGATGAAGCAAATGAGGCCTCTTTTGCCGGCGACGACCTCTCTGTTTTGTTGGGCCAATTCACCTCCGCCACTCCCATTGAAGGCAGCCTCAATGTCACGGTACTTCCCTTTGGGGAAACCGAACCGGTCACCATCACTCCCTTGTTTGTGGCACCGCCATGTGGCTGCACCGATCCAATCGGCTGCAACTATGATGCGGCCAGCACCTATGACGATGGCTCCTGTCAATACGCCAACATCGGAGAAGACTGCAATGGCAACTGCACCAATGATTCCGACGATGACGGCATTTGTGACGGGGACGAAGTGGCGGGGTGCCTGGACTTCAATGCCTCCAATTACAACGCCTTGGCCACAGACGACGACAACAGCTGCTTGTACTTGGGTTGCACCTACCTCGATGCCACCAATTACACCTTGGGAGCCAACTCGGACGATGGGTCCTGCCAGTTTGATTTGAGCAATCCCTGTCCCGCCGACATCAATGGAGACGGCATCACCACCGCAGCCGACATTTTGTCCATTCTGGCTGCCTATGGCTTGCCTTGCCAGCAGTGAGCGGCAAGCGTTTAAACTTCAATCACGGCTTCTTCCGTGACTGCATAAACGCGGTCTGATTTGGTGGGGGAAATCACGTGCATTCCAGTAAATGCACCATACGCCGGCATCACGGCCTGCTTTTGGCCAAACAAAAAGCAGCGAACACGCAGCTTTTGACGGCCCGACCCAGACAACCTAACGCCAGGGTGAACGTGCCCGCAAACGTGGTAACCAAACCCCTCCATCCAATCCGCCGGGTCGTGGGTAAACGTGAATGGCCCTTCGTCCAGCCGATCCATTTGCCGAATCCCAGCTTCTTGAAGCAGTGCATCGGGGATGTCGTCGTGGTTGCCTCGAACCAGAACCCAATCCAAGTGGGCATGCTCCAAGCAGAGGTCTGCAAACGGGGACCATTCCTTATTGATGTCGCTGTGAAACAAATCTCCCAGCAGCAATACCCGGCTGGGCTTGAATGACTTCAAGTTCTCTCGCAACCGATGAAGGGTGGCCAAAGTGGGCTCTGAACCGATGGGAACCCCATGCTTTCTAAAATGGGCTGCCTTCCCCAAATGAAGGTCGCTCAGCCACAGCGTGGACGCTGACGGCCACCAGACAGCTCCACCGGGCAACAACACCAAGTTTACCCCTGAGACCTGTGCATTCAACCCGCCCAAACCTCCTGAGTTTCTCAGCGCGTCCACCCAAAATTCATCCCGAAGCGAATGCCCGGCACCCACTCCTCTTCTCCGTAAATGAAGTGTTCTCCGATGGTCGTGGTGACAGACTTCACCTGAGGCCCGATGAACAAGTCTCCGCGCACGGTATCTGAAACCTTGAACTGTCCTCCCAGTACCACACCGGCTCCGAGAGCGGTTCTGCGCTGGACCCCTGTGAAATTGGTCACCATGGTCCTTTGAATCGCCCTCACCCTTGCAAAAGCCCCGAAATAAAAGCCCTTCATGGTTTCCTGAGACAAGTACACCCTGGCTTCCGGCTGCACGATAAAGCCCAACCAATCCACAGAATTAAGCGAAGTCTTGACCCCCAGTAGACTCTCCAAATCCGAGGTGTTCAACTCCAAATTTGAGCGCACGACACCCGCGGACATTTGCCATGAACAGCGATCGGAAAACGGGCGTTCAACAGCCACTTGAAATTGGCCTGCAAACCAACCAAAGGGGTTTGATTTGACCACCATTTGTGAAGGAGACTGCGCCTGTACCTCTGACCCGATGCCCGAGAGCAAGGCCAGGAAAATCAAACAGGCCATCCGCACCTTCAAAGGGATTTCACGAACCACTTCCATAGCCTCACCAACCGATACCAATGGTCAACCCAAAACGAAGACCCGAGCCTTCAGAATCATCTGAACTGAGGTCCTCATAGGCCTCGAAATTTGATGTATACGTGGTCGTAGACGACTTGAATTGAGGACCCAAAAACAGCTCGCCAGTGAGGCCATTGGCCAATTGGTACTGATATCCCAAAACGAATCCACCGCCAATGGATTGACGTGTCCTTGTGCTGGCCTGATCTGAATCCACCGTCGTCTTCACAGAACGAAAACGACCAAACGGAGCGATGTAAAGCCCATCAGGAGCCACGTCACCCAAATAGTAACGAACCTCTGGCACCACGATAAAACCACCCCGTGTGGCTTCATAAGATTCAAATGAAAACCCTGTAGAATCGGTGATGCTCAAGTTGACCACTGAAAAGATTCCACCGGGCATGACTTGGACAGAGAGCTTCTCGGAAAGGAAGTGCTCATAACCAAATTGATACTGTCCGGCGAACCAACCGAATGGATTCGCTTTGATGATTCCTGTGCCTTCCTGCTCTTGGCCTTGAACCTGAAGGCCAATCACCATGAGGAAAATGAATGCCAAATGCTTCATGCGTTCTGTTGCTTAATAAGGTTGAGGGCAGATCCAGACTGGAACCACTCGATTTGCTGTGCGTTGTAGGTGTGGTTACACACGATGGTGTCTTCGCTTCCGTCGGCGTGATTGACCGCGATGGTCAAGGGCTTGCCCGGTGCGAAATCCTTGAGATCGACCATGTCAAAGGTGTCGTCTTCGCGGATCACATCGTAGTCGGCTTCGTTGGCGAAGGTCAAGCCGAGCATTCCCTGCTTCTTGAGGTTCGTCTCGTGAATGCGCGCAAAGGACTTGACCAAGACCACACGCACCCCAAGGTGGCGGGGCTGCATGGCGGCATGCTCACGTGAACTGCCCTCTCCGTAGTTGGAGTCGCCCACCACCAAGGTGGGAACACCTGCTGCTTTGTAAGCGCGAGCCACAGCGGGCACTTCTCCGGTGGAACCGTCGAGCTGGTTCACCACCGCATTGGTGGCTCCGCCAAAGGCGTTCACCGCTCCGGTCAGCGTGTTGTTTGAGATGTTGTCGAGGTGACCGCGGTAACGCAACCATGGACCGGCCATCGAAATGTGGTCTGTGGTGCATTTGCCGGCAGCCTTGATCAACAGGCGCATGCCCATGAGGTTGGCTCCGTCCCAAGGCTGGAAGGGCGTCAACAACTGCAAGCGCTCGCTTTCTCCGTTCACCACCACTTGTACGCCGCTGCCATCATCCGCAGGGGCCAAGTAACCCGCGTCCTCCACATCGAATCCCTTTTCTGGCAACTCGTATCCCGTAGGAACGGGCAACCTCATGGGGCCATCCGCACCATCGAGGGTGTCGGTCATGGGGTTGAAGGTCAAGTCGCCGGCCAAGGCAATGGCCGTCACCACCTCGGGTGACCCCACAAAAGCGTGGGTGTTGGGGTTGCCATCAGCACGCTTGGCAAAGTTCCGGTTGAAACTGTGCACGATGCTGTTCTTCTCCTTCTTCTCGGCTCCGCTCCTCGCCCATTGACCGATGCAAGGTCCGCAAGCGTTGGCGAAGACATCGGCCCCCATCTTGTCGAAGGTGTCGAGCACGCCATCCCGCTCCAAGGTGTACCGCACGAGCTCAGAACCCGGCGTGATGGTCAGCTTGCCCTTGCTCTGCACACCCGCCTCCACTGCCGCTTTGGCCAAGGACGCGCTGCGCGTGATGTCCTCGTAGCTGGAGTTGGTGCAAGAACCGATGAGGCCAAATTCAATCTGAGTGGGGTACCCCTTCTCCGCGCACAGCTCGGCCATCTTGCTCACTGGAGTGGCGAGGTCTGGGCTGAACGGTCCGTTCAAGTGAGGCTCTAAAGTGGTGAGGTCAATCTCGATGACCTGGTCGAAGTACTGCTCTGGGCTGGCATACACTTCTGCGTCACCTGTAAGGTGCTCGGCAATGCCATCGGCCAAAGCCGCCACATCTGCGCGGCCCGTCGCCCGCAGGTAACGGCCCATGCTCTCATCGTATCCAAACGTGGAAGTGGTGGCGCCGATCTCAGCGCCCATGTTGCAAATGGTGCCCTTTCCAGTGCAGCTCATCGCATCGGCACCCTCGCCGAAGTACTCGACGATGCATCCGGTTCCACCTTTGGCGGTCAGGATTCCGGCCACCTTCAAAATCACATCCTTCGGGCTGGTCCAGCCGCTCATTTTTCCGGTCAACTTGACCCCGATCAACTTGGGGAATTTGAGCTCCCAAGGCATTCCTGCCATCACGTCTACCGCGTCGGCACCGCCCACACCAATGGCCACCATGCCCAATCCTCCAGCGTTCACAGTGTGGCTGTCGGTTCCGATCATCATGCCTCCAGGAAAGGCATAGTTCTCGAGCACCACCTGGTGAATGATGCCGGCTCCAGGCTTCCAGAATCCGATGCCGTATTTGTCGGACACCGACTCGAGGAAGTTGTAGACCTCGTTGTTGCGGTTGATGGCCTCCTGCAAGTCCGTATCCGCCCCCACCTTGGCTTGAATCAAGTGGTCGCAGTGCACCGTCGAAGGCACTGCTGTCTTGGCCTTTCCGGCTTGCATGAACTGAAGCAAGGCCATTTGTGCTGTGGCATCCTGCATGGCCACGCGGTCCGGCGCGAAGTCCACATAGTCCTTTCCACGGCTGAAGGCGCTAGAAGCGTCTCCATCCCACAAGTGCGTGTAGAGAATCTTCTCTGCGAGCGTCAATGGTTTGCCGGTCACTTGACGCGCCGCAGCCACTCGGCTGGGGAAACGGTCATACACGGCGCGGATCATCTCGAGATCAAACATGTCGATAAGGGTTGAAGCGTTGCGGCGGCGAAGATACGAGGGACCGTAGCTTTGAACCATGACGCGCGCTGTGCTCCTTGAACAGGTCAATTTGGCCCTGCGTTCCATTCGGGCGCAATGGCTGCGAACGCTGCTGACTGTGACCATCATTGGAACCGGGATCATGGCCCTCATGTCCATGATCACCGCCACAGAAGCCTTGCGTTCAAGCCTCATCGAGCAATTCGTGGGGCTCGGCGCAGGCACACTTCAGGTGGATCAAAAGCGGGACCGTGGTGCATTTGGTGGCCGTCGACTGGGCGACTCAAACCCCATTTCATTTGAAGACGCCATGTCCTTGAAAAAGGAAACCGCTGAAGTCGCAGCCACTTCAGTTTCGGCAAGGGGAACCATGATGGGGCGACTTTCCCGAGAGGGAAAAGAAACCGATCCGAATGTTCTTGTGGTCGGAGGAGACGAAGGGTTTCTGCCCATGAGCGGCTATGACCTGAAGGCAGGAAGAAATTTCACGGAAGAGGAAGTGAGGCGCAATGCCC
Source organism: uncultured Flavobacteriales bacterium (assembly GCA_943787435.1). GTDB lineage: Bacteria > Bacteroidota > Bacteroidia > Flavobacteriales_D > Sanyastnellaceae > UBA8752. The sequence goes on along the minus strand of CALSMK010000026.1, from coordinate 11,561 downwards.
CGTTGGTGATTTTGGGCAGCGATGTGATCAGCAAGTTGTTTTCACCTGCAGAGAACCCCATCGATCAGGACGTGAGAATCCGGAACCGTCGATACCGAATCGTAGGAGTATTGGGCGAGCAAGGGGCTTCGTTTGGCATGTCTCAAGACAACCAAGCCATCCTGCCAGTTGGAGAAATTCGCGCCCGATTCAGTGGGGCCAGGACCTCTTACAGCGTACAGGTTAAATCCCCAGACCCCGAAACCATCGGCGCACTGTCTGCGCAAGTCATCGGCGAAATGCGCGCCATTCGAGGCGACCTGCCCGGCACAGAAGACAGCTTCCGAATCAGCCGCTCCGATGCCCTCATCGCTCAGTTCAACGACAGCATCAGCTCTGTGACGTATGCCGCATTGTTTTTGGGACTGATCACCCTTTTTGGATCTTCCATTGGCCTGACCAACATCATGTTGGTGACCGTCACCGAGCGCACCCGAGAAATCGGGCTTCGCAAAGCACTGGGTGCCAACGCGAAGACCATACAAACCCAATTCCTGGTGGAGGTGGTCATCATCGGCCTCTTTGGCGGCCTCTTTGGCGTCGCACTGGGCATAGGCGTTGGCAATGTTGTGGCCCATTACCTCGAAGCCCCCTTTGCGCTTCCTTGGGGCTGGGTCTTCGTGGCGTTGATCCTCAGTGGCGTCGTGAGCTTGGCCAGCGGTTATTACCCGGCCCGGAAGGCGTCCCAGCTCGACCCCATCGAATCCCTTCGGCACGCCTAACCATGGCTCCTTATTTTGCAGGGATGTCGGAGGTGTCTACTTCACGTGTGGTGTGGGTCATGAGAAAGCCTCGAAGCTTGGGCAATTTCAGCATCGAGACGTCTTATCGCACCATGCATCAAGCATGGCCCGACAATGAGACCCCGCCTCAGGTTCACGTGGCCAGTCGCTTTACCTCTGGCCTTTTCAACCGGTGGCACATTTGGAAGGAGGTTCGACAATTGAGTCCACTGGTGATTCACATCACAGGTGACGTTCACTTTGCTGCCATTGGCATGAACCACAAGCCCCTGGTCCTCACCATTCATGACTTGGGCATGTTGAACGAGGGAAATGCGATCAAGAGGTGGCTCAAGAACGTCTTTTGGCTCAACCTTCCTCTCCAGTCTTGCCATCGCATCATTGCCGTTTCCGAAGAGACCAAAAGGGACATTGTTTCCAGGACTTCCTTCCCTGCCAACCGGATACAGGTGATCCCCAGTGTCATCTCCCCCACGTTTCAGCCCCGTGACTCCGAGCCCAAGAATGACATTCCGCGCGTGCTTCACATCGGTATGGCCGACAACAAGAACCTACGTGGTCATGCTGAAGCCTCTCGCAGGACTGAACGTCCACCTTCGCATCATTGGGGAGCCCTCCACCGAGCAACACAGCATGCTCCAGGGACACGGCTTGGACTACAGCTGTGCCTCCAAACTGAGTGAATCGCAGCTTCAAGCCGAGTATGCGGAATCCGATGTGCTCCTTTTTTGCTCCACACTGGAAGGATATGGGATGCCCATCATTGAAGCTCAAACCATCGGAGTGCCGGTGATCACCAGCCAAAAAGCGCCCATGAATGAGACGGCTGGGGCCGGAGCCCTCCTCGTGGATCCAGGTCAGCCATCTGACATTCGGGAAGGCGTTGAGCAAGTCCTAAACGACGCGACACTGCGGTCACAATTGATCACAGCTGGAAGAGCGAATGCACAGACTTGCAACGCGGGGGCCTCGGCCCAGCGCCATGCCGAACTCTACACCGGCCTGATCGAAGAGTGGAAAGACCGTTGACTCAGGTTGACATAGGTAATGACCCAACCAACGCAGCGGGGTCGCCTCAGATCCGCGACTGAAGGAAGCGCTGCACCTCGAACCAACGCTCGGGCTTCAACACAATCTTTCCCTCCTCATCCAAAAGGAAGTACGTGGGCGTCTGGGTGATTTTGTAGTCATCCGTGATGGGGGCATCCCACCCTTTCAACTGGCACACGTTGGCCCACGGAATGTTGTTTTCGGCGATTGCATTGGTCCAGGCCACTTTTTGCTGATCCACTGAAATTCCAATCGCACCAAATCCCCGTGGGTTGTAATCCTTGTACATGGGCACCAGGTTGGGGATTTCCTGCTCACACTTGTGACACCAACTGGCCCAAAACATGATCAATGTGTACTTGTTCTTGGCCACTTCTGCGGACAGATCCACCATATTTCCGGAAGGATCGGCGATCCGAAAGTTGGGTGGCGTGTTGCCCACACGGAGGTTGATGATGCCCTGGGCCCTTTGACGAATCACATCTGAAAGGTTGGCTCCGCAGTCCTCATCAAAGATGTAGTTGTCCAAAATGTACTGGCAGATGGTCTCCTTGCCTGTGTTGTAAAACCCATCGAGCATGTTGTACAAGGCAAACTCCAAAACCACGGGATTTTCCTCGCAAGAGGCCTTCACCAAGTCGATGCAACTCAAGAAACCCGAGTCCTTGCCCCCGCTGAATGTCCGCATCATGGACTGAATCCGGTCTGGCAACGCCATAGAACGCGTCAGGCTGTTGTCATTGACGTCCAAATCGCTCAAGAATGTGCCCTGATTGCCGATGAACCTCGGCTGTTTCCAGGTTAGGAATTTGGCCAAGTATGTCCCCGGGTAATCCCGAATGAATTTGTGTTGGGTTTGGGCCAATTCATCCTCTTTGGCTTTCACCTTGGCCTTTGTTGCGGCCTCTTGACCCTTCCCTGATTTGTAAAGCTGTCGGATTTGGTTCTTGTTCGCCGCTTCTGCGCCACGATAGGCGAACCAACCTCGGTTTTCCAAACTCTCCGTTCCACCACCAATCATGCGCGCGTTTTGAAACGCAATGGACAACACTGGCTCATCGGGGTTCAAAATGATGTCTGCGGTCTTCTTCCCTGTTTCGAATCCAAGGCCATAAAAACCCCGACCGACCGACACTTTCCCAAAATCAAAACTGCCGTTGGTCATTCTTGCAGAATCCAAAACAGCAATGTTTCTGCCTTCGGTCTCAAACAAATAAATCATGCCATTGCGTCCTGGAACGCTGCCCGAGAAAGCCACCTTTCCCTGCTTGTCTCCTCGGTTCTGGTCATTGATGCCGTTGAAGTAATTGGGGTTTTCTTTGCCCCCACCGGACACCTGTTGGGCTTCAGGGCCCGAGGCAGTTGCTGCATCTGAGCCGCCTTCAGGGCTGGTTTTCACCGTGGCCGCCAAGGCCGCTGTTGGGTCCACGACACGACCGTTTCTTTTCTGAGAAGTTTCTCCTGACGAACACGCCAGAAGAAGCACACTGAGACTGATAGAAATCCACATGGTAACAGGAATGCGTTGTTGCATGCCGAAAATTAAGGATTGGCAACAACAGTCCCCCATCACATGGAGACGCATACCCAGTTTGTAACGTGAATTAACGCCAATGGCCCTACCAAGCGGCGGTTGCCCATGGCCTAACTTGGCCCAATGGACCGTCAGACTGCCCTGCTCGTGCTTCAATTGCCCGACTCTCCTACCCACCAAGAAACCTGCGAAGCCTTGGAGAACCATGTTTTCCAACTGCGGGATTTTTTATTCAAGCAAACGGTAATTCCTCAGGTGTATCGGGCCAAGGTCGATCGGTTGGTCGCCGCCTCCGAAGTGGGGGAGACATTGGGGATTGAACTCACCGAACCCATCGCAGGCATTCCCGAATTGGACCCCCTCGAAGGCACAGCGGACGCCATGGTGAGGCAGCATGCAGACAATGTGAGCCGTTTGCGCACCGCCATGGCTTCCACACTCAATCCCAGCTGTTTGTCCCGGCTGGGGGAATGCTTGGTGCGCATTCAACAGCAGTACCAATCTAAAATGATGGCCTGGTCATCCGAGCGCATGCTGGATGACGCTCAAGTCTTGGCCATGCGCGAGGAATGGTCCCCCGCCGAATTCGCTAACGCCCTCGAACAAGAGAGAAAAGGCGAACTCATCAACAGCCAAACCAGCGCTCGGCTTAATGCGGAGTTGCTTCGAATACGGACCCTTTGTCAAAAGGCCATTCCGGCATAGTCAATCCGCCGCTCTGCGGTGCAAATCCAAAATCATCCCATCGCCCAAACCCACCTTGGGGATGACGATGGACGGGGCAGCCACCATGTCCATGACCTTCAAGTAGATGGAACCTGCGGGGACAATGACATCGGCCCGGTCTGGCTTGAGCCCGAACCGATCCATCCGTTCCGAATAGGTCATGCCTTCCAATTCTTCATGGAGTTCAGCCAGTCGAGACAACGCAATGGGTGCGCGAGATGCGCCCCTGGCCAATTTGTGAAGCTGGTTGATGTTTCCTCCGGTCCCAATGGCCATTGGCGAGGTGACACCGTGCTCATCGAGCAGGGCTTTGGACCACTTGGCCATGGATTTCCAAACGGATGAGTCCACTTGTCCCTGCATGAGACGAACCGAACCCACCTTGAAGCTACGTCCTGCCAGACGCTGGCCCTGTCGAATCAACGTCAGCTCGGTCGACCCCCCACCAACGTCCACGTACAAGTAGTCTTGATTCTTGTCCAGAACACTGATCGAAAAGTTCAAGAAAATGAGGTCAGCCTCCTCTTGACCACCGATCACTTGGATGTCCAAGTCAGCCTCTTTGCGGATGCGTTCCACCACCTCTGGACCATTGGCCGCCTCGCGCATGGCGCTGGTCGCACACGCCCTCCAAGACTTCACCTCCATGGCTTTGATCAACCACTTAAAGGCCTTCATGGCAGACACCAATTGGCCTGCCTTTGACTTGCCAATTTTGCCAATAACAAACACGTCTTCTCCCAGGCGAATGGGCAGCCTAGTATAGGCCACCTTGTCGGAGTGAACCCCTTCTTCATCCACCCGGATCTCCTTGATCAGGAGCCGAACCGCATTCGAACCGATGTCAATGGCTGCGTACCTCATGGCTTGGATTTGGCACCTGGCAACTGCCGCTTATAAAAAGCGTAGATGGCCTTGTGGCTTTCGATGTCGGGCATGTCGCCTGACGCAGAGACATAGCGGTTGCGCTGCTTCTTGTCCAGCTTTCGTCGCTTGACATTGTCCTTGAGCTGAAGGTCCAACATGGCGCTGATTTCGGCCTGCAAAGTCTCGTCATAGATGGGTACGCTCACCTCAATTCTGCGGTCGAGGTTTCGGGTCATCCAATCGGCACTGGAGATGTAAAACTCCGGCTTCCCTCCAGCCCCAAAGGCCACCAAACGCGCATGCTCCAAGAACCGCCCCACCACACTGAAAGCCTCAATGTGCTCACTGAGGCCTTTGACGCCCGCCCTCAAAGCACATGCACCGCGCACAATGAGTTTGATGTCGACGCCGGCTTGACTGGCCGCATAAAGCTTGCGAATCATCCCCGCATCTGTGAGGTTGTTGCACTTTAAAATCATCCAAGCCTTGCGCCCTGCTTTGGCCTCGGCGATCTCTCGGTCGATCATTTGGGTGAACCGACGGCGGGTGCTGTAAGGGGACACAATCAAATGCCGGAACACCCCGCGCTGGTAGTTGTGCTCGAAGAACTGGAAGAGCCTTTCCACTTCACCAGCCACCCTTCGGTCGGCCGTGAGCAGCGCCAAGTCACCAAACACTCCTGCTGTGGCCTCGTTGAAGTTGCCGGTTCCCACATGGGCATAGAGCCTTTCTTGGCGTCCTTCTTTGCGGGCAATCAACAACAACTTGGAGTGGGTTTTGAGGCCTGCAACGCCAAAAATGACCTGAATGCCCGCCTCTTGAAGGGACTGGGTCACCTTGATGTTGTTGCGCTCATCAAATCGAGCCTGAAGCTCAATCACCACTTGCACCTCCTTGCCATTCATGGCAGCACTGGTGAGGGCATTGATGATGTGCGAGTTTTTGGCCACCCGGTACAAGTTGATCCTTATGGCCGTCACCTTGGGGTCAATGGCTGCCTCCCTCAGCATGTCCACCAACTGGGAAAATGCATGGTAGGGATAGTGCAACAGAATGTCGCGCTTGGCCACTTCTGCAAAAATGCTGGGCTTGCCTTTCAAGTGGCGATGCGGCAGAGGCCTCATTTTCCTGAAGACCAAGTCGGGGCGATCCAAATCAGGAAATCCAATCAGGTCTCGGCGATTGTGATACCGCCCTCCGGCAATGATGTTGGCCTCATCCACCACCCCCAACTTTCGAATCAAAAACTTCAACAGCTCTTCGGGCATGGTGCGGTCAAACAAAAACCGGACATAATCTCCATGCTTCCTCTTGGCTATGCCTTTGCGCATCTTTTCGAGCAGTGACTTGGACAGGTCATCGTCCATGTCAATCTCCGCATCGCGCGTCACCTTGATGCCATAGGCGGAGACAGCCGTGGGCTTGAACGTGGCAAAAAGCCGAGGCAATCCCACGCGGACCACATCATCAAGGAACATGATGCCCTGCCTCCCTCCTTTCTCTGGAAGCACCACAAAGCGGTCCAAATGATCCGGCAACTCCAGCAGGGCAAACCGCGCCCGCTTGGACACATCGCCTTCCACCACAATGGCCTGGTAAACCGCACCATCTCTCAACTCTGGAACGCCCACGTCTGAAATCAAAATGGGCACGAGTTGGGGACGCACCTTCCGGTTGAAGTGATTGAGCACAAAGGCCATTTGCTCCTCGTCGAGCTGGTCCTCATTCATCAGGTCAATCCCCTGTTCAGCCAACTGCCCTTCTACCTCGTCAAACGCATGATTGAACCTGGACTGCAGATCGATGACCCGCTCGGTGATGCCCACCACGGTTTCTTCGACCCCAAATCCGAGGGTGGTCGTGGTTCGCTTGCCCAACATGGCCATGCGACGCAGTGCCGCCACACGAACCCGAAAAAACTCATCCAAGTTGTTGGAGAAAATTCCCAAGAACCGCATTCGCTCTACCGGTGGTACCTGCTCATCTTCCGCCTCTTGCAGGACCCTCTCGTTGAAGGCCAACCAACTCAGCTCCCGGTTGAAGAATTCTTCCTCTGGACGCAACGCCCCTTGGACCTTCCGATTCACTTTGCCCAACTTGTCTTTGTCTGATGCCGACACAAGCGCGAAGATACCCGTGTCCCCACCCCTCAAAGAATCCTGACGTGAACAATTGCCCCTGTTGCGCCATTGTTCCAAGCGTTCACCTCAACTTCGCACCATGCCACTCCTAGGAAACATCGCCCCCGAAATCAAGGCCACAGCTGTCCAAGACGGCCAGGTCATCCGCGAATTCACCCTCGAACAATACCGCGGCAAATACGTGGTGCTGTTTTTCTATCCCGAAGACTTCACCTCGGTCTGCGGATCTGAAGTACACGCTTTCCAAGACAGGCTGGCGGACTTCGCCTCCCGAGATGCTGTGGTGGTGGGGTGCAGCACGGACTCCGCTTCTACCCACAAACAATACATGCGCACACCTGCCAATCAAGGTGGAGCCGAGGGGGTAAAATACCCTTTGATTGCCGACATGAACCGGAACGTTTCCGACGCCTTTGGCACCCTTGACGGCAATTTTGAATACGACCCTTTCGGCAAGCTTGTGGCCACCTCTGACTTGCTCTGCAACCGGGGACTGTTCATTCTGGACCGCGGCGGAATTGTCCTTCACCAAGCATACCACCTGAAGCCCATTGGCCGGGATTTGGACGCTGTATTGCGCGAACTTGACGCCATCCGCCACCTCCAAATCCATGGCGAGGTTTGCATGGCCGACTGGAAGGCATAGTCGCTGCTTTTAAAATTTGCCGAGATTGAAGGCATGCAATCCTTCAATTTCACCTCTGCCCTCTTGGGCTTTTTTCTGGCCATCGGACTTTCAGCCCTGTATGCATTCAGCAGCTCGGACGTGGCTCCGAAGCCCTCTGTCACCTTGTCTGATTTGGCCGCAGAAGTTCCTGCCACCGGATGGAGCGACTTGGGCGGCGCCATTTACAGCCCATCAGAGGGCATCTACCAGGTGGTCTACGGCAACTTTGGTCAAGGCGATGAATTCTCTATCGTAGAGGTCGTCGGCTTCGACTGAACCTCACTCCGCCACCAACCAGCGCCGGATGTACAACTCCATGCGTTCTGCACTGGAACGGGACAGGCGCATGTCCACGCTGCCCGAAGAAGGCGTGCCGTTGGGGTGCGTCCAACCGCACCACATGGTCAGGCGCTCGCCGTCGCCTTCAGGCATCCGGGTGACGCCGCTGATGTCTCCTCTTGCAAAGGGGGCACCATACACTTCCAATCGGCTGCGGAAATAAAGGATGGCGCCTTCTGTGGTGCGCTCAAAATTGCAGCCGGTGCGCGACGATGCGACGCTGACCAATTCATTGAGTTCACCTGACCCGCCCACGAGCTCAGCGCGCGGCGAGCCTGTACCTCCGGCTTTGAGAGACGCCCAAAGGCCGAGCGGCTTGCCCGAAATGGCGTGGACTTCGGCCCAGCGTCTCGGGTCGTTATAGGTCAAGTTCCAAAGTCGCATGGCTCCAGTGTCTGCGGTATTTGCCGTCTGCATCGTAGCGTTCGGCCTGGCCTGAGGTGTTGAATTTGCGGTTGGGTCGCGGGTCGTTGCCCACGCCAGCCACGTAGATCCAGTTGCCGCAGTTGCTCGCCGGGTCGTGGTCGAGGAGCATGTGCTCAAACCAACTGGCCCCCAAGCGCCAGTCGACACCCATGTCGTGCACCAGGTAACTGGCCACATTCTGGCGGCCGCGGTTGGACATGAAGCCCGTGGCGGCCAGCTCTCGCATGTTGGCGTTCACGAAGTCACACTTGGTCCGGCCCTCGCACCAGGATTCGAAGGTGCGGCGGTCGGTCCGCCACTTTGGGCTCTCGTCTTTGATGCCGCGCTTGTGGAATATCCGGTTGCCGTAGCGCATGGCCACGTAGCGGAAATAGTCGCGCCAAATCAGCTCGAAAATGAGCCAATACGTGTCCTCGTTCTTTTCTACCTCGGCCTCAAAAGCACGGATTTGCGCATGGATCTCGCGGGGACTGATGCAGCCCAGCGCGAGCCACGGCGAGAACTTGGAACTGTAGTCGGCGCCGAGCAGGCCGTTGCGGGTCTTCTTGTAAACCCTCAACTTCTTGGTCTCCCAGAAATAATGGTCCATGCGTTCCCAAGCCGCCACGGCCCCTCCTTTGAACGGGAGCACACCGCGGGCATCCTTGACCGGCGCATTCACCCCCAGCTCCTTCAAGGTGGGCACTTCATCGGACAGCAGGCCTTGGGGCACCGCCACGGACTCAGGCTCCTTCATAGGGTCCCGAACCTCGGAACGCTTCTCCATTTTTCCGCGAAAGCGGGTAAACACATCGGGAAGTTGCGCGAGCTCAAACGGCAGGTCATCCGGGTGGTACATCGTCAGCTGCTCCTGGAGGCGGAGGTCCAGCATCTCTCCCACCTCTGTTTCGCGGTCCAACTCTTCGCGGGTATGCTCCGCAGTCGCAAATACAGCGTGGGCACCCCATTGGTCTGCCAACGCCTTGAGGACCTCTGCAGGCTCGCCTTGGCGAATGACCAGCGCGCCACCCAAGTCTTCCAACTCGGACTTGAGATCGGCAAGGGACTCCAGCAAAAACTGCGTTCTGAAGGGGCCCGTTTTGACCTGACCCCAACGGTCTTCGGACCATTGACGCGGATCCATTACGAAAACAGGAATGACCTCGGTGGACGCTTCCACAGCCGCATTGAGGGTGGCATTGTCGGTGACCCGGAGGTCGTTTCTAAACCAGATTAGACTGCGCATGGTCAGAGGTTTTCAAGGTTGGCCAACACGGCATCACCGCGCTCGAGCAGGGCTTCCCTCTTTTCGGGCGCCATCTTGTCCCAAGTGCGGTACGCCATCCCAATCCGGGGATTGCGCTCGAGCTTGGCCCGGTTGCGTGCGTGGAAATGCCAGTACAGGCTGTTGAGGGGGCAGCTGTTGTCCCCCGTTTTGTCGGCCGCATCGTAGCTGCAACCGTTGCAGTACGGGCCCATTTTCTTCATGTAGTTGGCCGAAGCGGCATAGGGCTTGGTCCCCACGATGCCCCCATCGGCGAATTGACTCATGCCGCGCGTATTGGTGATCTCCACCCACTCGATAGCATCTATATAAATACCTAAATACCAGCGGTCTACCTCGCCCGGATCAATCCCAGCCAACAACATAAAGTTGCCCGTCACCATCAAACGCTGGATGTGGTGGGCGTAGCTGTAATCCAAGCTCTGGCGAATGGCGTGCCCGACGCAGGCCATTTTTGTTTCGCCCGTCCAAAACCACGCGGGCAAGGCGTTGTCTGCCTCAAAGAAATTGAGGTCTGCATACCCGGGCATGTGGGCCCAATACACCCCGCGCATGTATTCGCGCCAGCCCAAAATTGACGGATGAAGCCCTCGACTTGGGTGATGTCCGCATGGTCCGGGTCGGCACGCCACCGGTCTTCCACCGCCTGGATCACCTCTGCCGGAGAGATCAGTTTGGCGTTCATGCAAAACGAGATCCGAGCGTGGTAGAGCGACCAATATTCCGGGTGCATGGCATCTTGGAAGTCTCCAAAACGCGGCAAACACTCCTCCACAAAAAAGTCCAGCAACTCGAGACCTTCTGCGCGGGTCACGGGCCACAGAAAATGCTGAGCGTCCACGCTCCCGATGGTCTTCACCCCACAGTCCTGAAGCATGGCCTCGAGTCCAGTCACATCCCGCTCAAACAAAAGCGGCTCCACCGGACGGTGGCCCTTGGGCAACTTTTTGCGGTTGGTGGCGTCGTAGTTCCACTTTCCTCCAGCGGGCTCCATGCCATCGGCACCACTTTCCATGAGCACCCCATGGGCCTTGCGCATCCGGCGGTAAAACGACTCCATCAAATAGGTCTTCTTCCCCTTGAACTGCTCGGCCAAATCGCCACGCTGGGTGAAGAAATGGTGGGTGTCAATGGACGATGCCCGGTCCCCAAATTCAGCGGCCAGGGCCTTGAGTTGCTCATCGAGCCGGTGCTCATCGGGCCACTGGTATTCAAACCGTTCACAGTCCTCTTCAGCCATCACCATGCGCACATTGGCCTCGAGACCTTGGGTGTTTCTGCCTTCGTCCAATCCCAAGTACACCACCTTGTGGCCCTCGGCCCTGCGCTCCTCCGCAAAGGCCCGCATGGCCGCAAAAAAAGCGAGCACTTTTTGAATGTGGTGGGGCGCATAGTCGGTCTCTTGGCGCATTTCAGCCATGAGGTATACCGCCTCGTCCGAAGTCTGCTCAAACCACGGGTGCGCGGCATTCAATTGGTCTCCCAGAATGAGGCGTAGCGTTTTCATGGTTGTTCGGCCTTGGATTTGGTTTTGGCGGTTCGGCGGCACCGCTCACTGCAGTACTTGACCTCGTCCCAGCAACGGGCCCACTTCTTGCGCCAGTCAAAAGGGCGTCCACAGTGGACACAATCCTTTGAAGGAAGGTGGGCTTTGCCGTGCATGTTGAAACAACATCCATTGCCGCCCTCGGTTCAACCGCTGTGCCCCTACTTTGCCGTCAGCAAATCACAACAACATGTTCTCCAACCGCATTGGATTCGGACC
>CALSMK010000025.1 GCA_943787435.1 uncultured Flavobacteriales bacterium | reverse complement strand
ACCCCGTGCCTACACATAGCATTCATTAATATTTTAGATCTCTGACGCCCCGGGCCACCTCACCAGCCACCCCAGATTCCTAAGTTATCTTTCTACTCTAAAAACCATCATATTTTACCCTACCACATGCCCAGTCATTTCCTTCGGATGGTAAACCGTAATCATCAAAGTCAGCCTTTAGTTTATTTCCATATTTTTACTATTGTCCTCTTGCTGGGACCAAAGTTTTGTTCCGGACAAACCACGACCCCGTGGACCACAGTTGAAAACACCAATTTTAAATCAACTGAAATACTGTGGCCAACTATTAACAGCAATAACACTGTAATATCCCACTATCCATCCACAGGATTTTACTCAGTCAAGTACAACAAAAAGGGTTACAACACCAGGGCTACGGTCAGCTTACCTGAAGGATATGAGAATGGATACGCATGCAAATTTACAATCCGCAATCGGCTGGGAGAATTCGGCACCAAGGTAGAGTGTACAGAAACAATTGGAAGCCCACCACGTACGCGAGAAATATCGGTCAAGGAAACCAACCCTCCTTATGGGATAGTATACGGGTTTAAAGACTGGCAAAACTATAATTACGTTAGATTACAAAACAAAGCCATATTCGTCCCTTACCAAGGCCGCCAAAAACGCACAGAAGTTACTGCCGGACAAGTGAGAAATGGAGACCACCAAACCCTCAAAACCGAAAATTTTGCTTGCCTCAACGATGACTGGGTCGAGCTGAACATCCAGAAAAAACCAGGCCAGTTTTATATCGGAACTAAAAACAGCACTTTCATCAACACTTCGATGAGTGGACCTGATATTGTTGGCCACGAATTCGGAATCCTAATAGGAGCGGGGGCTGAAGTAGAGGTAAAGGAAATGATAGTCTGGAAGTGGACACACCCGCACATTCAAATATCAGAAGCTTCATTTAAAAATGAGTGGAACGAACAAGACAGATATCTTATTGAAGGAGTCTATGAAGGAATCAGTACACCCTATCGAATTGCCATCGCCAAAGCGAAACAAGGCGATTTTTTTGATGTGATCTATCTCAGTGGAGGAAGTTCCTTGTGGGACACAGGAGACATTAAAGCCCGCCTTAAACCAACAGCTTCCAGTGAAGTTTGGCACAGTGATTACTACATGGGCAATAAATCTCTTAGAGACGACCTCCTGTGGATTCACAACCCCCCACTCCTGAGCACAACCATTGATGGAACCGAAGTAGGATACTTAAAAGTATTCCCAAATTCCATGTCGTCGCAAGCAACATCAACTGAAGCAAGCGATGTTCAAGCGCCAGCGTCAAGTGGGTCTGGCATCATCATATCCCCAGCAGGCTATGTGCTGACAAATGCACATGTTGTGGAAGACGCAAAGAAAATTATAGTGTCATACACAGATGGAGAAACAAAACGAGACTACACAGCTAACATTATTCAAAAGGACTCTCCGAATGATCTCGCTCTACTCAAGCTCGAAATAACAGGCTCATTCGGAACACCACCTTTTGGAATGTGCACAACTCAATTGAACCTAGGTGAAAAGGTATTTGGCATGGGATATCCCCTTGTTAACACTATGGGCAAGCAAATCAAACTAACGTTCGGCCAAGTGACCGCTAGATCAGGTTTTGACGGAGATATAAGACATAACCAAATTGATGCAGCACTTCAACCTGGCAACAGTGGAGGTCCCGTTTTTAACGAAGAGGGCTGCCTAGTTGGTCTTTGTGTCGCAAAACACGTTGGTGCAGAAAATGTAAGTTACATGATTAAGGCCACCCAATTAACTGCTTTCCTAGCTAGCGCAGGAATCGACATGCCTGAAAAAAAGGTTGACACAAACATTGAGAACACCATTAAAAGTTTAGAAAGATGGACTGCCCTCATTACTTGCTACTAGGTGCTGTTCCTAGCGGCGAAACCGCTCAAATACGCTACATGACCCACTCTGCGCAGATTTCCGTGACCTTCCACTAGTCCGGGAAGAAAAAAAGCCGAGAATACTGGGCTCACGGGCTGTTTTTCACATTCGTTTAGGTGGAGCCGCCGGGAGTCGAACCCGGGTCCAAACAAGCAACGCGCGCGGCGTTCTCCATGCTCAGTCCACGATTGATTTTCGACCAGAGGCTGACCGTGGACGGCCCATCTCTGACTTAGCCTTGTAAAGTTTCGCTACAGGGTCAAGACGCCCCTTTCGCTAGATCCATTCTCCTGATGCCCCATTGTCTCGCGGATAGGATCCGAACGACGAGACGGGACAGCTCGTTCTGCCACCTTGTGGCTAGAATTAGGCAAATCCTCCAAGAGGATTAGGCCGCGAGCGCGTAGGAAGTGTTGCCAGTTATGGCTTGGGTTTCGGGATTAACGAGTGGCTACCCTAAGCACTCGGCATGCTGACCGTGCCGTTTGTCTTGCTGTCAAATCCAAAATCGGCCCCAGTTATTGTTGTTGTTGTTTTTCCACTTCGGTGGCAGGATGTCAGAGAACAAAACACGCAGAAGCGCAAACCGCCTTGGCCCAAGCCAAAGCGGTTTACGAAGATAGAGCAAGAAGAGGCCTGTGGTTAGCGGACCAACAGCTGTTGGCGAATCGTGCCTTGGGCCGTCTGGATGCGAACCGTGTAGGTACCTGTGCGAAGGCCGAGGCGGTTGCCGCTGGCGGCCAACGCTCCTTGCCACACCGTGCGGCCCATGGCGTCCACCACAGTGGCAGTCGTGCCCGCATCTACACCGGCTACGCGCAAAAGGTCATTTTGGCCGACAGGGTTCGGGAACATGGTGATGTTGGAGGCCTCTTGTGCTTCCACGTTGTTGGTCACAGGGGCTTCACCGAAGTACACGTCGTCGAAGTAGTACGTGGTGCCGCCTTCCACAGCATCTTCGCCAAAGCCGAAGAAGATGGCCAGCAAGTTGTGAGGGAAGCCCAGTTCGATTTCAGGCGTGTTGGGCAATTCATTGCCAAAGTTCCAAGTCAACGTCTCCCACCCTTCCTGAGAAGAGTACTGAATGGTCTCCACCGCGATCGGATTGCCCGCCATTTCCGCCTTCAGGAGGATGGGGGTGCCGGCCTCGGGTGTCCATACACGGACGCTGATCTCCAACTCCTCTGCTGTGAAAGGAATGGGGTTGGCCAAACCAGCCAACGTACCAATGACGGTTCCCGCCCATGGCGCTGCCGTGGACATCTTCACGACCTCCACCACGTTGTTTCCTGGGTTGGTTGGATCCTCTACGATGTGAGAAGCCGCGCCCCAAAAATCATAGGTGGTCGGATCGACAGCAGGGTCCTCGAAAGTGGCAGGCAAATCCATTGTGGCCAAACCGTCGCTCGCGTCTACCTGTTCAATGTCGTCGAAGTAAAATGTAGACTCCGCTGATCCGTCGCCCACATTTTCGAAGTCAAACATGAACACAAGCTTATTGAACAGCATCGAGGGCGCTCCCACGAAGTTCCAATGCATGGTTTCCCATCCGCCTTGGGTCACGTTCCACTGGTCTCCTTCCACTGTCCGCGTCGCCCTCCAACTTGAACTTGATGCGAACGCCTTGACGTGGTGACCACACCTTCATGCGAATGCTGGTCGCTTCTGAAAAGTCGAGGTAGTCATCGAGCTGAATCAGCGATCCCGCCCATGGCAAGCCACCATCCCGCACAATCTTCGCCACCGAGGCGCTTTCGTTGACTGCGTCAGGGGCCGGATTGGCGACCACTTCTGCAGTGCCCCCGTCAAAATCCGTAAAGACAGAAGTGACCGTGGCCGATTCGAAATCAAACGGCAGGCTCACCTGAGCTGAGCTAACCGAAAAAAAACACATAAAAAAAGCCCCTGCGAGAAGGGCACCATATCGTTGAAGATGCATGCTACATAGTTACGACCCAATCCTCAATTCATAGGCGCAGCATCCAATCTGTCGTGGACATTGGTGCGGATGTTGTCCCAGAAGAGGTTGAAATCGCCCACGTGCCAGTTGTCGCGGTGCAGCCAGCGGCCGACCAAGAACATGTGCGGTTGGTCCACCCACAACACCCCTTCCGGCCTCAGCCTCGCTGTGATGCTGCCGGGGTTTTTGTTTTTGAATGACTCCCGAACCGCACCCCTGTGCATGTCACGTTCATTGGTGTGGTCCAGCGCCGTGGTCCATGAAATGGGGTGAATGGCGCTCGGTGGCTCTTCCTTGTAGCCAAGCCAAGAAGGGACAAAGCCCGCGCCGTAGCTCATCCAAGTGCAATAACAATGTTGATCTGTGGCGGACTCACAAGGCTTGATCGCCTTGAAATCTGACGGGTAGATGTCCATCCCAGGGATGTACGCGGCGACCAGCCTCTCTTGCAACGGCTGACCATCAAAGAATTCCTGGAGCAGCCAGCGCGCATGCCAACTGCCTTGGCTGTGGGCGGCGATGATGAGGGGCCGCCCATTGTCGTGGTGATCCAAGTAATGCTGGAACGCCGCCCGAATGTCGCTATATGCCAGTTGAAGCGCCGCCAAACTCAAGCTGTCCTTGACGGCAAAAACACGGATGTGGGCTTGGCGATAACGCGGTGCAAAGACACGGCCCGCACCATTGAAAATTGACGCCTGGTGACGCAATGGCCATTGGTCTACAGCCTCGTTTAATGTCGCACTGTCCAATGGGGCATTCCACGCCTCTCCCTTTTCGTAAATGGTCGGGTGCAGATAAAAAACATCGGCTGTCCCTGGTCCCTCTGACACGCGTCTGCCCCTGGGCAAAAGATCAGCAGGGTCCGCTCGCCATGGAAGGGCTGCCCACGCCTCCCCTTTGGAATAATCCGGCTCCGCAGGAAGAGGCTCAAGTGACTCGGCATAGCGCTCCACATGCAACTCTGTTTCTACCACTGACTCAAAGCGCTTACACCCCGAAACCATCAGCATCAACAAGGTCATTATGATGATGCCCGTCCTTTCATTCATGCCGCAAAAATGCGCCAAAATCAAGTAAGACTCGTGCGACGCTGGCCCATTCCATTCCTGAGAAATGGATCTTCTTAAGACTGACTTCTCCCATTGAGGTGTTCAACCAGCTTGGCCCATTCAGTTTTCCCCATTCTCCATTCTTGACAACCGCAAAAACCTTTCTTCTTTGCCCATTGTGGGCCATGCAACGGACATACATTGGTGCAGTTGTATTGAAGACATGAGGATTGGAATCATCAGAGAAGGAAAGGTGCCACCAGACCAGCGCGTGCCGCTGACGCCGGAGCAATGCACCCAAGTGTTGGAGCGGTTTCCGTACGTGGAGCTGGTGGTACAACCCAGTCAAGTTCGACGGATCACCGACCAGGAATATGCCGATTGTGGGGTAGAACTCAACGAGGACCTCTCGGATTGCGACGTGCTCTTTGGTGTCAAAGAAGTGCCCGTAGACCAATTGATTCCGGACAAGACCTACTTTTTTTTCTCGCACACTTACAAGCTTCAGCCCTACAACGCAGACTTGCTCAAGGCCTGCCTAAACAAACGCATTCGGCTCATCGACTACGAATTGCTCAAGCGCCCGGGCGGAAGAAGAATCATTGGCTTTGGTCGCTACGCGGGCATTGTCGGGTCCTACAACGCCTTTCGAACTTTTGGTCTCCACCACGACACTTACTCCCTGCCACAGGCCATCGATTGTGCCGATCGCAAGGAAATGGAAAGCCACCTGTCTAAGGTGAAGCTGGAAGCCAACACGAAAATCGCCTTGACGGGTCATGGGCGCGTCGGCAACGGTGCCCGAGAAATCCTGGAAGCCATGCGCATCCGTGAGGTCCACCCCGTCGATTACTTGCGCGAGGACTTCGGCGAACCCGTGTTCACGCATTTGGACTTGGAAGACTACAACCGCAGAAAATCGGATGGTGGGTTTGACTTCAAGGAGTTTTGTGATGACCCCTTGGATTACGAGAGCACCTTCATGGCCTTTGGCCGATCAACGGACCTGTTCATCGCCGGTCACTTTTGGGCGGAAGGCTCTCCTTTTCTCTACACCCGCCAAGACATCCGAGATGAAGGGTGGCGAATCTCCGTGGTGGCCGACATCAGCTGCGACATCGATGGCCCTGTGGCATCGACCTTGGAGCCAAGCACCATCGCCGACCCGATGTACGGTTACGACCCCATTGCCGAAAAGCGCGTGCCTTTCAAAGCTGAAGGCAGCATTGCAGTGATGGCCGTCGACAACTTGCCCTGTGAACTCCCCAGGGACGCGAGCGCAGATTTTGGAGCCACGCTGTTGGAACACATTGTTCCCTTGGTGGCTGAAGGTGACGCCCAAGGCATCCTCGACGGAGCTTCAGAGACAAACCTCAAGGGAGAGCTCAATCCAGCCTTTGCCTATTTGTCGGATTACGCGGGGCTCACTGGGCAATGAACCGGTAGGTCAAGGTTCCCAATTGTCTTCTCGGCGCATCGGCCTTTGACTGGAAACGGCATTGGATGGCGCTTTTCACCGATTCAGTTTTCAGACATTCGCCCAAGGCTGACCCGCCCTGTGGCACGGCAGACACCACAACGGCCTCTGTAACCTCACCGCCTGGAGCGACCGCAATCTTCAGAACGACCACCCCTCCACCCCGGCATCGATAGCCGGGAACATCCAACTTGAGGGCACCACGTCCCGCCAAATCAAATTCGGCGGTGACTTGACCTTCGTATCGGGCATCCCAATTTTCGTACTGGTCCAGGGTCTCTGAATGTCGTTCTGCGTTTTGAGTTGCAGCCGCGGACTCTGAAGGGCTCCTTCCCTCTGCCAATGCATCGAAGGCGGCTTGCTCAAAAGCCCTCAACTCAGCCTCAACATCGCTGGCCATTTGTGCGGCATCCACACGGGAACTTTGGGCTTCTTCGCTCCTCTGGGACTGGGCATTGGCTGAAACATTTCGGATGTTCTGAGACATGCGCTCTTCCATCCGTTCACGCACCGCCTCCTCCATTGTTCGAGTCTCCAACTGCTCGAAGTCGACGAAATCCACAGAAGCAAACGTGTGGACCTCCGGTTCTGGCAACCTCCCCCAATGCTCAAGAAGCCCCAAGGCCAAAACGTGCACCGCTGAAGCAGCAATGGCTGCCCACCAAAAAGACCGCTCGCGCCTTCCCATGGGTTGATGTTCAGTGCTTTTGGCTTTTGATGTCATGTTTGCATCCACAAAATAAGCGGGTTCGTCATGCGTTGAAAGCACAATTCGTACCTTTATTGCATACAAACGAAGTCATGAAGCACATTTTCCTCATCGGCGCCCTCTTTTTGTTCGGCGCAACAGCCTCTGCTCAAAGCAGCTCTTGCACAGACAGCAAGGCCAAGACCGAATGCACAAAAAGCAAATCCTCTTGCTGCCAAGGCAAAGCTGACGCGGGAAAGAGCTGCTGCTCAGCCAAGTCATCTTGCACCGATACCAAAGGAAAGAAAGGCAAGAAGGGCAAGGCCAAGAATGCTGGAAAAGAGCAAGGAAAAATGGCTGCTACCATGACCCGCTCTGAAGAGAAGACCGAGAAGAAAGCCAAAGTGAGCCCTGCCAAGGGAAGCTGAAGCTGATCGAAATACATGCAAGAAAGGCCCGCCTCGTGCGGGCCTTCTTATTTTGCGGCGTGCGCTTTTTTCTGTCACTCCTGCTGGGGCTCTTCATGGCTCAACCTGCCATGGCTCAATTCACCGTGGTGGAAGACGCTGTGCTTTTGGGAGCAGACTGCGTTCAATTGACGCCCAACAATACAGGCCAACGCGGAGCGGCCTGGAGCGACTGCACCATTGACGTTGCTTTTCCATTTTCACTGGACCTGACCGTGAACTTGGGCTCGAACGATGGCGGTGCCGATGGCATTGCTTGGATGCTTCAACAAAATGGCCCCAACACCATCACCTCTGGGAATGGAGGAAACATGGGGTACGGCAACTTCACCCCAGCCCTTGGCTTCACTGACCCACAATTCAATCCCTCGTTGATTGTGGAGTTTGACACTTGGGCCAATGGAAATGTGGGAGACCCCATTTATGACCACGTGGCCTTGCAACGGGACGGAACCCACAACCACAACAGCCCCGATTGCCTCGATGGTTGCCCCCCCAACACCATCCAAGCCAGCTCAACAAACGCCAACATTGAAGACGGCATCGACCATGACGTGCACATGGAGTGGGATCCGGTCACCCAAGTGTTCCTGGTGACTTTCGACGGCGTGGAACGCATCAATGCCAATGTGGACTTGGTCAACGATGTCTTTGCCGGCGATAGTGAAGTCTACTGGGGTTTCACCGGTAGCACGGGCGGCGCCAGCAACAGCCAGTCGTTTTGCTTGGTGGAATTCAGCAACCCTTCTGGCATCCCAGGCCTGCTGTTGGCACCCCAACCCCCCTACGCCCTTTGCCCGGGAGAAACAGGCACCATCGTGGCCTCTGCAACCGGACAAACCGTGACTTGGGCCTCCCTGAACTCAAGCACCATCAATGCCGGAGTGGGGACTTACGTCATTGAAACCACCAACACCAATTGCCCTCAATCCGAAAGCATCACCGTGGAGGCATTGCCCAACCCTGGACTGACCTTGACTTCGGCAGAGGTCACCATTTGTGACAACACCCCCACCGTCCTTTCGGCCACTGCCAATTCCGGTGCCACACTCGACTGGAACAACACAGGGCAACCCTCGTTGACCGTTTCGACAGCGGGCACCTACGACGTCACTGGCACCTTGGAGACCTGCTCTGAAACCCTGTCTGTGGAGGTCTTTAATCAAAATTCCCCTGAACTTTCTGTGGACCCAGGGCCAGCCGTTTCATTTTGCGAAGGGGAAACCGTCACGGTGGTGGCCAACACCGACATCCCCGCCACCATTCAGTGGTACGTCAATGGCAATGGCCAACCGGGAAACACATTGGACATCACCCAGGTTGTGGATGCGGAGGTGATTGCGGAAGTCAGCGGATGCCCCGGCTCCCCCATCCTCTTGAACATTGATGTTTTGCCTCTGCCCACCGCACAACTCAGCGCCATTCCCGAGGAGTTGTGTTTGGGACCAAACCGGCCTGGTGACGGCTGTCCCCAACCCCGGATCGGCCCTCTCCTCCTGGACGCTTCCCGATGGCACCGCAGCGCCGAATCAAGCCGGGCCCGGAGCTTACACGGCAAATTTGACGGGCGCCAATGGCTGCACTTCAAGCTCCACCTTGTTCTTGAATCAACAGCCCTCCAATTGCTTTCAGCCTCTCAGCACCCACAGGGGCATGCTCCGATGCCATGGTGGAATTGGAGGTCTCAGGAAACCATGAAACTGCCGTTTGGTCAACGGGGACAGAGGGCAACACCTTGTTGCTGAGTGCAGACGATGGCACAGGGCCCTTCGAAGTCACAGTGGGCATTGGGAATTGCCTCCAAACGGAGCAAACCCAAATTCAATGGTGGCCGGTCCCCGAAATCGGACCGCTGCCGGACACCGTCATTCGATGCGTCCTGGATCCTGCAGTGGAATGGACTTGGCCTGTTCAACCCCAGAGCCCTGTTGGGTGGTGGGTTTGGTCTGTGAACGACAACGTCACCACTGGAGGGCCACAATGGATCGATGAGGGCGACTATGTGGTGCGCGTCTTCGACAGCATGACAGGCTGCGCAGATTCGACTTCCGTCGCCGTAGATGTCTGGCCCACATTGGAGGTGACCGCCTTCCCCTCTCAGGGGTCGTTTGCTGGGATGAAACCACCGAGGTCCTGGCCGAGCTCAGAGGCGGTCGAAGGCACGGACCTCGAACGAACTGCCCTACACCCTCTTCTGGACGACCCCGAAGTGAGGGACTCAACCCTACGGTGGGCGCGGGCACTGTACCTGTTGAAGCGGAAAACGCCTGCTGGCACGACGTCGCTGTGGTGGAGGTCACCCAAGAGTACTGTGGGTGTGACATGTGGGTGCCCACGGCATTCACGCCCGACAACGACGGCATCAACGATGGATTCAAAGTCGAAACCAACTGCCCGGAACTCGACGAATTCACTCTTCAGGTCTTTGACCGCTGGGGCGAACTGGTCTGGGCCACCGACGACCCCGAGCGTACGTGGATGGGCGAAGGCCAGAATCCCTTGGATGGATGGCCTTCACTTCGTTCCCGACGGCATCTACGGGTACCGCCTGATTTGGAAATATCAGCGACACTGGCAATCCCCCGCATCGAAGAGCGCCAGCGGTCCATTCACATCCTGTCGCTGAGCACTGCACCTCCCTTGAACGCCCGGCACACGGGCCACGTTATCTTCGCCGCCGCGACAACTGACCCGGCATGAACCCAGCCCGACATTTGACCTCATCGTCGTGGGCGGCGGCATCGTCGGTGCCGCGCGCTTCTACAAGCTGCAGCGCCGCCATCCCGAGGCCCGCATTGCCCTGCTGGAAAAAGAGGACATCCTGAGCGACCACCAGACCGGCCACAACAGTGGCGTCATCCACAGCGGACTGTACTACCCGCCGGGCAGCCTCAAGGCCACCAATTGCGTGAAGGGGCGCCATGAGTTGGTGGCTTTTGCCAAGGAGTACGGTGTGGAGCACGATGTCTGCGGAAAGGTCGTGGCCGCGGCCACAGAAGACGAGCTCCCCATGCTCGAGAAGATCCACGGGCTGGGCATTCAAAACAAGATCGAGGGCCTTGGAGCGCCTCGAAGGCCAAGCCGTCCGAGACATCGAGCCCCATGTCAAGGCCGTGGCGGGATTGTGGGTGCCCTGCACGGGCATCATCGACTTCCGAGCCGCCACCGCCAAAATGGCGGAAGTGGCCATGGGCATCCAGCCGGAAAGCCGCGTCTTCACCGCGGTAGAGGCCACCGACTTCACCCAGAGACACCAGGCGTGACCGTTCACACGCCCAAGGCGACTTTCACGCACGGGGACTGGTGGTGTGCGCGGGCTTGCAAGCCGACCGCCTTGCGCGCAAGGATGGGGTGGCCCTGCCGGAGCGCGTGGTGGGCTTTCCGCGGGGACTACTACGAGCTGGAGGACCACGCCAAACACAAGGTCCGCAACCTCATCTACCCCGTCCCCAATCCGCAGTTCCCCTTCCTTGGGGTGCACTTCACCCGCATGACCAATGGCGACATTGAATGCGGCCCCAACGCCGTGTTCACCTTCAAGCGCGAAGGCTACGGCAAGACGGACTTTAGCCTCAAAGACACCGCTGAAGCCTTGGGATATGGCGGCACCTGGCGCCTGTTCTTCAAGAACATGTCCTTTGGCATCAACGAATACCGCCGGGCATTTTCCAAAAAGCTCTTCCTCAAGACCTTGCAGCGGCTCGTGCCCTCCTTGGAAATGGACGACCTGCGCCCGGGCCGGAGCGGGGTTCGCGCGTTGCTTTTGAGGCCCGACGGCGACACCAAAGACGATTTCCGAATCATCTCCCAAGGACGAAGCGTTCACGTGTTGAATGCCCCTTCTCCCAGCCGCGACGGCCTCATTGGCCATTGGCGACCACATTGCCAACGAAGTGGACAGCCAAGGGCTTCTGGCCTAGAGGCCGACTTGTGGCCGCGTATATTGCCCAAATGGGACACTGCAATCGCAAGGCACACCAATACTCTGAACGCGCCATCCAAAAAGGATGGCTGTTCTACGACTGGGCCAATGCTGCCTACTTCCTGGTCATCACCACGGCCATCTTCCCCATCTTCTACAACGCCATCACCACCACGGAAGGGCGCCGATGGCACCGATCCGACAAGGTGATGTTCTTTGGAAGGGAGTTCATCAACACCCAGCTCTACAGCTACGTCCTTGGAGCGTCTTTTCTATCGTCATCATCGCCTCGCCCCTGCTTGCGGGCATGGCGGACTATTTGGGCGCAAGCTCCTCTTCCTGAAGATCTTCTGCTACATGGGTGCCGCCGGGTGCATCGGCCTGTTTTGGTTCGACCCCAAGCATTTGGAATGGAGCATGACCGCCTCTGTTCATGGCCAACATCGGCGCTTGGGGAAGCCTGGGTTTCTACAACGCTTTCCTTGCCAGAAATCGCACCCGCCGAAGACCAAGACCTGCTGTCGGCCAAAGGATATTCGTGGGGGTTCACTGGCTCGATCATCATCTTGCTGCTCTGCTTGGCGCTGATCATGGGCATTGGTGACCACTTGACGCGGTGGGCCTTCATCGGCGTGGGCATGTGGTGGGCTGGATGGGCCCAAATCACCTTTCGCCGATGCCGTTCAAGTCAAGAACCGCCCGAAGGCAATCTCCTGTGGCAGGGTTTCGTGAATTGCGCAAGGTGTGCACTTGACCTCAAGGGCAAGACCCAGCATCACGCGCTATCTACTGAGCTTTTTCGTGATGAGCATGGCCGTTCAAACCATCATGCTCATGGCGTCCTCTTTTGGCATCAAAGAAATCAAACTGGCCGACGACCAACTCATCATCGCCATCATCCTCGTGCAGGTCGTCGCCATCCCCGGCGCCTTTCTGTTCAGCCGGCTGAGCCAACGCATCGGCAACAGTCCAAGTGCTCATGCTAGCCACGGCCTCTGGGACGGACGTGTGCCTTTTGCTACGTCCTTGTCGACGGCATCACTCATGTTCTTCATCGCCGCGGGCATGATTGGATTCATGATGGGCGGCACCCAAAGCGTGAACCGCTCCACCTATACCAAGATGCTGCCCGACACAGACGACACGCATCGTACTTCAGCTTTCTACGAAGTCCTCGAGAAACTCGGGGTGGTCATCGGCATGTTCAGCTGGGGCTACATCGAAGGCCTCACCGGCAGCATGCGCAATTCGCTCTGGTCCTCATCGGGTTCTTTGTGGTGGCCTTGATTACCTGTTGGCCATTCCACAAAGCGAGTCTTCGCCTAAGCTTACAGGACCCTGCATCGGGTCAAGACGCTCAATCCACTTCAATAAAGGCCTGCTCCACCAAGCGGAACTCCACCCTTCGGTTTTTAGCCCGACCAGAGTCATGGGCGTTGGTGGCCGTGGGCTGTTGGCTGCCATGTGCCGTTGTGCGCATTCGGTCTGGGGCCACCCCAATGTCCATGAGGTACTCAAAGACTGTGTCTGCTCTCCTTTTGGACAAGGCTGAATTGTAGCCTTCCGGTCCCGTGGCATCGGTGTGGCCATGCACCTCCAACCGCAAGAATCGATTTCTGCGCAGCATGCCTCCCCATCGCTCCAGCTTGTCCTGATCTTCTCCCCTGCAAGGATGCCTGATCAAAGTCGAAATGCAAGGTGTCCCTCTCCAATTCCCTGACCCGTGTGAGGGGCTCCGGAGGATCGGTGCATTTCATCCTCGATTTTGCGGACCAAACAGGAGCAATCTTCCGGTCGGTCAACTGGCACCACCTCCACGCCATCGATGTATGACGTACGCCCAGTCCGTGGCATCGCTGGGTGCAGTCCGCAGAGAGCTGCCAAGCGGGTCGCACCCTTGGGCATCGAAAATTCCCCAAAGTCAACCAACGCTCTCCCCCCTCGGCCTGAACCGCATCTGACAGCTTGACCCAGCCTTCTTTTACCTCTATAAAATGGCCGGCTGGGTTCTCCATTTGCGGCGTCACTTCAAGCAAGAAAGTCACGCTCACCGCGAGGGCGCGTCTCGGAGACAAGTGACCCCGAATCCATCGGCCACAATGCCCGCAGTTTCCGCCGCGGATAGCCAAACTGAAATGCACACCCATTCATTGGGCGCCAATTCGCGCTTCATCTTGGCGCTCAGATATTCCCTGTAACGCCATTTGGAACGGCTGAACAAAACCAGCCCTCCGTAGGCCTCGCCTTCTAAAGCTGCCTCCTCTCCAAACCGATTTATAGGAACCCCTGCGCGGCTGCTGCAAGACACAAAGTGATCAGGCGTGCCTTGTGTCGGCTGCTGCCATTCAGTGCAGGGTCCTCAGACGTTGGTTGTTGTAGTCTCCTGGACAGAACTTCTTCTGCTCAAAGCCTCCGTCGGGAAGCAATGAGTTTCTGTCCAGAACCGTCTGCGAAAATCCTGTCCCAAGGAACAACAGCCACAACCCAGAGGCCGTGACCACCTTCGGAAACACAAAAGTCAAACGTTGTTTACTTGATGCGGAAAGTCACACGGCGGTTTTTCGCCCGGGCGAGTTCGGAGTCTTTGGTTGAAGCTGGGTCCGAATTCTCGCTGCCCACGACATTCAATTGCCCCTCTGACACCCCTTGAGAAACCAAGTATCTTTTGACTTGCTCAGCCCGTTTCCTTCCTGTTCGGCAAACCGAGGGTTGATCTTTCCTTCAGCGACCTCATCGTTGTCACAGTGTCCAATCACATCCACTGTCCAATTGGAATGGGCCTTCAAAATGGAAGCCAATCGATTCAAAGTCCCTTTGCCATCCTCCGTAAAGACGCGTTTCACAAAAGCGTAGTAGACCGCCGAGCGACCCAAAACATCCGAATCGGACATGTCACTGGGCAAAGATGGACCTCCATACACCAAATCCGGTGCTGTGCTTGGACGACTTAGAACAACTGCATTGACTCTTGGCGTCAACCGGTACCACACTCACATTGTCGAGGTAGTAGTAGGCCTGGAGCTGCTGAACGCCCATTACACTTTTCGGCTTCTTGACTTTCTCTTCCTCCAAGTCTTTGGTTCCATTGAATCCTCCAATGGTCATGTATTCTTCTGTGCCCGTGCCCAAGACGGTTCCACAAAGGGTTTCCCAGCCTTCATTGAGCTGCATCACCTTGTCGGTTTTGTGCTTCACCTGAGGATCTCTGGCCACAATGCCCAAATTGGGCTGGGTTTCTTTCCGATCCGAGAAATAAGCCCCGATCCCATTGACGGCATACTTGGACAAATCGCTGAGCGAGATGTCAAAACTCACGCAGTACATCTGATTCTTGGCCAAGTTTTCAGCCAACCTGACTTGGAAATAGGTTCGGGCGAGTTTGGGGCTTTTGGTGTGCGCCCTAAAACCGGCATAGCGGTTTCCATCTGACGGATCTTCATACCCGTATGCATTGCCAGGGACCATCACCTTTTCGCTCTTCACATCGGTGCTAAACAAGTCCAGAGGGGCATCCGTGTAGGCAAACCAATCTGAGGTAATCTCCTCCAGTTGGCCATAGTTTTTGAGGCGCTTGATGTCGCCGTTCTCAAAACTCCCATTGGGCACAAGGTTCTCATCCTGTGCATGCAATTCAGCAGGAACAAATGGAAGAAGGAGTGCGCCTAACGCACTAATGGTGATCAAATTCCGCATGGTTTTCTTTCTCAATTGACGTTCCCAATGTGGGCACTTTGCTTGA
Source organism: uncultured Flavobacteriales bacterium (assembly GCA_943787435.1). GTDB lineage: Bacteria > Bacteroidota > Bacteroidia > Flavobacteriales_D > Sanyastnellaceae > UBA8752. The sequence continues at coordinate 20,524 of CALSMK010000025.1, read as the reverse complement.
CTTCGTCGATGAATGCCCTCACCCGGTCGGGGTGAATGTCGGGGTACACACCATGGCCCAAGTTAGCCACGTACCTGCCCCTTCCAAAATGCGACAACATTCGTTGTGTTGCTGCCCTCACTTCGGCTTCTGTCCCATAAAGAACGGAGGGGTCCAAGTTGCCCTGAAGCACATGTTCCGGAGCCCTGCGACGCGCCTCAGCTATGGGCATGTGCCAATCCACGCCCAAGGCCGGACACGACAATTCAGACAACCTGTCCATCTGCCAGCCTGCCCCTTTGGCGAATACGATGAGCGGTGCCCCTTTCACTTCGTCGCAAATTCGCTTCAACCTGGGCATGCTGTATCGCTCAAACAAGTCCGAGTCCATGGCGCCTGCCCAACTGTCGAAGAGCTGCAAAGCTTGCGCTCCCGCGTCCACCTGAGCATTCAGGTACAAAATGGTGGCCTCTGTGATTCGATCCAGCAAATCCTCTGCCAAGGCGGGTTCACTCCTGAGCATTCTCCGGGCGCGGCTCCACTCCTTGCTGCCCCCACCCTCAACCATGTAACAGAAAATGGTCCATGGTGCGCCGGCAAAACCAATCAGAGGGACCCGACCATTCAGCTCTTTCCGGGTCATGCGCATGGCTTCCATCACATAGCCCAAGTGTTCCTCGGGCTCCACTGCATGCAATCTTTTGAGGTCTGATGCTGAACCTATGGTCTCTGGAAACCGAGGGCCCACTTTTTCGACCAATTCATAAGGCAGACCCATGGCCTCGGGAACCACCAAGATGTCGCTGAACAAAATGGCTGCATCGACCCCGAGCAGGTCAACGGGTTGAATGGTGACTTCGCAAGCCAGTTCTGGGGTTTCCACCAACTCCTTAAATCCCGACAGCCGGCTGCGAATGGCCCGGTATTCAGGCAGAATCCGTCCGGCTTGGCGCATCAACCAAACCGGTGGACGGGGCGTGCTCTCTCCAGCAAGTGCACGTAAAAGGAGGTCGTTCTGAAGGCTCATCTTGGATCAAACAATTGGACAGGCATTGGGTTTGCAAAACCTCAATGCAGGGTCTTGAACAACGCTTCTTCCAACAAATCATAGGGGGCCACCGTGGCATTGTTGATCCCCTTGGAGCGCGCATCGCATTCTCTGAGGTAGCCAAAAATGCGAGACACCTTTTTTGCTGGGTAGTTGCGTGCAGCCCGAGCGTATTCTTTGGCAGCAAACGGATGAACCCTCAAAGCCGAAGCCACCGCAGATGGGTCATGGCTGGGCAGGTGATGGAAGGTGAGAATTCGCGCGAAATAATTGGTCAGGGTGGGCAAGATCCTGGGCACCGGATGGTTTTTCTCGTTGGCCCGCATGTATTGTATGATGCGGGTCACACGCGAAATGTCTTTGTCGGCCAAAGCGTTCGTGAGTTCGAAAATGTTGTACTCTTTAGAGATGCCAATGTGCTGTTCAATCAGCGCATCGCTCACCTCCCCTCCTTCGGGCAAGGCAATGAAGAGCTTCTCCATTTCACCCGCGATCTTTTTGAGGTCATTGCCCAAATACTCAGCCAAAATCTGAGCTGTTCTGGGGGAAATGCGGCGTTGATTGGCGGCAACATGCCTCTCGATCCAATCGGGCAACTTGTAGTCCCGTATGCGGTCCGATTGAAACACCACACCGGCCTTTTGAATGCGCTTGACAGCAGACAGCCTTTTGTCTGGCATCTTGTTTCTGTGCACCAACACCAACACAGTAGAGGACACAGGATTGTCGGCATAGGCCGCCAACTTCTCCAACTTCTCTTTCGAGCGCCACTCGCGCAATTCTTGGGCTTCTTTGACCAACACCAGTCGGCGTTCAGCCATCATGGGGAACTGGCGAGCCGCAGCCAAAATCTGGTCCAAATCTGAATCTCTTCCATAGAGGACGGTTTGGTTGAAGTCCCGCTCATGCTCTTCCATGGCCGAAGACTCAATGGCGTCCGACAGCTGGTCCAAATAATGGGGCTCCTCTCCACCCAAGAGGTACAAGGGTGCAAATTGGCGCGACTCAATCGCGCCCAGAAGTTCTTTGAGCCCCTTCATTCAATCAAGCAAAAGCAGGCGAAACGCGCAGTTCTTTGCTTCCCTTCTCGTGGGTGTAAAAGCCTTCGCCAGATTTGACCCCCAACTTTCCAGCGGTGACCATGTTCACGAGCAAAGGACAAGGGGCGTATTTCGGCTGGCCAAATCCGTCTTGAAGCACCTTCAAAATGCTCAAACAGACATCCAAACCAATGAAGTCGGCCAAATGCAATGGGCCCATGGGATGGGCCATGCCCAACTTCATCACCTCATCGATTTCCGCCACGCCGGCCACACCCTCATGAAGGCTGCAGATGGCCTCATTGATCATGGGCATCAAAATGCGGTTGGCTACAAACCCAGGGTAGTCATTGACTTCCACAGGGGTTTTCCTCAACTGCTTGGACAAGGTCACCACCTTTTCTGTGGTGGCGTCACTGGTGTCATAACCTCGAATCACTTCCACCAACTTCATGATGGGCACAGGGTTCATGAAGTGCATGCCAATTACCTGGTCCGGCCGCTGTGTGGCCGCTGCGATTTTGGTGATGGAGATGCTCGAAGTGTTGGTCGCCAAAATGGCATGCGAAGGCGCCGCAGCATCCAACTGCTCAAAAATCTGGAGCTTCAAGTCCAAGCGCTCCGTGGCGGCTTCCACCACCAAGTCGGCATCGGAAACCGCGCCCCGCATTTCCGTCGAGGTCTTCAACCGCGCCAAAGCGCTTTCCTTGTCTTGGGCTGTGATTCTTTCTTTGGTGACCAACCTTTCGAGGTTGCGTTCAATGGTGGATTTGGCGCGCTCTAAAGCTGCGGAATTCACATCCACCAATGTGACATTGTGGCCCGATTGGGCGAAAACATGGGCGATCCCGTTGCCCATGGTGCCCGCACCAATGACCGCCACCTTCTGGGGTGAGTCGCTCATGCCTCTCCAGTTTCTTCTTCAGACTCGGCGGTCTCCGTCTCTTCCTCCACCACAGGCTCTGCCGATTCACCTTCACTGGATGCGTGTTCTGCAGGCTCCCCCTCCTCAGCCGGCTCTTCAGCCGCCTCGCCAAATGGCAACAAGGACAAGGAAACCAAGGCGTTGTACCAAGAACAGAGCTTTTTGAGATCGCTGTGATACACCCGCTCCTGGTCCAATTCGGGAACCACTTGCGTCACAAACTCCCTCAGTTCATCGTGGGTGCTCTTGGAAGATGGAGCCTCTTGTCCTTTCAGGAGCTCGAACATGGTGTTCAAAACGCCGGACAAAGGCAGGTCCTCTTCGTAAGTGAAGATGCTGATGTCTTCAAAGCTCGATACGCGAGCCGACGAAGGCACAGCCGTCCGCTTGCCGGACCCCAGGGGTTCTACGACAATGGCCCTTTGGGTGGTGTTGAGCACTTTATAAAGCCCCGGTTTGCCAGAAATGGCCAAGATGTCCTTCGGTTCCATGCCCGAAAAATACCCAACACAAACTTCTTGAGACGCTTTCAAACGACCCGGTTCACGTGGCTTTCCCACATTTCATCCACTTTATTCCACAGCCCCCAACTGTCCGGTTCATTTTGGGGTGGGCCAAGCTCGATGTGGCTGGCATTCCCCCCCCTCATCCCGAAGCCAAACTGCTGACCTTAACCCATTGGTTATCATCAACCAACGGCACCCCAAAGCCAGGTCATATCGAGACACTTGATCGGCGACTTTTTGATCCAACGCCACCTGCGGAGCCTTGACCTCAACTGCGAGAACCACGTGTCCGTTTCGATCAAAACAAGCCACATCCACCCTTCCGTCCACCTGTCCAAACCGAACAGGGTGCTCCAAAACCATTCTCGAAATCGGCCATCCAAGGTCCACCAGAGACAACACCAAATGCTGCCTGACCCACTCCTCGGGCTCCAATGCGAGCCATTTTTTTCGAATGGCACATCGAATTTCCCAACGTCCATTCCTCAACTCAACGGGCAAAACCGAGGATTGAAAGGCCAACTCCGGCCATGAGTCTCTTGGATCGGAAGGAACAGACGTGTCCATAGCGCGAAAGTGCAACAGCAACGCATTACATTGGGACCTCTTGAACCTCTACCTGAGATGCAACAACCCACACGGCTCTTCGATTTTCCACGCTATCAGCTGACCAACAACCCGTTGGACCTCATGATGACCATGCCCAATGAGGGCAATCCGGTCTCTTACTCAACAGCGCAGTTTGTCAATGAAATGGACCAAGTCTCGCTTGGACTCATTGCTATGGGGCTCAACCCGGGAGACAAAATCGCCTTGATTTCACACAACAACCGTTGTGAGTGGAACTTGATGGACCACGGAACCCTTCAAGCTGGCGGCATCGATGTCCCCATCTACCCCACCATGACAGCGGAGGATTACGTGTACATCTTGAACCACAGCGAAAGCCGTTTCTGCTTTGTCTCGAACGCGGAGCTGCATGCCAAGGTGTCTTCCATCTTGGATCAGGTCCCCTCATTGGAAGCCGTTTTCACCTTTGAAAAGGTGAATGGTGCCCGACACTGGAGCGAGGTTTTGGAAGCCGGCAAATCGGGAACGGAACATCAATCCACATTGGATTCCCGTCGCGATGCTGTTTTGGAAACCGACATGGCGACCATCATTTACACCTCCGGCACCACTGGACGTCCAAAGGGGGTCATGCTGACCCACAAGAACATTGCCCAAAATGCACTACACAGTGTTCCCCGTTTGCCAGAGCGCGAACCCGGAACGGAGTACCGTGTCCTGAGCTTTTTGCCAGTTTGCCACATTTTTGAGCGGATGCTTCACTACCTGTACATGTACGAGGGAGCCATCATCCATTTTGGCGAGAGCTTGGAAACCGTAAAAGACGACTTGGCCGCAGCAAAACCACACATGTTTACTGCAGTGCCCCGTCTGTTGGAAAAGTTCCACGACGCCATTGTCGCCAAAGGCAGAGATGCTGGCGGAGTCAAATCGGCCATTTTCAATTGGGCCGTTGGATTGGCCTTGGCCTGGGAGCCCGATGGAAGAAATGGCGGGTTCTATGAATGGAAACTCGGCATCGCCCGTAAACTCGTGTTCGACAAAGTGAAAGAGGCACTCGGGTTGACGCAGATCATGGCTGTGGCCTGCGGGTCTGCCGCCTTGGCGCCCAGACTGGCTCGGTTCTTTAATGGCGCAGGCATCCCCGTTTATGAAGGCTATGGACTCACTGAGACCTCCCCTGTGGTTTCCGTCAACAGCCTGAATTCACCCGACATGCTCAGAATCGGCACCGTCGGCAAACTCATCGAAGACACCGAAGTTCAAATCGCGGAGGATGGCGAAATCCTGGTCAAGGGTCACCAAACCATGATTGGCTACTACAAGGACGACGAAAAAACGGCCGAGGTGATGAGCGATGGATGGTTCCATACAGGAGACATTGGTGTGATTGAAGACGGCTTTCTCCGCATCACCGACCGCAAAAAAGAGATGTTCAAAACCTCTGGAGGCAAATACGTTGCCCCTCAGTTGCTGGAGAACGCCATCAAAGCATCTCGCCTGGTCGAACAGGTGATGGTGATTGGAGAAGGAAGAAAGCACCCCGCGGCCTTGGTGGTTCCCGACATGGCAGTGCTCGAAGAATGGTGCCGTCGGCATGACCGGCCCTGCCCTGCAGCATCAGACGTTCCTGAAGATCAGGAGATTTGTGACCGCATCATGGAAGACATCCATAGACTCATGGAACCCTTCGCCTCTTGGGAGCGCATCAAGAAAATTCAAGTTCTCCCTGCCGCATTCTCCATTGACGGAGGCGAACTCACCCCCACTTTGAAGCTGAAGAGAAAGCCAATTCTGGCGAAGTATGGACATCTGATTGAGGCCATCTACGGGGCATGATCGACACCTTGCAAGCCTGGGACGAGGCTTTGCTCCTGTGGCTCAATGGCAACCCATTGTGGATGCAAAACGCTGCATGGATTCTCACAGCCAAATGGACCACCTTCCCCGTGGTCCTTTTGGTTCTGGTCAAACTCATGCGCCAACGAGACCTTCGCAAAGGCCTGCTCGGCCTGGGGTTGTTCTTGGCCTGTATAGGCGGAACAGATGCGATCAGCAGCAGATTGATGAAGCCGGGGTTTGAAAGGCTGAGGCCTTCCCACAACCCCAACTTGTCCGAACAGCTCATTCTACACACCCAGAACGACGGAAAATTTTACAGAGGAGGATCCTTTGGAATGGTGTCTTCACACGCTGCAAACACCTTTGGAATCGCCACATTGGCCATCCTTCTTTTTGGTGGCCATTCCTGGCGATGGCTGTGGCTGTGGGCCGCCATTGTGAGCTGGACCAGAATCTATCTCGGCGTTCATTATCCGGCTGACATTGTGTTAGGAGCGTTGTTTGGGGTAGGATGGGCATGCGCCATTTTTCAAGTTTCACACCGCTTCAAACTTTTCAAGCCAGAGCCATGAACTCCGCCTCTATCCCCTTCATCATCGGCATCTTTTTGGGCGGCGGAACTGGCTCCGTACTCCGGCACCTGCTTGGAATTTGGCTCAATGGCCGTTCCACACTTCCCCTCGGCACACTCGCTGCCAACCTGGCCGCAACTGCCATTCTCGCGTGGGTCACTCTCCGCCTGACAGAACGCTGGCCCGATGGCCATGTTTTGCCCGCGGCCTTGGCCATTGGTTTGTGTGGCGGATTCAGCACCTTCAGCACTTTTAGTGCAGACAACCACCGCTTCATTATGGAAGGCCAATGGTCTTGGGCTGTCGCCAACATTGGCATCAATGTTTTGGGCTGCCTGATCACTTTTGCCTGCATTGCAGCGGCCATGCGTCGCTAAATTCACAGCCCAGCCCATTGCTCATGCCTCTGAACTCCCCTTCTCCTTGGCAAGGAATCTGCCTTGTCTTGCTCTTCGCAGCCCATGCTGCCATGGCCCAAGCCCCCCAAGGAGAGACCAAAAAAGGCCTGCCTCCAAAACTCATTGTGGCCATCACGGTGGACCAAATGCGAGCCGACTATCTCACTCGGTACAACGAAGGTTTTGGCGAGGATGGATTCCGGCGCTTTTACGATGAGGGCTTTGCCGCGATGGACCATCACTTCTCCTATGCGCCAACCTACACTGGGCCAGGGCACGCCAGCATTGCCACAGGAACCACCCCCGCTGTACATGGAATCATAGGCAACAATTGGTATTCACGTGCTGAAAGCCGAAGTGTCTATTGCGCGGAGGACGCATCCACACTTGCCGTTGGAATGCCCAACACTGACATCGGCAGCAAAGGGCAAATGTCTCCTCACAGAATGGCCTCGAGCACCTGGGCAGATGAACTCAAACTGCACTTCACCCAACGCAATGGAAGGGCACCAAAAATCATTGGTGCCAGCATGAAAGACCGCGGCGCCATCCTTCCGGCTGGCCATGCGGCCAACGCCGCTTACTGGCTTGTTAACGGAGATTTTATCACCAGCAATCATTACATGGAATCTTTGCCGAATTGGGTCATTGAATTCAATGAGTCTAACGCCACTGAAGACTACATAAATGGAGGCTGGAGCCTCATGAATGCACCAGAAACGTACCAGTCCTGCATGAAGGACAACAATCCTTATGAAGGAAAATGGAAAAACTCAGATAGACCCACCCTTCCGTACGACATTTCAAAATTGGCGGATGAAAATGGTGGAAAGGACATCATCAAAGGAACACCCATGGGCAACTCATTGCTTGTGGACTTTGGAATTCAAGCCATGCGAGAGGAAGAGTTGGGCTTGGACGGCGTTCCAGATGTACTGGCCTTGTCATTCAGCAGCACGGACTATGTGGGGCACAAGTTTGGCGCCCATGCCATGGAAACAGAGGACACCTATCTGCGCCTTGATGCAGACTTGGGCCGATTGTTCGACGCGCTGGACGACCAGGTGGGCAAAGGCCAATGGCTTGCCTTTCTGACCGCAGACCACGGCGCTGTGACGGTTCCAGGCATTGAAAAGTCGCGAGGACTGCCCGTAGACTACTGGAATCCCGAGCCGATGAAAGCCATGGTTGACAGCGCTCTGCTCACCCGATATGGGCGTTCCGATTTGATTCTGAAATACGAAAACGATCAATTCTTTCTGAATCGCCCCACCATCCATGAAGCCCAACTGAACGCCCATGACATGGCCCGATTTGTGGCCCACGTTGCAGAACAGTTCGAAGAAGTCCAACGCACACTGACAGCGCAAGACTTGCGCTCCTCCAGTTTTAGCGAAGGCGCCGAAGCCAATGTCCAAAGGGGATGGCACGCCAAAGCCTCCGGTGACATTGTGGTCATGCTCAAGCCCGGGTTTTTGGAATACAGCAGAACTGGAACCAGTCACGGCAGTCCGTACGCATACGACACCCACGTTCCATTCCTGATCATGGGCCCAGGAATTCCAAAAGACCAACGGTCCTACCGCCGAACAGCCATTCGGGACATCGCTCCTACCCTGTCTGCACTCCTTGGCTTTCCCAGACCCAGCGCCACCACAGGACAGCCCATGTTGGACCTCTTTGACGAATGAGCACTCCACGCCCCATCCACCACCGCATTGACCGCGATGGACGACACGAGCTTCTGATCACCACCACTTTCCCTGACGGATGTCCTGAAGTTCACATTCCGATGTGGCGACCAGGCCGCTATGAGCGAGGCGACTTTGGACAGCGCATCCGCCAAATGGAACAGCTCGTCCATGGCTCTTGGACGCCCTTGTCCAAAACGGACTTGCACATTTGGCGTTGCCACCAAGACTCTGAAGGGCAGCAAGTTCAAGTCCGCTTCCGATACACCGCCTGCCGCCTTGATGCGGGCAACACATGGTCGGATGACTCACTCCTTTATGTGAACCCGGTCAATCTGTTCCCCCACCATCCTGCTCTGGCCGAGCAAAACATGGAAATCCTACTGGCCGATGTCCCCAATGACTGGTCCATCGCCACTGCCTTGGACCACAAGTCCACCACAGATGGCCCCGTGCTGCTGGCACAAGGAACACAGCACTTGATGGACAGCCCTTGGATTGCAGCTCCCGCCAGCGATTTATGGCACGATGAGTACATCCTCAATGGACACACCTTCCACGTGCATGTTTGGGGCGAGCGGCATTTCGATGACAGTGCTTTTGTCCAAGCCCACGCGCAATTCACGGAATGCCAGCTCAATGCATTCGGCTGGCTGCCTTGCTCGGACTATCATTTTCTGTACCTGTTCCCTGATTTCCAGGCCCGCCATGGTGTGGAGCATGAAGCATCCACCGTCATTGCTTGGGGTCCCTCCCAACAGTTGACATACGATGAAGATGGTCCATCGCCCGGAATGGAGGAAGTCATTGACATCGCAAGCCATGAATTGGTGCACACTTGGAACGTGAAATGGTTGAGGCCATCGGAATGGGTGCCCTACAATTTTGGAGAGCCCAGCCCGAGCCGCCTGGGCTACGTCGCAGAAGGAGTCACGACTTATTTGGGAGACCTGTTCTTGCTCGAGTCTGGAGTGATCGACATGGCCGGGTGGCTTCGGCGGTTCGAAAAACTGCTGACCCGTCACCTCTGGAATCCAGGTCGACTCGAAACCTCGGTGGCGGACAGCAGCTACGACACCTGGCTAGACGGTTACATCTTGGGCGTTCCACATCGACGTGGCAACATCTACGTGGAGGGCGCTGTCCTGGCTTTCTTGTGCGATGTCGCTCTGAACCGCGCAGGTGGAGGATGGCTGGTCGACGCGGTGGCGGAACTGGCAAGCCCCAGTGGCAACCGCAGCTTAGACGAAAACACGTGGTGGTCCACACTCGCTCGCAGGGCAAGCGCACGTGGTCCTGAAGGCGCCCAAGACATCTTGGACTTGCGAAGCGCACATTGTGATGGCACTGATGACACCTGGCCGGCGCTGGTGGACGCCCTCCTTTACCAAGGGATTCAAGCGACTCTCAGGTCACACTCGGACCCTTTGGCCCGCTGCGGCGCGCTCTGCGGTAAAGGACGCGAAGGCCGGATAGAAGTCAAAGTATGCTGGCCGAGCAGTCCGGCGTGGAAGGTTGGAATGCGTCACGGCGATGTCGTTTCGTCCCACAAGGAGGTCGGCGATCAATTGCACATCTCTTGGCTCAGGGACACCGTCCATCCTGAAGAACACAGCATCGCCATGCCCTCTGACACAGGATACTTCTCTCGCCCAAGTTTGGAAGTCCTGCCCGGGTGACGCACCTTCTTCGCACTGAACCGAAACCCTCCACCGCATGGCTGTCATCTTCAACATCCAAAGACAAGAAGCCTACTCACGCAAGGAATTGCTGCTCCGCAGTTTTTTCGGCGCTTTCTAATTGGTGCTTCCGCACGCCATCGCGCTCTTTTTCGTGAGCGCGCTGGGCAGCCTGCTGTTGTTCCTCACCTTCTGGTCCATCCTGTTCACCAAGCGTTACCCAGAACGCTGGTTCAATTGGTTCGTGGAGCAAATGCGGTGGGATACACGGATCACCACCTACTTGCTCTTCATGAGCACCGACTACCCCCCTTTACAGGAAAGGAGATACACTAAACGCTGCGCTGTTTTAGTCGTCGCGGCCGCCCTGCATGGCGAAAGAGACCAAATTGGCCCCCATTTCTAGCGCCCTGCGGCGAACTGCTTCTGGGTCTCGATGGACGGCGAAGTCCTCCCAGCCATCTCCGAGGTCAGCCTCCACGTCGAAATAGCAGACGAGCCGTCCGTCCAGCAATAAGCCAAAGCCTTGTGGCGCATTCCCATCGTGCTCATGCACTTTGGGCAAGCCCTCATTGAAGTCAAATTTCCCGTGATAAATCGGGTGCTCAAAGGGCAACTCCACCCAATCCAAATCTGGAAACACCTTTTCCATCTCCTTCCTGACATAGGTGTCCATCCCGTAGTTGTCACTGATGTGAAGGAATCCTCCAGCCTCCATCCAAGTGCGCAAATTTCTAGCCTCTGATGGGGAAAAGACCACATTCCCGTGGCCGGTCATGTGAACGAACGGATGGTTGAACAATGCCGGAGAACCCACTTCTACGTAGGGCACCTCCTCGTCAAAGCGTGTGTCGAGTTCCTCGTTGCAAAACTGAACCAAGTTGGGAACACTGGTTGGGTTCGAATACCAGTCCCCTCCCCCTTTGTACTGAAGAACAGCCAGTTGGACCTTTTGGGCTTGTGCAGATTCACCCGCTCCAAAAGCCATAAACATGGCCCAAACAAAAAAACGCAATGGAGCGCAACCCTTGCTCAGTTTCTGCCGTAATCGAGCCTCCTGTGTGCCAAGTGCTTGCCCCATATAAGCGAAGGTAATTCAAACCCTGCGCCCTTTGCGGGCAGTCAAGCCCTCCACACCGCGTTTTATCTATCTTTGCAGACCTTAAAAAACACCTGAATCATGCAGAATAAGAGTGCCGTCCTGATCTTTACGGTGCTGCTCGCATTGGCCACCACGTACACGCTGAGCTTCAACTACTTCTCAAGTCAATTTGAGAAAGAAGCCGCTGAACAAGGTGTATATGAAGCGGAGCAACTGCTCGAAGCGGGCGACATCACCGAAGAGGCATTCAATGCCACCGCCAAGGAGGAAGCCAAGGCTTACCTCCGTTCTAAAGGCGATTCGGCCATCGTTCCTGTTTTCGGCAAGTCCTACCGCGAAGCCAAAGAGCGAGAGCTTAACCTTGGCCTTGACCTCCGCGGTGGCATGAGCGTCACGCTCGAAGTCTCCATTCCCGACCTCGTGGTCGCTTTGGCAGACTACAGCACGAACGAACCGTTCAGAGCCGCTGTCAGTGCGGCCAAAGCCGAGCGTCGCAACTCAAACGCCGATTTCATCACTTTGTTCGGTCAGGCTTGGTCTGCTCAGAACACCGATGTCGAACTCTGGCGAATTTTCCACAACATGGAAAACCGCGACCTGTTCCCACAGAAGAGCACCGATGAGGACATCCTCGCCATCCTGAGAACAGAAGCAGAAACCGCCATCAACAACACCGAGAACATCATCCGCAAGCGGATTGACCAACTCGGCGTGGCCCAACCCAACGTGCAGAAGCTGTCCTTTAGTGGCCGCATCCTTGTGGAACTTCCAGGCATCGACGATCCTGCTCGCGCCCGGAAGCAGCTCAAATCCACGGCCAATCTCGAATTTTGGGAGACTTGGTTCAATGAAGAAGTGGTTCAGCGCTTGGCAGATGCCAACGTGGCAGCTGGTCGCCAAATGCGTCCTGACCTCTATGCCGAGGGCGCCGCAGCGGACAGCTCACTGAGCACAGAAGACCTCCGTGCGAAGAATCCTCTGTTTGCCTTCATGCAACCTGAGAGGACAGCCAGGACCAGCGTGGTTGGATACTCCATCGATGCGGATACCGGCAAAGTCAACAACATCCTCAGAATGCCAGCCGTCAAAGCGGCCCTGGGCAATGATCTGCGCCTGCTTTGGAGCGCCAAGAGCAATGGAAATGTTTCGACCCTTTATGCAGTCCAAGACCAAAGTGGTCGTGGTAAGGCGAAATTGGACGGAAAGAGCATTGTCGACGCCCGCGTGGGTTACGACGAGATTGGAGATGTGGTCTGCAACATGACCATGAATGGCGAAGGCGCCGGCATCTGGGGACAGATGACCAAGGCCGCTGCCGCAGACAACAACCGCGCAGTTGCGGTGGTCCTGGACAATCTTGTGTTCTCCGCTCCAAACGTAAACAGCGCCATCCTCAACGGACGGTCTCAAATCAGCTTTGGCACAGGTCAAACTGCTGAGCAGAAATTGCTTGAAGCGGAAGACCTTGCCAGCCTATTGAAGGCCGGATCGCTTCCTGCACCCGCTCGAATCGTGGACGAAGTTTCTGTCGGACCACAATTGGGTGAAGAAAACATCCAAGCGGGACTGAGCTCGTTCATATTCGCTTTGCTCGTGGTCTTGGTCTACATGATCTTTTACTACCGAGGAGCCGGTGTGGTGAGCAACATCGCCCTGGTGGCCAACCTGTTTTTCTTGATCGGCGCACTGGCTTCGCTTGGAGCTGCCCTGACGCTTCCAGGAATTGCGGGTATCGTTTTGACCATCGGTATGGCCGTTGACGCAAACGTGCTCATATATGAGCGCGTGCGAGAGGAGATGCGTGCTGGCAAGGGATTGGCTGGGGCTGTAAAAGAAGGCTACTCAAAAGCCTACAGCGCCATCATCGATGCCAACATCACCACGTTGCTGACGGCTGTCATTCTATACAGCTTCGGTAGTGGAGCCATCCGCGGTTTCGCAACGACCCTCATGGTCGGAATTTTCACCTCATTGTTCAGCGCGATTGTCCTGACCCGTTTGGTGATCTTCAGCCGCCTCGAGAAGAAGAAGGGCATGTCGTTCTCTTCGAAGTTGACCGAGAATTGGTTCACCAACACAGCGGTTCCTTTCATTGCACGCAGGCGCATGGCTTACATCGCGAGCGCGCTCGTGATCGCAGGAGGAATGGCCAGTTTGTCCACCCGCGGCCTCAACTACGGTGTTGAGTTTTCAGGAGGTTCGACGTTCGACGTCTCCTTTGAGCAACCTGTGAACATGGAAACGCTTCGCGCCTCACTCAGTGAAGCGTTCACGGAAAACGGAACCCCGGGCAATCCTGTGGTTCAAACCAAGGAGAGCGACAGCCAAGTTCGAATCATGACCAACTTCATGATTGAAAGCGAAGCTGCCGACCAGGACGAAGCCATCCAAGCTGCGCTGGCCAAAGGATTGGCTGCAACCGGGACGGAATACACGGTAGACAGATACAATAAAGTAGATGGCACCATCAGCGATGATTTCCGACGAGGCGCTGCGAATGCAACCATTTTCTCCCTGCTGGTCATCTTCTTGTACATCTTCTTCCGATTCAGAAAGTGGCAATATGGCCTTGGCGCTCTGGTGGCGATGATTCACGATGTACTCATCGTACTGTCACTGTTCAGCATCTTCTGGGGGATTCTTCCCTTCACCATGGAGATTGACCAAGCGTTCATTGCAGCCATCCTGACGGTGATTGGTTACTCGATTAACGATACCGTGGTCGTCTTTGACAGGATCCGAGAGTACTTCGCCTTGTATGGAGCCAAGAAAGAACGGAATGAAGTCTTCAATTTGGCACTCAACAGCACGTTGAGCCGCACCATCAATACCTCACTCTCCACGTTTGTGGTTTTGCTCACCATTTTCCTCTTTGGTGGAGACAACATCAAAGGCTTCGTATTTGCCTTGATGATTGGTGTTGTTGTGGGAACCTACAGCTCGATTTTCATCGCCACTCCCACTGTGGTCGACTTGAGCAAAGACAACGTGAAAGCCTGACCGGTTATTTGCATCGAAAAGAAAAGCCCCGCCTCTCAGCGGGGCTTTTTCGTGCCCAATGGCCGCACTAATTTGTGAACGTCTAATATAATTAGGGTCAGAAACGATGTACGCGTAGATAATAATATCTCCTTTCCCGATTCTCGCGGTACTTTGCTGATGCCAAATTCTGTACCGATGCGTCTCTTGACAGCTTTTTTGGGCTTTTGCCTCATGCTCGCCGGCCCTCTGGTCGATACCACCTATGCTCAGTGCTCTCCTGACGTCACCAAACCAGTGATTGTCGACATGCCCAATGACACCACGCAAACTGCGGAGCCAGGGGCATGTGGAGCCTTCATGGACTGGGACATTCCCAGCGCCACAGACAACTGTGAGTTGTTCTTTTTCAACTCCAACCACGCTGTGGGAGAATTCTTCGGAGTTGGAACAACCACGGTGACCTACACCGCTCAGGACACGGCAGGCAATATGAAAGCCTCGAGTTTCTTCATCACCATCACGGATGACGAGAACCCAAGCATCATCGGGTTGCCCTCAGACACCACGATTTCAGTCATCCCCGGGACCTGTGCTGCGACGTACTCATGGACAGAACCCACGGCAACAGACAACTGTGAAATCGCTTCGTTCACAGGCGACGGCACAAATGGCGCTTCATTCAACAAAGGCACCAGCACGGTCACCTACGCTGCCATGGATGTCAACGGCAATGACTCCATCGCATCTTTCAGCATTACCGTGATCGATGATGAAGACCCTGTGATCACAGGCACCCCTTCAGACACCACGATTTTGGCATCTTCTGCTTCCTGCGGACAAATTTTGAATTGGATTGACGCCAGCGCATCAGACAATTGCGGGGTGACTTCTTTTACGGCATCCCCAACCAATGGCAGCACATTCAATGTCGCGAACTCTCCCGTTACAGTCACCCTGACCGCCTCTGATGCAGCAGGCAACACGGCCACCAGCAGCTTCATCGTGACCATCATTGATGAGACAGACCCGATCATTACGGGAACACCAGCTGACATGCCCAACGTAGAGGCCGATGCCGGTGAATGCTACGCGACAGTGACGTGGGCTCCAGTTGCGGCCAACGACAACTGCGCCGTCACCTCGTTTACGAACAATGAGTCCGGCGACTATCTCTACAGCATTGGTGAAAACACGGTCACCTATATCGCCGTTGACGCTGCTGGAAATGGAGACACGACCAGCTTCGTGATCACCGTGAGCGACACGCAGGTCCCAGTCATTGATCAAATGGCGGACATCAACGCCAACACAGAGGCTGATTCATGCAGTGCAGTGGTTACATGGTCCATTCCATCCGTCACTGACAACTGTGGCGTAGAAGCCGACTCACTGACTTCTGATTACGCCTCCGGAGACCGGTTTCCGAAGGGGTCAACGACTGTGACCTACACGGCCATTGACGAAAACAACAACCAGTCTACTATGACGTTTGACGTCATCGTCACAGACAATGAGAATCCAACCATCTCTGGAACCATAGCCGACACCACAATCTATACCGCAGCCAACGCTTGCACAGCTGTGTATACATGGTCAGCCAGTGCCGATGACAATTGTGGGGTCACCGATTTCCAGAGTTCGATCCAGAGTGGTTCCACCTTCGCCATTGGCGATACGGACGTAACCCTTTCTGCAACTGACGCAGAAGGCAACACCACAAACTCCACCTTCACTGTCACGGTTCAAGACAACGTAAAGCCGAATATTGACAACCTGCCCAACGACATTTCAGAGAACGCGGACTTAAACCAGTGCGACGCCGTTGTGACTTGGACGACGATCACAGCCTCAGACAATTGCAGCATGTCTGGCGTTGTTGCCAGTCCAGCGTCTGGTACCACTTTCGCTGTGGGAGAAACGACGGTCACCGTGACTGCAAGTGACATCTATGGCAATGACAGCATTGCCACATTTAAGGTCACCGTTACAGACAATCAAAAGCCCGGAATCGTCAATTTGCCAAATGACACAACACTGAGCGCCTCAGGCAACACCTGCGCTTCTGCCGCATTCACTTGGACAGAACCTACATCCACAGACAACTGTCCTGGACAAAGCATCGCGCAGTCTGCCGGTAACAGCAATGGCAGCACTTTCAACTTGGGGCCAAACATGGTTACCTACACTGCTTCCGATGCTCAAGGAAACGACTCCATTGCCTCCTTCATTGTCACCGTTGCAGACACAACCAAGCCCGTCATTGCACAATTGTCCAATCTCGATTTGACTGCAGCTTCTGGGACCTGTGCTCAAATTGGGAACTGGACCGTGCCAACAGTCACTGAAAACTGCAATTTGGATACGCTTTATTCCTCTCCTGAGGAAGGAAGTTCTTTCTCCGCCTCAGGCAATGGAGAAACCACGGTTACCTACACCGCCATTGACGAATCAGGAAATTCTTCAACGATGAGCTTCACAGTGAAGGTCAACGACACTGAGGATCCAATCCTCACCGCAGCAAGTGACACCACCATTGAATGCGATGGAGCTGGAAATACTGCAGACATTGCCTCTTGGTTGGCCAACCACGGTGGCGCCACCGCAACCGACAACTGTACGAGTGCAGATGACATGAATTGGTCTAACAGTGCCGATGCAAATACCCCGGGTGCCTGCACGGCGGGCACGACCACATACACCTTTACTGCTGCAGACTCCACAGGCAACTCTGCCTCGGTTTCTGCCAGCCTCACCATTGTCGACACCACGCCCCCGTCGTTCAATGAGACGATGCCCAGCGACACCACAGTGAATTGTGACGCCATTCCCTCAGCGCCAAGCATCACTGCAACCGATTCTTGTGGTGGATCCATCAACGTGGTTTACAATCAGACTTCTTCAGCCGGTACTTGTCCAGACGAAGAGGAGCTAACCCGTACCTGGACAGCTACGGACATCTGTGGCAATGAAGTGGAGCATATTCAGGTCATCTCTGTGCAGGACACGACCCCACCTGTTTTTGACACCCCTCCCGTTGATACATCAGTACAGGTTACTGGAGGCGATCAATCTGGCGAATTCACCACTTGGTTAAACAACGTTGGAGGAGCGGCCGTCTCAGACAACTGTGACAACAGCGTTGCCATTACCTACACCTACACGATGGGCGAAGGATGCGCTGGCGATTCCACCACGGTGACCTTTACCGCAACAGATGCCTGTGGCAATACGACCACTGCAGATGCCTTCTGGCAACTCACCAACACCACACCTCCTGTAATTGGAACCCCCGCCGCGAACGACACGGTAAACTGTGACGGAGCTGGCAATACCTCTGAATTCCAAGCATGGATTGCAGCTCGTGGCGGCGCCTCTGCCTCAACTGCATCCGGTTCCATTTTCTGGAGCGACGATTCTGCAACGGCCACATCTACCCCCGGCACTTGCCCTACGGTATCTGCTACATCCGTCACGTTCTCAGCGGCTGACAGCTGTGGAAATGCGTCCACGACCACTGCGCTCTTTGTGATCATCGATACGATTGCGCCCGCATTTACAAGCACCCTCCCAGGCGATACCATTGTGAATTGCGATGCCATTGATTCCTACGTGCCTGCTCCAATTGTTGCTAATGATGGCTGCGATGGTGCTCTGACCGCAACTTTCGCAGAGACCAGCAATGCTGGCACATGCATAGACAACAACTTTTTGATTCGCACTTGGACGGCGACAGATGGTTGTTCAAACGCCATCTCGCACACGCAAAACGTCACCGTACAAGACACGACAAAGCCCAACGTTGCTGCGCAAGACTTCACGGTGTATCTCGATGCCTCTGGCAGCGGCTCAATTGTGGCTTCTGATGTCGACAACAATTCGAACGACAACTGCACGGCAGTGCTCAGCCTGTCAGTCACCCCGTCAACTTTCGCATGTGCTGACACCACTGCTCCGGTAACGGTCACCTTGGTTGGAACAGACGATTGCGGAAATCAAGCCTCGGCCACGGCTTCTGTGACTGTGCTTGACACCATTTCGCCAACCTTCACGTCCTTTCCGAACAACATCACGGAGAATGTCGCCCCTGGAACTTGTGCCAAGACCATTTCTTGGACTGAACCCACTGCCAGCGACAATTGCGCTGCCGTGGTAACGCGACAAGGACAAGCTCCGAACACGTCCTTCAGCGCTGGCCCTCACAACATCGTCTACACCGCCACAGATGAGTCAGGCAATGCCATTTCGGCAACCCTGACCATCACGGTCAACGACAACGAGGCCCCCGACATTGCTGGGCTGCCCAATGACACCACGATCAATACTGATGCAGGTTATTGTGGAGCAACGTTCTCTTGGACCTCACCTACGGCCATTGACAGTTGTCCCAATTCCACCATCTCACTGGATGCCCCATCCTTTGCTTCTGGAAGCTTCTTCGCATTGGAGGACAGCCCATTCACTGTGTCCTATACAGCCACAGATGCGGCTTCAAACACTTATCAAGCCTCCTTCCAAATCACGGTGCAAGACAAGGAAAATCCGGCCATCAATGGGCTTCCATCAGACACCATCCTGTATGTCGACGACTCAAGTTGCACGGCCGCATTGAACTACACACCTCCAACCACTAACGATAACTGCGCGGGTGCCGGAATCAACAAAGTTGCTGGACCGAATCCAAATGAACCGATCGCCCTTGGAACAGCAACAGTCACTTACACCGCCAGTGATGTGGCTGGAAACGATTCGACTGCGAGCTTTACCATACAGGTCGTGGATACGATTTCTCCGAGTGTTCTCAACCTCAGAGGAGACTCCACGCTTTACGTGGCTTCCAACGCCTGCACTGCGTCCATGACGTGGACCGAACCAACGGTTTCAGACAATTGTGCTAGCAGCACGTTGTCCCCCTTACCTGCGGGGTCACAATCTGGAGATTCATTTGCCTTGGGTGAAAACATCATCTCCTATACAGCGACAGATGCCAACACCAACACGAGCATTGCTAGCTTCACCATTAACGTGGTCGACACCATCTTGCCTTCCGTTGAAGGGCTGCGAGGAGACTCTACATTGTACGTAGCCGCAGGGGAATGTACCGCCACCATGACATGGACGGAACCCACCGCCGAAGACAACTGCTCAGGCGCATCGATTTTCCCTGGTGCGGGTGGCTCACTTGCTGGAACCGCATTTGGGTTAGGAACCACAACGGTGACCTATACAGCCATTGACGGTAGCTCTAATGCAGATTCAAGTCAGTTTGTGATCACCGTGCTCGACACAATTGCTCCCACCTTGGTCAACATGCCTAGCGACATTGTGATCACACCGCCACAGGGCAGTTGCGACACCCTTGTGACTTGGACCCCACCAACTGCAGGTGACAATTGTGCTGGATTCATCTCTTCGGAGTCTGATACGTCTGGCACCCGTTTCGACATTGGTTCACACTATGTGTACTTCACAGCCAGTGACAGTGCGGGAAATACAGCCATAGACTCATTGCTGATCACCGTCAATGACAATGACCTCGACTCCGACAACATTGGAGATTGCAGCGACCCTGACATTGACGGCGACGGTGTGGCCAATGACGATGACGACGATGCCTATGACAAGTTTGTCTGCTCAGACGTCGACGAGGATGGTTGCGAAGATTGCGCGAGCGGCGAATACGACACGGCCAACGATGGCAGTGACTCTGACGGTGACGGCGTTTGCGACAACAGTGACCTTTGCAGCGACCCCTTGGCCAACAACTATCAAGCGCCACTCACAGGCGGTGCCAATGAAGAGTGTCAGGTCTGTCCTGACGCCCCCATCTTCGATGCTGTGAACCTCGTCAGCAACGCTTCTACCATGAGCAGCAATGACGGAGCATTCTCTCTGGACTTGTCCAGCGGAGCCGCTACTGTCGTAATGCTGTTCGGACAGAATGGAGCTTCTGACTACACCATTGCCCTTCCTGGTGGTCTTGACACCATTGCACCTGGTTACTATAACGTGATGGTCATGGATGCAGAAGGTTGCTTTGGCGTAGCCGACACCTCTGTGGGCGGAACCACCCTTCAACAACCTGGTGTCGCCCGTTCTTTGGTCATTCCGTTCGACGTCTGTTGCAGCGGATGTGGAATCTATGACCTCGATGCTGACGGCATCTGCGACGACGACGACAACTGCACCAATC
>CALSMK010000024.1 GCA_943787435.1 uncultured Flavobacteriales bacterium | reverse complement strand
GGACGAGCCCACCAACGACATTGACGTTGGCACGCTCCGGGCATTGGAAGAAGGCATCATGAGCTTTGCGGGTTGTGCTGTTGTCATTTCACACGACCGTTGGTTCTTGGACAGAATCTGCACGCACATCCTGGCATTTGAAGGAGACAGCCAAGTGGTCTGGTTCGAAGGCACATATTCTGAATACGAGGCGAATCGAAAGGAGCGGCTCGGCGATTCTGGTCCCAAGCGGATCAAGTACCGCAAGCTCGTCCGCTGATGCAAAAAAGCGGCTATATCGGCCGCTTTGCGCCGTCACCGACAGGAAGGCTGCACATGGGCAGTTTGTTGGCTGCGGTGGCCTCTTGGTGCGATGCCAAGCACCAGGGAGGGACGTGGTTGGTGCGCATGGAGGATTTGGATCCGCCAAGAGAGGTGGAGGGTGCTTCCGACGACATTCTGCACACCTTAGAAGGGCATGGCCTGCATTGGGATGGCGACGTCGTGTATCAATCCCACCGCTCGGACCTCTACAAGGACGCCTTAGAAGGCTTGAAGCAAGGCGGCCGGGTGTTTCCATGCGCTTGTACCCGAAAAGACTTGGCTGGAAAAGCGGTCTATCCCGGCACATGCCGCAGGGGCCTGCCACCCAACAAGGAGGCGCGCTTGTCACGGTTTCAGATGGGCGAGGGGACGCTGGCTTGGGAGGATTTGATTCTTGGGCAGACCTCATTTGAAGGACGTGATCTGGGCGATTTCCCGGTGTTGAGGGCCGATGGGTTTTGGGCCTATCAGCTCGCGGTGGTTGTGGACGACCGAGATCAAGGGGTGACCCACGTGATCCGAGGTTCTGATCTTTTGGACAGCACTCCCCGGCAAATTCAACTTTGGTCGGCGTTGGCCAAATTGACCTCAACAGATCTCCTCGATTCCCTTCCCGAGTATGGCCACCTGCCGGTGCTTGAAAACAAGCTGGGCCAAAAGCTCAGCAAGCAAACCTTGGCTCAACCTGTGCAGGTGTCCCAGGCCATGACTTCAGTGATGCGGGTGCTCCAATGGCTCAATCAACCTGTCGGGGACGAGGGCATTCAGGGGGCGTCTCAATCTGGTGATGTGCACCAATTGTTGCTGCGTGCAGCGGAGAAATGGGACCGTTCTTTGGTGCCAACCCAAGCCATTCAGTGGCAGGGCGAAGGACAAGGATGAGGTCCTTTTCCTGGGTGTGAATCTGACCAATCCTGATTTTGATGGGCACCGAGGTGGGTCAACCACATTATGATTTTCTCTCGAACGTCGGGGTTCATCATGGCTGTATTGCACACTTCATGGCCTCCTTGGCATTCCATCCATGTTGTGGTTTGCACACCCGCCGCGCGAAGGGAGTCCGACCAAGCCAATCCGCCGAGCAAATCCCAGGCACCTTTTGAATCCACGGGACAATTGCGGTGCACATCATGCTTTGCCGGCACCACTGCGTCGCACACGCCATGGGCGGCAAACAGCGGCGGCGCATTGGCAGCAACCTGGGTTCGAGAATCCAATGCGCCCGACAAACTCAAGATCCCTGCCCAGCGGTCAGGGTGACCGATGTACCCAGCCCACAGTGCAGTTTCTGCTCCAGCACTGCTTCCAGCGGCTACCCAAGTGGCGGGTCCATTGAGGCAGTTCAACTCAAGCCAATTCAACGCTTGCATCAAGTCTTCTCCTGCGGCTTGAACGGCAGCCTGCTTTTCCTCCACAGGCACATCGCAGCCAAAGCCCTTGTCTTTTCTGGTCAGTCTGTATGAGATCGAGGCGCTGGCGATTCCGGCCCGAGACAAGTCATCCAAAAATGAGCACACCGTCTCGGAATCACGACGGCCCATTTGGAACCCACCACCATGAACAAAAATGACTCCTGGTGCCCCGGATTGCGGGTGCTCAGGCAGACGCAGGTCCAACTTCAAATTCGAGGCGTCAGAATACACATGGGTACCAGAGGCGATAGGGGCCTGTGTTTCTACCTGCGCATTGAAGGACAGGGGCAGGCTTTGACACCCACCTAAAATCAGAAAGAAAATGAGGAGGCGACTCAAGCCTTGACGCTGCGGGGATGGTAGCGTTCCATCTGTTCCCTCAAGAACCGTTGGTCCAAGTGGGTGTAAATCTCAGTCGTGCTGACAGAGCTGTGGCCCAACATTTCTTGCACCACGCGGATGTCTGCGCCACTTTCCATGAGGTGGGTGGCAAATGAATGGCGGAAGGTGTGAGGACTGACCTGCTTTCTGATGCCCGCTTCATGCGTGGTTCGACGCAACATGGTGAACACCATTTGTCTTGTCAATTCACGGCCTCGGCGTCCCAAGAACAAGGTGTCCTCGTAATCAGGCTCTATGTCCACAAAGTTCCTGTATTCCTCAATGTACCGGGCGATGGTTTCTAAGGCGAGCTCTCCAATGGGGATGATGCGCTCCTTGTTGCCTTTGCCGATCACCTTCACCATGCCTTCCACTTCGTCAATGCAAGACATGCGCAAGCCAACCACTTCAGAGACGCGGAGACCACAACTGTACATGGTTTCCAGAATCGCACGGTTCCGAATGCCTTCTTTGCGAGACAAATCAATGGCCTCGATAATGGCTTGGATTTCATCGACGGCCAAGACGTCCGGAAGCTTGCGCTCTGGACGAGGTGAATCGAGAAGTTCGAGGGGGTCTCGTTCGATGATGCCCTCCACCATCATGTACTTGCAAAAATTGCGGACGCCGCTCAGGATTCTGCTTTGGCTGTTCCTGCTCAACCCTTCATCGAAAAGCTGGGCCACAAACCCGTCGACGTGTGAAGGGGAAAATTCTTTGGGCTCAAATGGGGGAGAGGCCAGGTTTTGAGCAAAAAAGGCCAAGCGTTGGACGTCCCTTAAATAAGCCTCCACAGAATTCGAACTCAAACCTCTTTCCAATTCCAACCAACTTCTGAATCCCCTCGTGCAGGATGTCCATCCGGCAGAAGTAGATCCCGATTTGGGCGATTTGGCTTGCTCGTTGCTCATTGTGCGTCGTTTGGCTCTCTCCTCAGGGAATCCAGGTTTGATGGGTCATCGTCAGGGCTTCTTGAACCGAAATCCTTTGGTTTCCCCGTCTCCCCACCACAAATGGCTTTCGAAAAGCATAGGCTTCTGTCAAGCGCACTCTGTGATTTCTGGCGTCCTCGTAGCGGTTGAAACTGTCGTGGGTGTATTTGTACCACTGTTCAACGTGCTCCTCTCTCGTTTGAAGGCGAAAATTCAACTTTCGTTTGAAATAATCGGTAACAACTGGATTTTTCGTCGCAGCTATTTGAACTTCAAATCGAACTTCTCCCCGAAAACCTGTCTCTACAGGGTGTTCTTGGGGTGGATTTTCTCCATTCAGCCTCTGAACTACGTCAATTTCAACCGATTGATCACCGTCAATGTGGGATAATCGTCCAAGAAAGTTTTGGACTTGGGATAATCGGCAATCGTCCAACTGATAAATCACCGATCCCGAGTTGACGTAGTCGAACCATATGAAGGAAAGGCCACCATTGGTGATTTCTGCAACCCCTCCTGCCGAGTTCACGACCCTTGCAGAAGACGCAAAAGGTGGGTTTTCCATCAGCTTAACAAAGCCCCCGTTGTTGAGGTTTTCGATGTGCACCTCCACACGAACGCCTCCGTCTGATTCCGTCAATGAGCGAGATGCGGAGGGGGGGTGTGCGCTGGAGACGGCCGAAGGGCTGGATGTGACGGTTGTGGTGGGGGGAGGGGCTGGGGTGTCAGTAGTATCGGATTCGTGGATGGTGAAATGAAAAGGCGGAGGAGTCACTGTGGCCCGGTCGTTGTTCCTGATGAAACTGAACTCCCATCCGACTTCTCGATCTCCTGCGACCGCACCAGGAGCCACGGCGAGTTCAAACTCAATGTTGAAACGGCTTTGATCGGGAAGTTTGAGCCAGCTCACCACGGCAATGTGCTTCTCAGCATCCCAGTGGTAGCGCCCACCATAAAGAGAGATGGGGTTGAGCCTGCAGTCAGGGGGGACTTGCAGAAGAATCCGTCCAAAGTAATCGAGCCCACCTTTGCTAATGTTCACGCTTAACGGGGCTGTGGAACCTGCGATGGCTGTGCCTTTGAGCTGTCCTTCAATGACCACTCCACCAGGAACGGCCATGGCCATGATGACGATGGCTGTGGTGAAGAAGGATGTGGCGATGGCCCAACGTGACATGTTGCAATGTCCATTACATGGAGGCCTGTTGGTCAAGGCGCCGGGATGAGTGTCGACAAGCGCATGTGGACGGTGAAAAAGAAAATCCCGCAGTGACGTTTCACTGCGGGACTACTTAACCAAATTATCACTTGATGCTCAGTTAGCCGTAGCTAACCTTACTCACTTAAAACCGCTTGCAAGGTACAGTGGGAAAGGGCTTTGGTCGGGTGAATGTTATCCAATGACCATTGTTGATTTGATGCAATAGGGTGTGGTGCGGGTGCTTTTTCCGGTCAAGATTGTCCGAAAAGATTTTCGATTGGTTTTGCAGAAAAAGCGAGCTATTTTTGCCGACTGAAAGTGTCTAGCCATGAAAGAAGGAATCCATCCAGAGAACTACCGCACCGTGATCTTTAAAGACCTGACGGCGGATTGGCGCTTCTTGGGCAAGAGCTGTGCAGAGAGCAAAGAGAACGAAGCGTGGGATGACGGAAACGAGTATCCCGTGATCAAGGTTGAAGTCAGTTCCGCCAGCCATCCGTTCTACACAGGAAAGAACACTTTGGTGGACACTGCTGGACGAATCGACAAGTTCCGCACCCGCTACGCGAAGCACAAGAAGTGATTCATCCCTTACTGCAAAACGAAAAAGCCCGGCATTCGCCGGGCTTTTTCGTTTCTCAGGTTTTGAATGGTGTCCTCAGGAGTTGACCACTCGGGTTGAGTCTCTCAACGGGAGGACTGCTGAGATGTCAATCCCATAGAGGGACATGCCTTTGGTCACCTTGGCTGTGTCACTGATCAGTTGAAGCTTCCGGATGCCAAGATCCCTGAGGATTTGAGCGCCCAGTCCATAAGTGCGCCCATGACGCCGCTTGAGTTCAGCTTCTCCAACACCTATGTGGGTGGGGTCCGTTCCCGGAGCGTCAGAGGGTAAATCGTGCATGGCGCTCCAAGGTGATTGGCCGCTTTCCAAATAAACAAAGGCGCATCGGTCCATGGATGACATCCGTTCCAGTGCAATTCTGAGTGCTTCTCCTTTTCCAAAACTGGAGGAGTCCAATAAATCAAAACGCGGTTGGCTGGCGTGAACCCGAACCGGAACGGCCTCTTCCTCAGACCAAGAGCCACGAATGAGCGCAAAGTGTTCTTCGTCGCTGGTGGTTTGGCGGTAGGTGATCATGGTGAATGGACCTTGCGAGGTGGTGATTTCCCTTTCGCCGGTTCGTTCAATCAAGGTGTCGTTGGCCAATCGGAACGCAATCAGGTCTTCAATGGAGACAATGCGCAAGTCGAATTTTTCGGCCATTTCCAGCAGCTCTGGAAGCCTGGCCATGGTGCCGTCAGGGTTCATGATTTCAACAATCACACCTGCGGGCTCAAGGCCGGCCAATCGCGCAAGGTCAATGGCGGCTTCGGTGTGTCCAGCTCGCCTCAGGACCCCACCGCGTCTGGCGCGAAGTGGGAAAATGTGGCCAGGTCTCCCCAGTTCATCGGGTTGTGTGTTGGGGTCAATCAATGCCTGCACCGTCATGGCGCGGTCTTGGGCGGAAATGCCAGTGGTACATCCTTTGCCAACCAGGTCGACGCTCACTGTAAATGGAGTTTCGAACGCTGCGTTGTTTCGGTTGACCATCAACTCCAGTTCCAATTCATCGCATCGGTCTTCGATGAGGGGTGCGCAGATCAGTCCGCGCCCTTCAACGGCCATGAAGTTGATGAGTTCAGGGGTGGCAAAACGCGCTGCGGCGACAAAGTCACCTTCATTTTCACGGTCTTCATCGTCTACAACGATGATCAATTTGCCCTGGCGAATGTCCTCGATGGCCGCTTCAATGCTGTCCAATGACCGTTTCTGCTTCAACATGGCACAAAGGTAGCGGGGCGAATGCTCTGAAGTCCCCAAATTTGTCCTATGATATTACCAGTTGTGGCCTACGGCGATCCGGTCTTGAGAAAAGAGGCAGAAGATGTCCAGAAGGAGATGGACGGATTGGGCGTTCTGATTCAAAACATGTGGGAGACCATGTACAAGGCAGAAGGGGTGGGGCTGGCTGCACCTCAAATCGGTCAGTCCATTCGCTTGTTTGTGGTGGACGGTTCTCCATTTGGGGAGGGGGAGAATGGGGACGCGGGTTGCAAGGACTTCAAGCGGGTGATGATCAACCCCGTGTTGTTTGATGAGTCCGAGGATTGCGATGTGATGGAGGAGGGGTGTTTGTCCATTCCAGGAGTCCGGGAGCCTGTTGAGCGCCCTGTGTCTGTGAAGGTGGAATACTATGATTCAGATTGGGTTCTTCGAGAGGAGGCGTTGAGTGGCATTGCTGCGCGAATTGTACAACATGAAAACGACCACCTCGATGGTGTGATGATTCCCGATTACCAGCCTGTTCTCAAAAAGGCTTTGCTCAAGGGCAAGCTCAAAGAGATTTCATCTGGAAAGGTTCCATCTGACTATGCCATGCGGTTCCCCGGAAAACGCAGCCGTCGATGAGCCTTCGGTTTGCTCGGGTCACAGGGTTGGCGCTGGCCATTTGCTGGGGTTGCGGTGTTGCCGGCCCTGACGCGCTAGTGCTTGAAAGAATAGAAAAGGCAGAGGCAGAGCTTCGGCCTTTTCTCAAGTCCACCGATGCTGAAGTATTACCGCCAGAAGGAGAGAGGGTCGTGTCCTCTCTTCTTCGCGACTATGCGGCCTATGCCAATGCGCATCATGGAGATTCATTGGCTGTTTTGTTCCTCATGAGGCGGGCTGATTTGCTTCAAGGTCGCGGTGACCATGAAGCTGCGGTCAATCAATGGCTGGACGTCGCGGAAGGAGGAGGGCCTGACGAGTGCATTGCAGAATCCATTTTTAGGGTGGGTTTTCTGCGAGAAACTGAACTTAAAGACACCACCGGTGCTTTGAAGGCCTATGCAGAAGTGATGCGAATTCACCCCAATAGCCAGTGGGCATCTTCTGCGGGTGATGCTGCCAAGTGGTTGACATTTAGTGAGTCAGAATTCATCAAGGCCCTAGAGCGAGGGCAGGATTGAACAATCGCTCCTTTTGCGGTCGCCGGTCCAGAAAATTGAGGCGCTGAAAAGGTGACAGGGCATCGGTGCGGGCTACCTTGCGCCCCGTAAATCCTACGACACAATGTCCCGATTCCGTTCAGGAGTACTCCATGGCGCAGAAGTCGCCGAACTTTTTAAAGACGCGCAAGCCAGAGGTTATGCGATTCCAGCAGTCAACATCATTGGCACAAATTCGCTGAATGCGACCTTGGAGACGGCTGCCTCTGTGGGGTCTCCTGTGATTGTTCAGCTTTCCAATGGAGGAGCGGCATTCTATGCAGGGAAGTCATTGAAGCTGGACGATCAGAAAGCCGCAGTGCTCGGCAGTGTTTCGGCAGCGTTGCATGTTCACGAATTGGCAGAGGCATATGGGGTTCCTGTGGTCCTTCATACCGACCACTGCGCGCGCAAATTGTTGCCTTGGATCGACGGCTTGCTTGAGCGCGGTGAAGCGCATCATGCCGCCACCGGCCGCCCTCTGTTTTCATCTCACATGATTGACCTCAGTGAGGAGCCATTGGAAGAAAACATTGGAACCTGTGTTGAATACCTCAAGCGCATGGCGCCGTTGGGGATGTACCTCGAAATCGAATTGGGCGTCACAGGCGGAGAAGAAGATGGTGTTGACAACACCGACATCGACTCCAAGCACCTCTACACCCAGCCCGAAGAGGTGGCTTATGCCTATGAGCAATTGGGAGCTGTCAGCGATCAGTTCACCGTGGCCGCGGCCTTTGGCAATGTTCATGGTGTGTACAAGCCTGGAAACGTGGAGTTGACACCTGTGATTTTGAAGAACAGCCAAGATCACATTGCGGCCAAGCATGGCACGGGCCCTCGCCCTGTGGACTTCGTGTTTCATGGCGGATCTGGGAGCAGCGTCGACGAAATCCGCGAAGCCATCTCCTACGGTGCCATCAAAATGAACATCGATACGGACATGCAGTGGGCCTACTTGAGCGGCGTGAGAGACTACGTTAATGAGTGGTCCGGTTACCTGCAGACGCAGATCGGTAACCCAGAAGGTGCTGACCAGCCGAACAAGAAGAAGTACGACCCTCGTGTTTGGCTTCGCGCAGGAGAAACCAGTTTTGTGGAGCGTTTGCGCCAAGCGTTTGACGACCTCAATTGTTTGGGCCGAAACGCTGAATAACCCACCCCTTATGCACGAAAACGGACTCTCTCCTTTTGATTTTAAGGCAGCTGCAGAGAGACATGGGCTGCAAGGGCATTCGGACAGGCTCAAGGCCAAAGGACTCAAGTCTCTTCAGGATGAGGAGGGAAGGGTCGATCGGTGGGTTCTTGCTCCCAAAGACTTGGGTTGGCGTTTTGATTTCACCAAGCAGTGCGTGGACAATTCGGCATGGAATGCCCTTTTGCGTTTGGCCGAAGATGCGGATTGGACCGGAGCCATCGCGGCTCAATTTGGAGGCAAAGCCATCAACAAGACGGAAGGCAGGTCCGTGCTTCATGCTGCCTTGAGAGGAGAGTCTGCGGATCCTTTTGAGGTCTCAGGAGCCCCAGTAATGGAGGATGTTTTGCGCACGCGTGATGCTTTTCTTGGGTTTGCCGATCGGGTTCGAAGCGGCGACTATGTGGCGGCAGATGGACAGCCTTTCACCCATGTGGTGAACATTGGGATTGGTGGTTCGGATTTGGGGCCGGTGATGGTCCACGAAGCAATGGCCTCGGTTCGCATGCAGGAAGGGAGTCCATTGAACGTGCAATTTGTCAGCAACGTCGATCCCTTTCACTTGGATCAGGCATTGGAAGGACTGCTTCCTGAGAGAACGCTGGTGGTTGTGGTGTCCAAGACGTTCACGACACAGGAGACCATGGCCAATGCCAACAGGGCGCTGACATGGTTAAAGGCTTCGCTGGGTGAACAGGCGGGGCAGCATCTGGCGGCGGTCACCTCGAACGTTCCTGGTGCAGGTCAAATGGGCATCCCAGAAGACCGTGTTTTTGGTTTTGCCAATTGGGTAGGCGGAAGGTTCTCCTTGTGGGGTCCTGTGGGTTTGGCCATCGCTTTGGGGTCGGGATCCAAGGCATTCAAAGAGATGCTCCGAGGAGCCAGACAGATGGATCAGCATTTTCAGCAGGCCAATGCCGATGAGAACGTGCCTCTTCATTTGGCTTTGATTGAAATCTGGAACGTCAATTTCATGGGGCATTCCAGCAGAGCTGTCTTGCCTTACGCCCAGGCATTGCATCGGCTTCCTGCGTATTTACAGCAGGCGGAAATGGAGTCCAACGGAAAAAGTGTAGGTCGGGATGGCCATCCAGTTTCTTGGTCAACCCACCCTGTGGTGTGGGGAGAACCAGGAACCAATGGTCAGCATGCATTCCATCAGCTCCTGCACCAAGGGACTTCGAAATGCCCTGTGGAGTTTGTGGCTTTTCGTCAGGCCATGGGGGCGGATGCATCGATGCATCAATTGCTTTTGGACAATGCTGTGGCCCAGGCTGAGGCGTTTTGTGTGGGGCGCGATTTGGAGTCTGTTCAAGACGAAATGCGCATCTCTGGTCAATCTGAAGCCGAGCTGGGGGGCATTGCACCGCATCGCGTTTTTGAAGGAGGGCGTCCCTCTACGTTCATGTTGGGTGAGCGATTGGATGCTTTTTCGCTGGGGGCATTGATCTCTGCATTCGAGCACAAAATCTTCTTGGAAGGTCTCCTCTGGAATGTCTTCAGCTACGACCAGTGGGGCGTGGAGTTGGGGAAGGCCATGGCCAAGCAATTGGGAGGAGAGGAGAAGTCGGCAAAGAAGCATTGGACATCAGGCACCCAAGCTTTAAGGGAGTTCATTCAGTGACCCACTGACAAAAATCACCGCATGGAGTGGCCATGGTCATGCTTCAATTTCACTAAATTGTAGCACTATGCCGAAACTCCAATTCCTTGCTCGTTGCGCAGCATTTGCGTCTTTCTTTTTTATGGTTCTTCTGGCCAAGGCCGACTTTACCGGGTTGTCCTATGAGGTGGTTCAGGTCCATGGGCCTGATGCGGGTGCATTGGCCGGCATGACCACCTATCGGGTTTATGCCAATTTTAACGATGCCACAGACATTGCTCAGGCTTTGTATGCTGAGAGCCCTTTTGGCATGGACATCAGTTCCAGTGCAGGTTTTTATCAAGATGATTTGGGCGGTTTTACGCCAGTCTCCATCAATCCGCTGCTGTATGGAACGTTCCAAAACCTGCCTTACGACTCTTGGGTCACCATTGGTCAAGAGGACAGCGAGGTGCCCACAGCGGCCTCTCAAGTGGGAGGTCCGGGTTGGAATTCAGCCATCATTGACTTTGAAGACGGTGGGAACTTCTTCGTCAACGACGGCGTGGGCGGGTCTGTATTCGTCACTCCGGACCAAATTCAATCCGCAGTGGATGCAAATGGTCAAATCCTGTTGGCTCAGCTGACGACTGCAGGAACGTGGAATTTCACATGCAACCTTCAGTGGAGGGATGCCCAACTGAATGTCTACAACGAGACCGGTTTGACTGTGGGCTATGAACCGACGGACTTTACCGGGTTGTCATTTGAACTGGTTGGGGAAAACACCCTCGTCGGGGAGAACGAGACCATCGCTGAAGGATTCGACACTTATCGCGTCTATGCCAACTTTGATGACCCGGACGCCCAAGTGGTGGCGGTTTACGGTTTACAAGACACAGCTCTGACCATCACCACAACGGGTTCCTTTTACCAAGATGCGCTCGGAGGAGCCTTGGCCACCTCGGTGAATGCGCTGCTGTTCGATTCTTTTGAATTTTTGGAGTACGACAGCTGGGTGACCATTGGTTCAGAAGATGTTTCTGGTTCTGTTGATTTCATTGGTGCCGACTTCTTAGGGTTTGAGGCCGGAGGAGACTTGATCATTGACAACGCCGTGGGGGGGACATGGTACATCCTCCCAGACCTCGAGCCAGATGCGTTCCCAGATGACCAAGGGCGTGTTCTGCTTGGACAATTCACCACGGACGGCATTGTAGACATCTTATTGAACATCCAATACAGGAGTTCCGCAGGCGAAAACAAACAGGTGACCGGACAGACTCTGACTTTTCCTGTGGTCACGCCAGGTTGCACGGATCAAGGAGCTTGTAACTACAATCCACTGGCTGATTTTGACGATGGAAGCTGTGATTTCTTGACCTGCGCTGGCTGCGTAGATGTGGACGCATGTAACTACAACCCGCAAGCGGTCATTGAGGACAACTCCTTGTGCGAGTTTCCAGTCGGATATCCCAACAACACGGTGGATTGTTCCGGCAACTGCCTGAATGACAGCGACGGAGATGGAGTTTGCGACGAGGATGAGGTTCCTGGTTGCACCAACAGCACCGCCGACAACTACAATCCATTGGCCACAGATGACGACGGTTCTTGTGTCATCAGCGGTTGCACGGATTCAGAAGCCGAGAATTACAATGCAGACGCCACCAATGACGATGGGACTTGCCAGTTCTTGGTGACCGGCTCTCAGGGTTGCACATATGGTGACGCCACCAATTATGACGCGGCGGCCACCCTTGATGATGGCTCATGCGAATTTGATTGCTCCGGAGGTGGAGATTGCGCGTATGACACAGACGGAAACCAACTGATTGGATCGGCCGACCTTCTTGTGTTTTTGGCGCTCTACGGTCAGCCTTGCGGAGAGTAATCCCCCGCTTCGGGGAAGCTTAAGCCCCATTTAAAAACTGACAATTGTCAAGTGGTCCGCACAAGGTCATGCCGTGCGGGCCATTTGGTGCGTTTAAACGGCCCGTTCGTCGAACTTACACAAACGCTGACAAAGGTCAGCTTTTCTCAAGGCGCGGTTAGGAGTAAATTCAAGGAGCTCAAACACTTCTGCGATGAATAAGACCCGCCCCAATCGTTTTCTAGGCCTGACACTGTCCGTGCTTTTTGGCGTGTTTTTCATGTGCAGTGGACAAGGTCTCCTCGCGCAGTGCATGGATGAGGCCGCCTGCAACTACGATCCTGATGCAGGAGGATATTGTATGAGCACTGAAGTGGTTCAGGTGCACGGAGCAGATGCAGGAGAACTCGCGGGCATGACGACCTACCGTCTTTATTTCGAATCCATGTCGCCCATGGACTTTGTGACTGCCGTGTTCGGAGACGTTGATTCTCCGCTGATGATCAATACGACCACAGAGTTTTACCAGCATCCATTGGGAGCAGTCTCTCCGAACTGGAGCCCTTTCTTGTATCCGTCCTTTCCCAATTTGGTGTACGACAGTTATGTCACCATTGGCATTGAAGAAGCGGCTGTCTTGTCTGAAGGAGAGAATGCGGTTCAGTATGTGGCCTCATCCGAGCAGCCATGGGCAGCTCTATTTGAACCGGGTAACGGATTGCCTGGAGGCAACATCGTCATGGACGATGCCGTCGGTGGAAGCTGGTTTACCACCAGTGCAGAAACCAATGGAGAGGTGGATGAGAATGGTCGGGTTTTGTTGGGTCAGTTTACCACATCTGGAGAATTGTCTGGTCAATTGAACCTGCAGCTGTTTCCCAATGGCGATCAAGTGAACGATACCCTGCTCACCTTTCAAATTGGACAGACATGTGAATCTGAACCCTGTGAATATCTGGACACAGTCTACGTGGACTTGGACGGAGACGGTTTTGGAACCACCCCGGTGGTGCTCTGCGGTGTGCCCGAAGGCTACGCGGCTGTGGATGGAGACTGCAATGACAACAGCGCCATTTCATACCCAGGCAACCCCTATGACATTGTGGGAGATGGAATTGACGGCGATTGCAACGGTGGCGAGTCCTGCTACCGCGATGTAGACAATGATGGCTACCGGAGCGCGGATGAGGACGATGTGATAGGGTCTCCTTTCAACATCAATTGTTCTGAGTTTGGAGAAGCCTATTTGTCGCAGCCCATTGATTGTGATGACACCAATCCCGATTTATTCGAGTCCGACCTGAACGGGAACTGCATCGATCCAAACGAAGTGGCGGGTTGCGGTCAGCCCGATGCCTGTAACTATGACCCTGAAGCCGGACCGGAAGAAGACAACTGTGAATTCATCAGTTGTGTGGGCTGTGGAAATCCAAGCGCCTGCAACTACGATGCCTTTGCCATCATCACCAGTGATGATGAATGCGATTACGACTCGTGTGCGGGTTGCACAGACCCAGAGGCGACCAACTACAATCCAGAGGTCATCATTGCCAATGATGACAACTGCCTGTATTCAGGAATTCTGGCGATTGCGCCCATTCAAATTGATTTTGAAGGTGCCAACGGCAACG
Organism: uncultured Flavobacteriales bacterium; assembly: GCA_943787435.1. Taxonomy (GTDB): domain Bacteria; phylum Bacteroidota; class Bacteroidia; order Flavobacteriales_D; family Sanyastnellaceae; genus UBA8752. The sequence goes on along the minus strand of CALSMK010000024.1, from coordinate 32,856 downwards.
AAAGCACCTACACCAACGAGGTATATGCCTTGCTGCCACCGGATGCTTTGCAGCTCAACAGCGTGATTGGTGTGAAGTCTGGTGATGTTCGCTTGCGCATCACCGCTTTCGACACCTTGTATCAATCCGAGGCCTGCGATCAATGGACACCCAATGGAGCGGTTCCTTTAACCGTTGAATTCGATGGGTTAACCTACACCAACACCGCTTGCCTGTGGGACAGCTGGTTGACCATTGGGGGCAGTGTAGGCAATGGACCAGACTTGACTCCCATTGGGTTTGATCCGGTCACTGTAGAAGATCAGGATGTTTTCGACAGCGAAGCGCTGAGCAATGAAGGGGACACCTTGGGTTGGACCTTGGCTTCAGAAGACGATGGCCTGACTGAAAACCACTGTGCCGCGCTCTACAACCGACCTGGTTGTGCCAATGCAGTCAGGATTGCGCGTTTGACGTTGCCGGTTGGGGTGTCTTTCACCATGCAGGCTGGATTGACCTATACAGTGGCAGGGGGAGCTCTGCGCACCGTTGATGGCAGCACAGAGACCACGTCTTCGGAGACCGCTTCAGACAGCGGAGGTGGGGGAGAGGCCGATTCCGATGACGCTTTGATTGTGGACGGAGGAACCACCGTCTTTGTTTACGGATGTTTGAATGCCACGGCCTGCAACTTCGATCCAAGTGCAAACACCGACAGTGGTGATTGTGATTTCACCACATGCGTCGGATGCGCATATCCGTCTGCAACCAATTATGAAGAAGACAACACGGCGGATGACGGCACTTGCATCTTCGAAGGATGCACGGACCCCAATTACCTCGAGTTTGACGGCAACGCCAACTCCGACAATGCGTCTTGTACAACCTTGATCGTTTCCGGTTGTACTGACCCCAACTACCTCGAGTTTGATGAGGCTGCGAATCTTTCAGAGGCATCGGATTGTGTCACTTTGGTGGTTTTGGGATGCACGTATGCAGATGCGTTCAACTTCGATCCTGCTGCAAACCGCGAAAACGGAGCCTGCCTCTATGGTGGCTGTCAAGACGAGTCTTTCTTAGAATTTGACCCTTCAGCAGATGTCGACGACGGAAGCTGTGCCACGGCGATCAGCAGTGGTTGCACAGACCCCGCCTACTTGGAGTTCGATGCCAGCGCAAACACCTTTGCAGAGGGGACTTGTATCTCCATCATTTTGGACGGCTGCACGTACAGCGATGCCAACAACTTTGAGCCCATTGCAAACCGCGACAACGGCACTTGCACCTTTACCATTGACGCAGGGTGTCCTGCAGACTTTGACGCCAATGGTTCCATTGGTGCGGGAGATTTGCTGGTGTTCTTGACATTCTTCAGCTCCGACTGCGAATGATCCATTGAGGAGCTTCAGAATTACATTTGATGCCTCCGGCCACTGGGTCGGGGGCATTTTTTTTGGACCCAACATGAAGAACAAGCAACTTTCCTTCTGGGAAATCTGGAACATGAGTTTCGGTTTTCTCGGCATTCAATTTGGATTTGCTCTGCAAGGAGGAAACATGTCGAGAATCTTCCAGACCCTGGGTGCTTCCCAAGACGACATTCCCATGTTGTGGATTGCCGCTCCTCTGACTGGACTGATTGTTCAGCCCATCATCGGGCACTTGAGTGATCGAACATGGCACCCGAGGTGGGGGCGCAGGCGTCCCTACTTCTTGATTGGAGCGGTATTGAGTTCTGTTGCCCTGTTTTTCATGCCATACAGCAGTGCCTTGTGGATGGCCGCTGGGTTCTTGTGGGTCTTGGATGCGAGCATCAACATCAGCATGGAGCCTTTTCGAGCTTTGGTGGCCGATAAACTCCCCGATGGTCAGCGCAATTATGGATTTGTGTTGCAGACCTTGATCATTGGCATTGGCACTTGGGTGGCCTCCAACCTGCCTTGGATGGTGACCAAATTGGGCGTGGCCAATGAAGCGGGGGTGGGAGAAATCCCGGACAGCGTATTTGTGTCATTTGCCATCGGGGCATTTGTTTTCATGTCGAGCATTCTGATCACGGTGTTCACCACAACCGAGGAGCCTCCGGCAGATATGGATGCGTTTCAAAAGGCCAAAGAGCAGACGCGCGGGTTTGGAGCCGGGTTCATTGAAATCATGGGGTTTATTCGGAGCATGCCGCCGGTGATGATCAAATTAGGAGCGGTCCAGTTTTTCAGTTGGTTCGCATTTTTCACCATGTGGTCTTACGCCACGCCCGCTTTGACCGAGTTTGTGTTTCAAGCACCGCTTCCCATGGAAGGGGTGGTCCAATACGAGGCGAAGAATGCAGCCTTCAACGCAGCGGCGAATTCAGTGTCGAGTGCGATGGGGGTCTATGGCTTGAGCAGTATGGCCTTTGCGCTTTTGCTGTCCATTTGGACCTCAAGGAGGGGTCTGGATCGGCGGTGGACCCATCTCGTGAGCTTGGTCATGGGGGGACTTGGGTTCATCTCTATGATGTGGTGGACCCCTGAAAGTGCAGGCAACTTGAAGTGGAGCTTCGCCCTGGTTGGCTTGGCTTGGGGAAGCATGCTGAGCATGCCCTACGCGATGCTTTCTGGAGCGGTTGACCCTCAGAAAATGGGGGTGGGCATGGGGGTGTTCAACATGTTCATTGTGATTCCACAGATTGTGGCGGCTTTGGGTGGCATCAATTGGGCTTACAAAACCTTTTTGGGTGAAGACGTGATTCAAACCATGTTGTTGGCCGGCATCAGTCTTGTGGTGGCGGGAGGGCTCAATCTGCTCGTGAAAAAGGAGGAGATGGTGTGAGTCCGCTGTCAACAAATTTGTATCTGTTGACTTGACGTGTTCTCGGCCCGGGATTGGGCGTTAAAGGTTGATTATATGTCTTCTCCCGGCCGCCATTGAATATGTCGTGACCCTTTTCATGGAGTTGGTGTACGATGTACACCTTCTGCGTTCTATATTGCCGTGCTTAGGATTAACCCTAATCGTAACCCAACCACTATGCGCAACTTTTTGCTGTTATGTCTTGCCGTGTTCAGCTTCGGCATTGCTCAAGCTCAAGACTGCACAGGAGCAGACCACACGGTCCTCGCTGGCAGTTTCTACTACACCCCTTCAACATTGACCGTGACGGCCGGGGAAACCATCGCTTTCGTGAATGAAGCAGGTTTTCACAATGTCAACGGCACTGCCAGCACCATCGGTGATACATGGAACAACCCAGAATCTTTCTCCCTTGGCGCCAACAGTGGCACAACCGAAGGAGCATGCATGGGGACGATCAGCCTGACCATTCCTGGCACCTATAACTATGATTGCAGCATTGGATCCCACGCGGCCGCTGGCATGGTGGGCACCATCATTGTCGAGGCTGCTTCCAGCACAACCCCAACGGACAACGCAGCGGACCCCACATTGGATGCGGGTGACGTGGTGAGCGTGTATGGTGGTTCATACGACAACATCGCCAGCAACTACAACCCAGGCTGGGGACAGTCCGGTACGGTGAATACGGAGTTTGATCCAGGCACCGGCAATGCGGTGATGGAGTATGCCAACTTCAACTACCAGGGCACGGACCTCGTGTCTGCAGACTTGTCTGGCATGACCCACCTCCACTTGGACGTTTGGGTGGCTGCCGACAATGACCGCATGTTGAAAGTGACTCCGGTCAATGGAGGTACTGGCGCTGGCGAGTTTTTGGTGGAGGTTCCCCTGACTCCTGGTTCATGGAACAGCGTGGATTTGACGAAGGCTTCCTTTGAGGGAATGTCTTGGGACAATGTCTTCCAGATGAAGTTTGACGGTCAGTTCAACGCTGACGGGTCAGCCAACGGAGCTGGCTGGGACGTCTATTACGACAACCTCTACTTCTGGAACGATGGAACGGGTTCAGGCCCCCCCTCAGGAGAGACGGCTGACGTGACCTTCAATGTCAACACAGCCAACATTACTGTAGGACCCAACGGCATGTTTGTTGGTGGTGGTGACTACTTCGGAGGAGCGCAGGGCAACGCCATGTCTGATGCCGACCAGGATGGCATATGGACCGTCACAATTGCAGTGCCTGTGGGTTACTCCGGCAATTATGTTTACCTGAACAGCCCGAACGACAACGGCGATTGGAATGCAAAGGAGAACCTGATTGGACTTCCGTGCGCCAATGGACCTTACAACGATCGCCTTTTGGCAGCTGTGAATGAAGACATCACATTGAGCACTTGCTTTGGTCAGTGCACCACAGATGGTACATGTGAATCTCCTGCCACGGAATACGCAGTGACCTTCCAAGTGGACATGGCCAATGCAGCATTGAACGGCGACGAGACGATCTACGTCACAGGTTCACTGGACGGTTGGTGTGGTCCTTGCGACAACGTCTTGACCGACACGGACGGCGACAATGTCTACACTGGTGTGGTCAATCTGGTTCCCGGAGACTACGAGTTCAAGTACATGATCAACGCTTGGGGCGGAGACGAGCAGAACATCGGAGGCACCGCGTGTGACTTTGTGCCCACCGACAACAACGGCAACCGCGGATTCACCTTGGGTGAGGCGGACATGGTCTTGGATGTACAGTGCTTCGACTACTGCGGCACTTGCGACGAGCAAAACAATGAAGGCGGCGGTGGCGGCGGTGGTGATGCAACCCCAACGGACAACGCAGCGGACCCCACATTGGATGCGGGTGACGTGGTGAGCGTGTATGGTGGTTCATACGACAACATCGCCAGCAACTACAACCCAGGCTGGGGACAGTCCGGTACGGTGAATACGGAGTTTGATCCAGGCACCGGCAATGCGGTGATGGAGTATGCCAACTTCAACTACCAGGGCACGGACCTCGTGTCTGCAGACTTGTCTGGCATGACCCACCTCCACTTGGACGTTTGGGTGGCTGCCGACAATGACCGCATGTTGAAAGTGACTCCGGTCAATGGAGGTACTGGCGCTGGCGAGTTTTTGGTGGAGGTTCCCCTGACTCCTGGTTCATGGAACAGCGTGGATTTGACGAAGGCTTCCTTTGAGGGAATGTCTTGGGACAATGTCTTCCAGATGAAGTTTGACGGTCAGTTCAACGCTGACGGGTCAGCCAACGGAGCTGGCTGGGACGTCTATTACGACAACCTCTACTTCTGGAACGATGGAACGGGTTCAGGCCCCCCCTCAGGAGAGACGGCTGACGTGACCTTCAATGTCAACACAGCCAACATTACTGTAGGACCCAACGGCATGTTTGTTGGTGGTGGTGACTACTTCGGAGGAGCGCAGGGCAACGCCATGTCTGATGCCGACCAAGATGGCATATGGACCGTCACAATTGCAGTGCCTGTGGGTTACTCCGGTAATTATGTTTACCTGAACAGCCCGAACGACAACGGCGATTGGAATGCAAAGGAGAACCTGATTGGACTTCCGTGCGCCAATGGACCTTACAACGACCGCCTTTTGGCAGCTGTGAATGAAGACATCACATTGAGCACTTGCTTTGGTCAGTGCACCACAGATGGTACATGTGAATCTCCTGCCACGGAATACGCAGTGACCTTCCAAGTGGACATGGCCAATGCAGCATTGAACGGCGACGAGACGATCTACGTCACAGGTTCACTGGACGGTTGGTGTGGTCCTTGCGACAACGTCTTGACCGACACGGACGGCGACAATGTCTACACTGGTGTGGTCAATCTGGTTCCCGGAGACTACGAGTTCAAGTACATGATCAACGCTTGGGGCGGAGACGAGCAGAACATCGGAGGCACCGCGTGTGACTTTGTGCCCACCGACAACAACGGCAACCGCGGATTCACCTTGGGTGAGGCGGACATGGTCTTGGATGTACAGTGCTTCGACTACTGCGGCACTTGCGACGAGCAAAACAACCAGGAAACAGTGGACATCACATGGACAGTCAACATGTCCAATGAAGAGGTGTCCACCCAAGGCGTATTCCTTGCTGGAGGCGGAAATTTTGGAAACCCAGGTGACAACCCGCTCACGGACAATGGAGATGGAACATGGACCATCACCCAAACAGTACCCTCAGGGTTCAGCAGTTTCTACATCTTCACCAACGGAGCTTGTGGCGATTACAGCTGCAAGGAGCAGTTGGGTGGTTTGCCATGCGGAGTCCCTGCCAATTTCAATGACCGTCAGGTGGTGAACATCACTGAGGACACAACCTTCAACTTCTGCTTCGGCGAATGTGGAACCGACGGCAACTGCGAAGGCGGTAACGGCGGAGGTGGTGGAGGCGATGGCCCCACTGACAATGCGGCTGATCCTGCTCAGGATGCATCCAACGTGATCAGCGTCTACAGCGGATCATACGATGACATTGCCACGAACTACAACCCAGGTTGGGGACAGTCCGGTTCTGTGAATCCGGAGTACGACCCAGGGACAGGCAACTTGGTTTTGGCTTACACCAACTTCAACTACCAAGGAACGGACTTGGCTGCTGTAAATGCATCAGCCATGGAGTTCTTGCACATCGACATTTGGGTGGCGGCAGACTCAGACCGCTTGGTCAAGGTGTCGCCCATCAACAATGGCGATGGTGCCGGTGAATTCTTGGTGGAAGTTCCTGTGACTCCTGGTTCATGGAACAGCGTTGACCTTCCGAAGTCTGCTTTTGAGGGCATGACTTGGGACAACGTCTTCCAAATGAAGTTTGACGGCCAGTTCAACAGTGATGGCAGCGCCAATGCGGCTCCACAGGACATCTACCTCGACAACATTTACTTCTACTCAGGCGCCCCTTCAGGGGGTGGTGATGTGGCGGTCACCTTCAGCGTGGACATGAACAACTACGGTGGTTCATTCGACACCCTGAACGTGTCGGGTACATGGAACAACTTCTGCGGGACTTGCAATGCCATGACCGACGAAGACGAGGATGGAATTTGGACCACGACGATTGAGCTTCCAGAAGGAGCCAATTACCGATACAAGTACCAAGTGGACGCTTGGAGTGATCAGGAAGATTTGGCTCCTGGAGACAACCCCATTGGACCTTGTGTGGTCAAAGAAGGTGGCTTCACCAACCGTGACCTCGATGTGATCGGAGGGGGAGACATGATCTTGGATACCGTTTGTTGGGGAACCTGTTTGGCCTGTGTTGGTGCAAACGATGTGGCCGGCTGTAACGATGAGTCCGCTTCCAACTATGACTCTGCAGCCACGGCCAATGACGGGTCTTGTGTCTATTCAGTGACGCTAAGCGTGAACATGAATGAGTACGCTTTGGCTGCCACAGACACGGTTCACTTGAACGGAGAGTTCACCTTGAACGGCGACGCTTGGTGTGGAACCTGCAACCCTATGTCAGACGACGACGAGGACGGTGTGTGGACATTGACCTTGGATCTTCCAAGTGACTACTATGAGTACAAGTTCACTGTCAATGGATGGAATGCCCAAGAGAACTTGGCAGGCCTGTCTCCGTGTGTGACAGAGAACTTTGGATTCACCAACCGTGTACTTCAGTTGTTCGGCAACCAGAGCGAGGCACAAGTATGTTGGAACAGCTGTTCTGACTGCGAAGGCACAGGTGAGATTCTCGGTTGTACCGATTCCGGAGCTGTGAACTACAGCGCAGCCGCGACCTCAGACGATGGCTCATGCGAGTACAACGTCACGTTCCAAGTGGACATGAGCAGCGAGAATCCTACTTCTGAAGATGCAGTGTATGTGCACGGATCCTTTGTTGGATGGTGCGGTGTTTGCGTCCCCATGACAGATGACGACGAGGATGGTATCTACACAGTGACTGTTGTCATGGCAGCTGGAGACGCTGAATACAAGTTCAAGTTGAACGATGGTGAAGAGACCTTGACCATTGGCGCCCCTTGTGACTTTAATCCAAATGACACCTATGCAAACCGTGGTCTGACCGTTTCAGGTGATGCGACTCTGGACGTGGTATGCTACAGCAGCTGCTACGCTTGCGATGTGGTGTCGGGTTGTACCAATTCAAATGCCTCGAACTACAATGCAGATGCCATTGCGGACGACGGTTCTTGCTTGTTCACTGTGACCTTGCGTTTGGACATGAACCTCCAAGAAGTTTCTGCTTCAGGGGTTCACGTAGCCGGCTCATTCCAGGGCTGGACACCAGGCTCGACCATGATGACATCACCTGGTCTCGATCTTTACGAGTACACGTTGCAAGTGGCAGCAGGTGCATACCAGTTCATTTACATCAACGGCAATGACTGGCCTGGTCAAGAGACTGTGCCTGCAGAGTGCGGCGTTGACAACGGACTTGGCGGATACAACCGCGAGTTTGTGGTGGCTGGAGACAACTTGGTCTTGGATGTGGTTTGCTTCAGCAGCTGCACCGCTTGCGCTGGATGTACAGATCCATTGAGTGCTGAATTCAGCCCATGGGCTGGTGAAGACGATGGTTCTTGTGCTACAGACATTGTGTTCGGTTGTACTTACAACGATGCTGACAACTACAGCCCATCAGCCAACATGGAGGATGGAACTTGCGAGTTCTCAGGAAGCAGTTCTTGCCCCACTGACATTGATGGCGACGGATCTACAGCTGTGGGTGACTTGCTGGTCATTCTCGGTGCCTTTGGACAGATCTGCGAATAAGCGCGTTTTTTCCAATGGAGAAAGGGCCACTTCGGAAACGAAGTGGCCCTTTTTTATTGGTCCCATACTCAAGACCAACCTGAGCAATTCCAGTGGTGGGTGACTACTTTTGTGGAATGGAGAAATTGGTCTCGAGTCGATTGCCATCGCAATGGGGTGAGTACACCATCGAAGCTTTCGGTAATGAGGGCGATCGTTTTCCCCATGTGGTCCTGCACCGTGGATTGGGCGATGAGAAGACGGGTGAGCCTGTGAACGTGAGGGTCCACAGCGAATGCATGACTGGTGATGTGTTTGCCAGTTCTCGCTGCGATTGTGGAGAGCAATTGGCCATGGCATTGCAACACTTCAAGGAGCAAGGCGGAGTCCTGATTTACCTGCGCCAAGAGGGGAGAGGAATTGGTCTGGTTGAAAAGCTCCGCGCTTACAACCGTCAGGACGATGGCATGGATACATTCGAGGCCAACCGAGCGGGAGGGCATGCAGATGACGAGCGCAACTATGATGACGCGTTGACCATTCTCAAAGCATTGGGCATTGACAACATCACGCTGTTGACCAACAACCCAGAAAAAATAGGCCACTTGGAGAAAGCGGGGATTCAGGTCAGCCGCAGACCGTGTTTGACCAAGGTGACGGCAGACAATGGCGATTACCTGAGGGCGAAGTCAGAGATCACAGGGCATTTGATGTGACCCACCATATTTCACAGTGCCGTTTGGATCAGCTCCAAAGGTTTCTGGCGTGGTGGAATGTGGCCATGTGTGCATCCACAATGTGACCAATGGAGGCCGAGTATCCTCCGCCCATGCTGCAAGCAACACCCACTTGAAAGCTTTTGCACCGGTCCAAAACCATGCGGTCTCTTTCCGAGCATCCCGCTGCAGTCAACGACAATTTGCCGAGTTTGTCGGTTTCTAGAACATCGACCCCGCATTGGTAAAAGACGACTTCCGGTTTGGACAAAGAGAACGCCTGAGTCAGCCCTTCATCCAAAGCGGACAAATAGGCCTGGTCCGTTGTCCCTGTGGGGAGGGCGATGTCCAAGTCACTCTCTTCTTTTCGAAAGGGATAGTTCTGTGCCCCGTGCATGCTAAAGGTGAATACGTTGGGGTGGTATTTGGCCATGGACGCCGTGCCATTGCCTTGGTGAACGTCCAAATCCACAACCAAGATGTTCTTTGCCAGCTTTTCATGTTGGAGGTGCAATGCAGCAATCATGATGTCATTCAACAAACAGAAACCTTCGGGTCGGTCTTTGAAGGCGTGGTGCGTGCCGCCGGCAATGTTGAGCGCTACTTCTCCCTCGGCTGCGCGCCGCGCACATTGCAGGGTTCCCTCCATGATCGTTTGCTCACGCCGAACCAATTGAGGGCTCCATTTGAAACCAGATGCGCGCTCGTCGTGGCGACTGATTTGACCTGACTTGAGTCGATTCCAATAGCCTTCATCATGCACGCGTTGGATGTCGCGTTCGAGGGCCAAGCCAGGCTCGATCCATGAGGCATCGTCACCATAACCTTGGCGTTTCAATTGACCAGCGAGCAGAGAATACTTCTCCATCGGGAAGCGATGGTTTTCAGGAAGGGGGTGGACGTACACCTCGTGATAGGCGATGGTCATTTGAATGGATCGATGTGTGATTGTGTTAACCAAATGAAAATCAGTATCTCAATGGAAAAGTAGAGGTCAAGAAATGTGTGATATATATGTGAGAACACAGAAGGTTCAATTTTGATTTGAACCGAATTCCAAAGTTCAGACATTGCACAATGCGTCTTGCCCTTTTTGTTTTGCTCTGGTTGATGGTTCATCCCTTGATGGCGCAGAATGCCGAAAAGAGGATGGACCCAGACGTGTGGTTGTCTCTTCCTGTAATCTCAAGGGCCCTAGAGTGGAGCTCGAGCAAATCAGGGGCATTCAGTTCTGGGTTTCGAACGTCAGCGGGATTCATGGACATGGCCATTTCGTCCCTCCCATATCGTTGGCTCAGGACAGGCGATTTGAGAATTGTGGCCGATGCCAAAGGACAGAATTTCAGCCGCAGTCACAACATTGGGTTTAATGTCGGTTCATACAACTTCAGCAATGGCTCTGTTCTGATGGAGTTGGGTGGAGCTGGATTTTGGAGAGACCATGCGATGCTCATCCGGTTCATGGAGAAGAATCGGGAATGGGAGTGGTTGCCCAATGGATCAGGACCAAGGTTTGTCTCAATGCAGGGCACGTGGAAAGATGGTCAGAAGATATACACCGTCCCAAACAACATCGGGTCCCAAGAAAAAGGTTTGGGATTGAGAAAGGTCTGGTCACTGGATTTGGAGACCCGAAATTGGTCCATAGTCGGAGAGTTAAATGAGAAATTGGCCAAGATGATGTCGAAAAAATATGGCGGCACAATGGAGTCCGAGGATTATTTGATTTGGTTGTTTCGGCATCAGTCTCTGTTGATTCGAAAGAAGGACCGCATGACGGTTTTGACGGAAAGTCTCAGCCAGCCTGAATATTTGAGTTTGCGCAAACTTCAAAAAGGAGAGGTGGCCTTCCTTGAGCGGACGGCAAACAACCACGTTGAGTTTTGGAAGCTGCGCCAAAATGGAGATGAGCGAATGGTTTTGGCGTTGGATTTGGATTCTGTATTTCAGGCCTTGGAGCTCAGTGGAAGCGTCATGGCTCTGGTGACTCCGTTGCGTCCAACCGCAGATATGGCATCAGAAGATTCGACCCTCATAGGGCCCCGTTCGAAAATGGTTTCTCTGGTCCTCGCCTTGGTTTTGGCGATGATCGCTGGATTTTTTGGGGGCAAGAGGGTTTCATTAAAAAGGGAAACTCAACCTGCTGAAGAAGCGAGGGTTCCAGAAGGAAACGGGCAGCAAAAGAGCAGCCTGAGTCAAGGGCATGCCAAGCGCATCATGGAGCTGGAGTCCCTGCCCGAGAGGACCTTGGGAACTGAAGAGTTGAATGCACACATTGGAATCCAAGAAGACTCTTCTTCAGAGGCCAAGCGGGCCAGAAGGGCCCAGTTCATTCGGGACATCAATCAAGAGTATGAACTCCGTTATGGGAAGTCGCTCATTTCGAGAGACAAAGACCCGAATGACCGAAGGCGAACGGTCTATGTGATCACCCCCCACTCAAGTAGCGCATGAGCTCCATACAAATGATAGCGCCCACGGTGCCCACTGCATAACCCAGTACGGCGAGCAATACACCAACAGGAGCCAAAGCTGGGCTGAATGCGCTGGCCACAATCGGGGCACTGGCTGCACCCCCTACGTTGGCTTGACTCCCCACTGCGACAAAGAAGAAGGGGGCGCGAATGATTTTGGCCACAATCAGCAAGGTGATGACATGGACCAACATCCAAATCAGTCCAATGAGAATCACAGGCCAGTAGCGTTCCCATGAGTGAATCAACTCTCCGATGTCCATTTTGGCCCCGATGGTGGCCACGAGCACATAGAGGAACACACTGGCCAATTTGCTGGCGCCAGCGCCTTCATAGGTTCTCATGGGGGTGAAGCTGAGTGCGACACCCATCCCGGTCGCCAGGAAGACCAGCCAGAAAAAATGGCTGGTGAGAGAACTCAAAAACCGCACAGGAGAGTCGGGGTTGTTGCTGAGTGCTTGCTCGAATGTGCCACTGATTCCACCACTGATCGCGCCACCCAAGAAATGGGCCAATCCGACCATGAAAAAGATAACGCCGAACAAGACCATGAGGTCATTGAATGAGGGGATTCTTGCAATGCTCGCCTGATAGCTCTCCACCTTCTTTTTTAGGGCATCCACGGCAGAGGAGTCCGCTTTGAGTCTCCTGTCAATCGCAGCACTGGACCCGGCGCCAATCAGAAGAAAGGGCATCCAGAGGTTGGCCACGAACACATCCACAATGATCATGACGCTGAATTGATCGTCTTGGGCCTGCGCAATTTCTTTGAGAGCCGTTTGATTGGCGCCGCCACCAATCCAGCTTCCCGCGATGGTTGATAGACCACGCCACAGGGCATCTGCTGAATCACCGCCAAGCACGTCAGGTCGGATTTGACTGATGAGCCACAGCGCGACGGGGCCGCCAATGATGATTCCAAATGTGGCCGTAAAAAACATGATCAAGGCCTTGGGGCCAAGGTTGAGGATGCCTTTTAAATCAATGGACAAGCAAAACATCAACAAGCTCGCTGGCAGCAGATAGCGGCTTGCCACATAGTAGAGGTTGCTGTCTTCGCCGGCAGCAATGATGCCGGTTGAATTCAGAATGGCCGGAAGAAAGTACGCCATCAAAAGGGCGGGGACGTACTTATAGAATCCTGCAAACCGGGTGAGACGGGCGGTATGGAAAACCAGGGCAAGGCAAGCGAGCAGCAAGCCAAAAATGGGGGCGTCTTGGGTGATCACGAGTCCAAGATAATCGGTGCGGGGTTCAGGCAAGGTGTTGCTCGCGGCCCATTGTATTTTTGACCGTGCGCTTTTCCGTCATCGTTCCGCTGTTCAACCGCCCAGATGAGATTTTGGAGCTCCTCCAAAGTCTCACCCGGCAGACCTTTACCGACTTCGAGGTGCTCGTGATCGAAGACGGGAGCACGCAAGACGCAAAAGACATTGTGGAGGGTTTCTCCGACAGGTTGAATGTTCGGTATTTCTGGAAGGAGAACACCCGACAGGGATTCACCCGAAACTTTGGTTTTGAAAGGGCAAAGGGCGAATGGATGGTGGTGTTTGATTCGGATTGTTTGATTCCGGAGCGCTATTTCGAGATTGTCCAAACCCACCTTCTTGCTCATCCAGAAGTCCAGGTTTTTGGGGGGCCTGATGCCGCACACACTTCGTTTACAGATGTTCAAAAGGCCATTAGCCACGCCATGACCTCACCACTGACGACGGGAGGCATTCGGGGTGGCAAACGAAATGTAGGCGCCTACCATCCGAGATCGTTCAACATGGGGATTTCTCGCGAAGCTTGGGAGAGAAGTGGCGGTTACCGCATCAGTGTCAAAGGCGAGGACATCGAGTTTTCCATGCGCTTGATTGCCCATGGACTCCACAGTGTGTTGATTCCCGAGGCACATGTCTATCACAAAAGGCGAACAGATTTTGCCCAGTTTAGAAAGCAGGTTCAGTTTTTTGGGACAGCCAGAATCAACATTCGGCGGTTTTTTCCCGGCTCCTTGAAATGGATCCATTGGATGCCGACTGCATTCCTTTTCTACGTCCTTTTGATGGTTCCGACATCCTTGATTTTGGCGCTTGGACTGGGCGTTGGCCCACAGTTAGCGGTGATCCCCTTGCTGCCATACTTGATCTGGCACTCGGCCCTTATTCTGGAGTCAATGTTGGCCACGCGGTCATGGAGGGTCGCGCTGATGGTGCCCAAGGCAGCGCGCATCCAGTTGACGTCATATGGTTGGGGCCTCCTGACCGAATATTGGAGTGTCGTGGTTTTCAAGACCCGGGATTCCATGATTGGTGAGGCGCGCGAAGTGCCGCCATACGCAGTTCAAGACAGCGTCAGAAGATGAGCCATCTTAAATTGTTTGGCCTGATTTCAGGGGTGTTGACTTGCGCCTATTTCATGCTTTGCCTGGCGGGGTCTTCTCGTTGGGAGATCCAGGCCATTTCTGCAGACATTGGACCTTGTGACCCCCCAGTTCAATCCTGGGCCGAAACATGGCTTGCCAAGGAGGTTTCCCAGCCCTTGTCCTCAGGGGCAGGGCAAAGCGTCCATGGGGAATGGCCCTTCAATGCTCTGACTTGGGGCCCGCTTCAGCATCCCAACAAAGACTCTTCTTGGGTGGAAATGAGTGGCAAATGGGGCCAGCATCAACTTGAATTCGTTGCTCTACATGAAGAGCATGGATGCCGGTTCGAATTGCATTGGCATTCAATTCATGTCCCATTTTACATGAGGGGTGCAGGTATTTTATTCGGGTTTCGTCAAGAAGTCCATGCCCAGTTGGTACGATGGATGGAGAAGAAATCAGGTCCATGGGTCCAGCCATAGGACCTGATTTCTTCGCCTTATTTCACCAGGATTCGAAGGCTGTTGCCCACCTTTTTGGCGTTGGCCGTTGCGACCTGAATCAAATAGAGACCGGATTTCACGTCCAATTCAGTGCGGACAGTCCACATGTTTTGGACCCCTTGGGCTTGAATGCTTTCAGCTGAGAGCTGCTTGCCAGCCAAGTCCAAGACATGGATGTGGTACAGGCCAGGTCCGGGCAGCCCTGAGATGTTCAACTGCGCCCCATCAATGGGGTTGGGAAAAGCCGTGAGCGAGAGGTTGGAAGCGTTCCAAGCCTCGATGGAATTGATCAGTGGATTCCCTTCGCAATCGTAGCCCTCTTCGGCGTACTCGCAACTGCTGTCCTCTTCCGTTGCTGATGCTTCAAAATTGCAGGCCGTGGAGTCCGTGCAGCCCAAGATTTCGGCATTGTCACATACCCCGTCTTCGTCGACATCTTCGGGGCAATCCCCACCGCATTCGCCCAAGGCGTCGAGGTAATCGCAACTGCCGTCATCGGTGTTGGCTTGAGGTTCGAACGTGCAGCTCGTTGGGTCTGTGCAGCCCAAAACAACATTGACCACGTTTCCAAAGCAGTCATAGTTGACCTCAGGATAGGTGCACGAGCCGTTGTCTTCGGTCGCTTCAGGTTCGTAGTTGCAGGCAGAAGGATCCTCACATCCGTAGACTTCGGCATTGTCACAAACCCCATCGCCATCGACATCTGACGGACAGTCTCCACCGCAGTCATTGAGGGCGTCCAGAAACTCACAGCTCCCATCGTCCACTGTCGCCAGCTCTGAGTAGTTGCAACTCTGTACATCCATGCAGCCCGGAATGTCGGTGACCAGCATGTCTTCGTCGGCATCACAAATGCCATTGCCATTTGAGTCTGGGCAGGAAGCCACGTCGGTGGGGTCCACACAAAATTCATGGGTTTGTTCCGAGCCAAAGTCGCCGGAGCCTGAACCCAAAACATTGCCGTCTGAATCAGACAGTTCATACCACCCTGGTGGGCTGTAGTGCATGCCGTTGCCAAACAAGTCTTCGATGGTCAAAGCATAGCACCCAGGGGTCGCACAGCCTTCTACAGAAATGAATTCACTGGCAAATTCAGCATTGACGTATTCGCCCCCAGAAAGAATGGTCATGTCTTGCTCGTTTTCCACGGTCCAGGAGATGCCGTAAGGCAGGAAGTCGAATTGAATGTCCATGGTCAACATGTTTCCCGGAACCACTTCGAAAGCGGTGGTCAAGGAATCATTCTGGGCATATTCGTCATTTGGAGTGGTGGTCCAAACGGTCATTTCATGCTGTCCAATGGGAGCAGATACAGAGGGCAGAGCCACCAATTCAGTGGCACTCGGGGCCAAATCGCCCGTCCAGTTGACCATGTGCTCCTGCCCGCCGTCGAGTTGAAAGTGAACGGTCACAGAAGTGATGGGGTCGGTTCCAAAATTTTGAAGGACGGCCATGGCTTCATGGGTGGGGTTGCAACCCAACGGAATTAAACCTTGCACAGAGGATACGCCAGCGTCCAATGCCACGACAGGAATGTTGCCGGCACTCTCCAGCAAATCGGTCCGGCTTTGTGTCAAAGCATTCCGCATTCTCGTCCGCTGACCTTCGGTAAAGGAACTCATGCAGGGGTCATTGCTGTAGTCCATGAAATTCTCGACCATGGTGTCCTCGCATTCCAAAGCCGAGCAATTCAGAGATCCTGTGGTTTGCGGCGTGTCGCAAACCCGGTCCCCTTGGGAGGCGCAATTGCTCTCGTTTCCACATGCGGATGTCAGGTGAAAAGTGTGATACAAGCCCAGATAGTGTCCCACTTCATGTGTGAGGGTGCGGTTCAAATCGTAGTTGTTGATCAAATCGTATTCCTCACCCACGCCAAATACACGGTGGTGGACTACGATGCCGTCCAATGCGCTCGGCGCTGGAGGCAAATAGGCAAATCCAATGGGGGAGGTGCCGCCATTCAATTTGGACAGCACCCAAATGTTGACATAGTCATCGTTGGGCCACTGACTCAGAGCCTTCACTTGGCCTTCTGAAGAGGGGTGCTGACTGTCATTGGTCACCAAACCGTGTTCCGTGAACTCAGGAATGAAGTCGGCGACATTGATCCTGTTGATGCCTGATGTCGGATTCCCTTCAGGGTCGCGCACGGCCAGCGAAAATTGAATGTCGATGTCCGCGCCACCGAAATCACCTGCGAAGTCGGCATTCAGCGCATCCATTGCGCTTTGAATTTGTGCATTGGACAGGTTGGCTCCGTCACCGACCGCATCGCCATCGTGCATGATGTGGACCACCACTGGCAGGTTGTAGTCAGTGGTGGTTCGATAGCCCGTCGACGCCATTTGCTCTAAGGCTTGCTCCAGAGCGAAAAAACTGCGTGCAAATACAGTATCAGATTGGAGTTGTGCTTCCATCTGCTCGTTGGAAGAGCAGCGGGTGATCTGAGCCTCCAATGTTGGAGAGAACAAGACAGACAAGAGACAAGCAAACGGAACAATGAATCGGACCATGAATCGCGGGATTTAATTCCCTTACTCAAAGCCTGAAGTTGGGGTTACATTTTATGGCAGAAATGTGTCTCTTTGCTGTTTTTCAAACAGTTGGCCTTCCGGTATAATCAGATATAATGTCAACTTGGATGACCGGATAAACAAAACGGAGCCCCGAGGGGCTCCGTTTTCAATGGGGGTTATCCACAATTAAAAATCACTCGACTGGCTCGACCTCCAAGAGTTCAACCTTGAAAATGAGGGTAGAGTTGGCTCCAATCACGTCTCCTGTGGCGCGGGGACCATAAGCGAGGTCAGAGGGGATAAAGAAGGTGGTTTGACCGCCTTTCTTCATGGTTTGCAATCCTTCAGTCCAACCGGAAATCACCTGGTTCAATCCAAAGGTGGCTGGCTGACCTCGGTCATAGCTGCTGTCGAATGTCGTGCCATCGATCAATGTGCCATGATAATGAACGGTTACGCGGTCGTTCTCATCGGGGCTGGCACCGTCTCCTTCGCGATCTACTCGGTATTGAAGACCAGACGCTGTCTCAATGACGCCGTCCTCGGATTTGTTGGATGCCAAGAAGTCTTGACCCTCCTTGAGGTTTTCGCCTCCTGCGGCAGCTTCACGCTCTTGCATGGTGCTGCGCACCAATTCATTGGCTTGCTCCGCTGTCATGGCGGGGTTTCCGGCCTGAACATCGGCAAAGGCCTGAGAAATTTGTGAAGGGACATAATCCTTGATGCCTTGGCCGGTCACATTGGTGGCGAAGAGAACACCAAGGGCATAACTCAAGGAGTCGTTGTTGTTTTCCATTTTTGGGGTGGGGGTGTTTTGGCCGTTAACGGCACAGCCCGTCCACGCGAAGGGGACGAGCAAGGTGAATGCTGCGAAGAGAGCAGCGAGGGAGTTGTTTTTGTTCATGATGCAGTCTTTGAGGCGCGGGTAAACACGAATTGGTCCTCGGTTGAAATCTGTTCGTTAAAGTGGTAGCCGCCTTCGTTAAAGTCGAGCAGGGCTGACACCTTGGATATCCTTTCCTTGACGATGAATCCGGCCATTCTGCCTCGGGCGTGTTTGGCGTAGGTTCCAATGAGTTTGAATCCATTGTCGCGCTCTTCTTTGAACGTGCACGTCACCACAGGGGTGTCCAGCGTGTTCAGACGCATGGCCTTGGCGTATTCGGCACTGGCCAGATTGACGATGGTGCCTTGGCCGGCATCTTTGGCCAAACTCTGGGCGAGCTGGTCTCCCCAGAAACCGTAAAGGTTGTTTTCTTGATTGGGGGCCCATTTGGTGCCCATCTCCAAGCGGTACTCCTGAATCAAATCGAGTGGCCTGAGCCAGCCATAAAGGCCGCTGATGATGCGAAGTCGTTCTTGGGCGAAATCAAAGTCTGCAGCATTCCAACGCTCTGCCCCGAGTGCCCTGTAGACTTCGCCGTGAAAAGCCAGAACGGCAAGTTTGGCATTTCCTGGATGGAATGGAGCGCTCCAGTTCAAATGTCTTTGGGCGGTCTCTTCGGCCAGCTGAGGGCTGATGTCCATCTTCTGGGACAATTCCTTTGGAGACCAAGTGGAGAGGCTTTGCATGATCTCCCCAGCCTCCTTCATAAACAAAGGCTGGCTGGCGCCTGCTTCTGGGGAGAGGCCTTCTTTTCTGAATGTCTTGGCAGGTGACAGGAGCACGCGCATGGGGCGCAAAAGTAAGTCAAGCAATTGCCGCTTACATCACCTTAATTTGCAACCATGACCAAGCTTCTAACGCCCGCATTGTTTGTGTTGTTTTGTTGGTTTGGGACATCATTGGGCCTTTCAGCCCAAGATTGTCCTGAAGGACAAAGCGCTTTTTCGCTCCATGTTTACACAGATGCATGGGGTTATGAAATGTATTGGGAGCTCACGGACACCAATACCGATTGTGGCGTGGATGCCTTGTATTGGGGAGGGAATGCGAATGCTGTCGGGTGTGACGGAGAAGGCATCGAGGGGGCACCTGAAGGGTCTTACGCCTCCAATTCGACCTTCATCTTGGACACCCTTTGCGCGGCCATGGGAGACAGTTTGACGTTGCACCATGTGGACAGCTATGGAGACGGAGGAACGGCATTTGAAATCTTTGCAGAGGGGGCCTTGAACCATGTGTTTTCGGGCACAGGAAATGGCAATGTGTGGACTTTTGACCCTTTTGAATCCACGGGCCCCGCATACGATTCTCCATGCGCTGCATTGCAGTTGGAGGTCAACGGCCCCATGGTCTTCATTGAAAATGACAGTTGCACAGGGGCCTTTGGGGAGCCTGCTCCTCCGGTGTATGGATGTCAAACCAATGGCGGCTGGTGTGAACAAGGACTGGCCCATTCAGCATGGCTCACGTTCACAGCCACAGAGGGAAACTGCTGGGTGTCCTCTTGCAATGACTCCACCAATTTCGATACGCAAGTTGCGTTGTGGAAGGCCGAGGAATGCAACGATTACAGCACCTACACATTGGTCAATGCCAACGATGACCTGCCAGGGGGCTGTGGTCCTGGCAATGGCTATGCAAGTGGTTTGTGGACTGGATGTTTGGACAGCGGTGCCACATACCTGATCCAAGTGGATGGTTGGTACGGAGCCGTAGGTCAAGCCGGCATCACGGTGGTCAGCGAGGACATTGAATTGTCTGTGAACTCCTCGACATCGGGCCTGAATTGTGCACTCGAAAAGGATGAAGAGCCCAATGGAGCCATTCTGCTCAATTTGACGGGTTCAGGCAGCGATTATGTGGCGACTTGGGTGGGGCCAGACGGTTTCACAGCTCAAGGTCAGCAGATCACAGGCTTGTCTGAAGGCACATACTCGACCGTCATCCTCACGAGTTGTGGTGCCACGTTGGTACACACCCAAACCCTGACAGAACCCGACCCGATCAATTTGAACCTGGATGTGGTCGGTCCTTCTTGCCCAGAACAAAACGACGGAGAAGCATTCCTGTCCGCGACAGGTGGAGAATTGCCCTATGAGATTCAATGGTTTGGAGAATTGGGTGACATCGGCAATGGCGAACTTTTGGAGGACCTGGGTGAAGGCACCTACTCGGTGCTGTTGGAAGACAACAACGGTTGCGAATCTGAGCTGCCGTTTGTGCTCGAATCCGATGACGAAGCGTTTTCATTCACGTTGGGGCCGGACACCACCATTTGCGAGGATGATCAATTGATCTTGTCGGCACCCACGGGCTTAGAGTACATGTGGAGTGATGGTTCCATGAATCAGTTTTTGGTGTTTGATGCAACCGCAACGGGCACGGGTACATTCCCCGTCACCGTTGAAGCGTTCAATGAATTTGGGTGCAGCCATGCGGACGCCATTTTCGTGACGGTATTTGACTGCACCAGCAGTTTGGAGTCGACGGAGGTCCAATCGCCGTTTGGGGTCATGCCCAATCCAACACAAAACCAAGAAGGGTGGAAGGTGTCTGGACCTTGGAGTGGCCAAAAGACAGCATGGACCTTGTTGGATGGCTTGGGAAGAACGGTTCAAAAAGGTGTCTTTACAGGCCACACGGGGACACAACTTGAAGTGCCTTCGAACGGAATCGAGTCCGGTCAGTACTTCCTTCAAATCGAAGGGGTCCCGTCTTCATTGCGTTTGGTCCGCCTTTGACCCTTGATTTTGCGTGAGATGAAGAAAGCGGTTGACCTGAGGAGCGATACAGTCACTCGGCCTACGGAAGGGATGATGAAGGCCATGATGTCGGCTCCCACGGGCGATGATGTTTACGGAGAAGACCCAACAGTGAACCACTTGGAGGCACTTCTGGCCGAGAAATTTGGTCACGAAGCCGGGTTGTTTTGTCCGTCGGGCACCATGGCCAATCAAATCGCCATCAACGTGCACACTTCGCCAGGTGATGAGGTGGTTTGTCACCGCCTGAGCCACGTATACAACTATGAAGGTGGAGGCATTGCCAGAAACAGCGGCGCCAGCGTTCGCTTGGTTGATGCCCCTGGTGGCGCAATGCCCGCAGAAGTCATTCGACAAGAAGTGAATCCGGCGGACAGCCATTTTGCCCGGACAGCCCTGATTTGCGTAGAAGACACCGTGAACAAAGGCGGTGGTGCTGTGCAGTCCTTGGCGACATTGGACGAGGGCGCCAAAGCGTGTTCTGAAGTGGGATTGCCGTTTCACCTCGACGGTGCTCGAGCATGGAATGCCTTGAGGGAAACCGGGCAAGATTGGACCGACTATGGACGTCAGTTCGACAGCATTTCACTGTGCCTTTCTAAAGGGCTGGGTACGCCTGTCGGTTCGGTTCTGCTGGGCACGAAAAGCTTCATTGAAGAAGCCCACAGGTGCAGAAAAGTCATGGGAGGCGGAATGAGACAAGTGGGCATTCTCGCAGCCGCGGGTTTGTATGCTCTGGAACACCATTTTGACCGTTTAGAAGAAGACCACACAAGGGCAAAAGCCATCGGTGAGTGTCTGAATGGACACCCTCAAGTCAAATCGGTGGCCCCAGTGGAGACCAACATTGTGATTGCCACCTTGGCAGAAGGAAGGACAGCGGCGGAATGGGTGGCCGACCAGCAGGAACGGGGGGTCTTGTGTTCTGCTTTTGGCCCAGACAAAGTCCGATGGGTCACCCATTTGGATGCCGATGATGCCGATGTGGCTCAGGTGGTTCAAGCGATTGAAGCCTGGAGATGACCCTATGGTCCACAGCTCGAAGCTGAGGACTAATTTCAGGGCATGTTCACAACCATGTCGTTTTCCAAGGTCCGCACAGGGACCATCTTGACCTGTTTGATTCTTTTGCTCGCTCCTGTTGGCCGAGCCACCGAAGGAATGTGGATTCCAGCGCTGCTTCGTGCAGTGGAGGGAGACATGCAAGACATGGGGCTCAAGCTGAGTGCAGAAGACATCTACTCCATCAACGGCAGCTCACTGAAGGATGCCATTGTGCAATTTGGCGGAGGCTGCACAGCCAGCTTGATCTCTGATCAAGGCTTGTTGCTGACCAACCACCATTGCGGGTACGGTCAAATTCAATCCCACAGCAGCTTGGAGCGGGACATCCTCAAGGATGGATTTTGGGCCATGACCATGGAGGAAGAATTGATGAATCCGGGCCTGACCGCCATGTTCATCGAGCGCATCGAGGACGTCACAGATTCGGTTCAAGCCGCGAGATCCAGAGGAGAGGAAGCCGAGAAAGCGATGAGGGAGGCGCTGGTCATGAAGGCCACAGAGGGAAATGATTTTGATGCTGTCGTCCGGGATTTCTTGTACGGCAATCAGCATTTTCTCATCGTCACCCGCACCTATACAGATGTGCGATTGGTTGGGGCTCCTCCAAGCGCCATCGGCAAGTATGGTGGGGACACCGACAATTGGGTTTGGCCGCGTCACACGGGAGACTTCTCCATGTTTCGGATTTACAGTGGTCCAGATGGAGCGCCAGCAGAGCCCAGCGCAGACAACATCCCTTTCGAACCCAAGCACCACTTGCCCGTTTCGATGCATGGTGTAGAGGAGGGAGACTTCACCATGGTCTTTGGTTTTCCGGGGCGCACAGAACGCTACATCCCAGCGTCACAAGTGGAACACTTGATTGAGGTATTGAACCCCACGCGGATCGCCATGCGATCGGCCAGTTTGGATGTCATCAACACCGCTATGCGGTCCAGCGATGCCATTCGGATTGCGTATTCAGCCAAGCAAAGTCGAATCGCCAATGCTTGGAAGAAGTGGATCGGTCAGAATGAGGGGCTGATTGATTTCGGAGCCGTCAGCGAAAAGCGAAAAGCACAACTGGATTTTGCACGAGCGGCAGTCAAGCAAGATTTGTCCGAGTTCAAAACAGTGGTGGGTGATTTGGAGAAGAACTTCAGTGAGCTTAAGCCCTATTTAGAGGCGCGCTCCTTGTTCATTGAGTGGTTTTACTACGGACCTGAACTGCTCCGTTGGGCAGACGGAGTGGGGGATGTGCTGACCATGGCCGCCGACAAGTCGGTGAGCGACAGCACGTTCAATGCCCGTGCAGCCGAAGTCTTGGCCGAGGCCGAGGGCTTTTATGCCGATTACGACGCCGACGTAGACCGACAGGTGTTTGCCTCTGTTTTTCCCCTATACATGACGGCCATGCCAGAAGGCTTTGCACCATCGGTAGCGGCGGAAGCTTGGAGCGGAGGAGGCGACCCAAGGGATGTGGCATCAGAGGTTTATTCTGAATCCATTTTGGATGACGATGAAGCGTTCATGACGCTGTTGAGAAACCAAGACCGCAAAGGGCTCAAGAAGAAGTCTGACGACCCCGCACTGACCTGGGCTTCGGAAACCAGCGACAGCTATTGGGGCAAGGTGCGCAGTGAATATGCGCGCACCATGGGGGCGATGGAAGAAAACATGGGCCGCATGCTTCGCGGCATGCAGGTGGTGTATCCCGACAGCACGTTCTGGCCCGATGCAAACAGCACGCTCAGGTTGACATACGGCAAAATGGAAGGCAGTGAGCCCAGAGATGCAGTGACCTACAAGCCATATACGACGGCCAAGGGGGTGTTGGACAAGTATGTTCCTGGTGATGCCGAGTTTGACCTTCCCGAAGGACTTGTGGCCAAGCTCAGACAGAATAACTACGGTCCATATGCGGACAGCGAAGGAAACCTGCGCGTTTGCTTTTTGGGGTCGAATCACACCACAGGAGGGAATTCAGGCTCGCCAGCCATCAACGCCACAGGGGACCTCATTGGGTTGAATTTCGACCGAACATGGGAGAGCACCATGAGCGATGTGCGCTTCGATGCAGACCGATGCAGGAACATCATGGTCGACATCCGATATGTGCTTTGGGTGACCGATATCTATGCCGGAGCCACACATTTGGTTCAAGAGATGAACTTGACGGAGCGTGACCCGGACAACCTGAGTCCCAATTGGAGGCCTTTTGGCACGGGAACAGGCATGGGACGTGGCTATGAGCAAGATCCAGAAGACCTCAAGGACGAGTTCCGCCGCAGGTCTTTGGAGCGCATGAAAGAGCGCCGCCAACGCATGGAGTCAGAAGGCAGCAATCAATGAAGCCTGCTTGCCTCAGCTGAGGAAGTAGAGGATGGCAATGACGAGTGCAAAGCAGAAGAGGGCGAATACAACAGGTCCGCCAATTTCATCCTGCTTGGCTTCTGAGTGGTCGTGGTCGTGTCCCATGGTGGTGAGCTTGAATGGCTGGTGCAAAACTAAGCAACCCTTTGCCCCAATCGAAGTTTCACAATTGACGGCAACGAATTTTTTTCAATTCACCTGTTGGCTCAAGTGGTCTTTTAAATGGCCGACAAACGAGCCCATGCGGGACGAAAAGGAGAAGGGCAAAAGCAGTCGCCTTACATTGACAACATGAACCGAATTTTATTGGGCCTGCTTCTCGTTTTGGGGAGCCCTTTATTTTCCTGGGGTCAGTCCCTTTGCGAACCCGGCGAGCACACCCTCCAAGTCACGATAGTTCCCGATGCTTGGCCTCAAGAGATGTCGTTTGAACTCACCGATGGTGCAGGGGCGGTTCTGGTGGAGCAAAACGTCACCAATTCTGCGGACACGTTGTTTACGTTTTGCTTGGACACTGCGGATTGGCAGCCTTGCATGATTTTTACCATGAACGACAGCTACGGGGATGGCCTGAACGCAGGAGCGTCCTATCAGCTGAGTTTGAATGGAGAAGTGCTTGTGACGGGAAGTGGCAACTACGGTTATGGTCAAAGTCACCCCATCGATTGCCCGCCGGGATGGACGTGTTCAGAGGCCATTGAATTGACCGAAGACGACTATGGGACGGTGTCTGCCGATGTCCACGTTCAATGGTGGACCTTCACCCCACCCAACAATGGCATGTTCGCCTTGTCGAGCTGTGGGTCGGGGTGCGATACGCGGTTGTGGATCTACGATTACTGCAACATGAACAACTTCGACGACACCAATGAGGGGTCCATCTATTACGATGACAACCAGGGCGGTTGCGAAGACAATGAAGAAAGCGCACAGCTCAACGTACTGTTGGAAGGAGGCGTCACCTATTGGATCCGGTTTGCTGACCTCGGTGCCGAAGGAGAAGGCTGCGATGAATTTGACTGGACATTGGCTTATGTCGGGCTGCCTGAGGGCTGCACCGATGAAGCGGCCTGCAACTACAATCCTGCAGCGGAGTTGGACAACGGAAGTTGCATTTACCCGGGTGATCCGCTGTGCACCGGTCCGGATTTGATGGTGGTCGAAAGCGCCATCGAAAACAGCCTTCAAGCCGAAACCATGATGGTGGATGAAAACAACTGCTACATCGTAGAGGGGTGCCTCAATGGTTACGGTGAGCGGGAATTGGTTCGCTTCACCACCCACATCAAGAACATTGGAGACATCGATTACTACATCGGAACCACGGCCGAAAGTGACTCCACACAGCAGTTTGAATGGGGTGATTGCCACAACCATTGGCATTACAAGGGGTACGCCAAGTACGACCTGTTCACCATGGACGGTCAAATGCTGCCCATCGGATTCAAAAACGGGTTTTGTGTCATGGACTTGGAGTGCAGCGATGGCGGAACCTTCCAATACGGATGTTCCAACATGGGCATCTCTGCCCATTGCGGAGACATTTACGGGGCAGGACTGTCCTGCCAATGGATCGACGTGACTGGGATTGCCGATGGCGTGTATCACTTGGTGGTGCGCGTGAATTGGGATTACAGTCCCGATGCATTGGGCCGTCAGGAGAACGATTACGAAAACAACTGGGGTGTGGTCTGCATTCAGATGGACAGAAGCTCAGGAGAGTTGGAGGTCAACATTTGGGACGATTGTGCTCAGTTGGTAGACTGCACGGGTGAGCCATACGGCACAGCGCAAATGGACTGCAATGGAGACTGCGGCGGCACTGCGCTCATGGGGGACTTGGATCTGGATGCCGACCAAGACCTGACCGATTCCGAAGCCTATGTGGATGGAATTCTGGGCGATGACCTCTTGCCATCCGCGTGCAATGACCTCGACCAAGACGGCGAACTCACCGTGTCCGATGCGGCATTGATGGCCCGCTGCCAATATTGGGACATTGCCCATGAAAGTCCCGACAGTGCGGGCTTTCACGACAAGTGTCAGTTTCCCGCTCCTCACATTGTGAATCCCTTCGACAGTGTCTGGTTCCGGTTGGGTGAAGTCAACTGGGAGCAAGGCTTTTTCGATGTGGAAGTGCTCAATCCCCACAACCGGATTCTGGGATACCAGTTCGATGTGAGCTGTGGCATTCAGCAGGCCGTGAGCTTGGTCGACCCATTGGAATACAGCATTCAGCCCTCGCATGCGCTGGGCGGTGGCACCCTCATTGGGTTGAGCTACGAAAATGAATCCATGTCCAAGCATTACGAGTGGGCCTCGTTGTGCCGGATTTACTGGACAGAGGCGCCCACAGAGACGCTTTGCATTCAAGGCATCACAGAGGTGGTCAACAGCATGTATCAAAATGCAGTTCCCTATTTGGTGGACCCTTGCGCCACAGCCAACGGCATCGGCGGCGTTCTCGCAGGGGCAAGCTTAGAGGTCAGTCCCAACCCCATCCGTTCAGGGGAGTCCCTGTGGTTGAACTTCTCGACAGGAGCCTTAGAGGGAGCCGAAGTGCAATGGCTCGATTTGACAGGACGCATCCTCTCCACAGCACGTTGGACAGGCGGCCGAAAGATGGCCGTTTCCACGTCTGGTTTGGTGCCGGGATCTTATCTGATCCAAGTGATTCAGCCAGGGGAAAATGGAGCGGTGATTGAACACACTCGCCGCGTCACTGTGCGTTAAGGGACTGGCGCTTTTCTCGGTTTCCTGACAAGGTGTTCGCTGTGACGGCTGCGAGCACAATGAGGATGCCCACCAGAGACCAACCCGTGACCACCTCGCCAAAGACACCCCAGGCGAGCAGCAGGGCCAGGATGGCACCAAAATATTTGAAGGGCATTACCCGGGCTGCATCCTCCAAATGAAGCGCCTTGGTCATGGAGATCTGGGCCACCAAAGACAGGGCGCCAATGCCAATGGCCATGCCCCAGTCAGACAGCTCCATGGGGTGCCATGTGGCGGTGCTCCAACTGCCCATGATGGGCGTGGCAAGCAGGTGGAAATACGTCACGATGCCCACTGCACTGTCGGTTTCTCGGCATTTGATGGTGGCCAAATAAGCCAGTGCGGCCAGCGCTGCGCTGCCAAGGCCCATGAACAAATACAGCCATGACACGCGGGCATCGAATCCTTTGACCATGAGGATGCCACCAAATGCTGCAGCGAAATAGAGCCAACGGTGGGGCTTGATTCTCTGTCCGTCAAAGAGGGTGGCCAGCAGGATGGTGAAAATGGGAGAGAGGTATTGAATGACCGTGGCGCTGGCCAGTGGGATGTGGCGAATGGTGTGAAAGAACAAGGTCAACGCCACCATGCCTGAGAGTCCCCGGACCACCAGCCACTTTCGGTTGTTTCCAAGAAGGGGAGTCCCCGAGCGCCAGAGCCAGATCCCGCAAAACACCAAGCTGATGGCGCTGCGCAGAAACACCAGTTGTTGGGTGGGCAGGAAGGCAAGGGCCTTGACCAAGAGGTTGGCCGAGGTATACAGCACCACGGACTGAAGCATCAGAATGAGTCCGCGTGACATGGCTGTGGGTGGGCTGATCAACAAGTGAATGGAGGCTATCGGAAAGCCTTGGGACCAGCTGTGGAAGCCTTGGAGGCGGGTCGGAGCCGGTGGGCCAACATCATCCCCAGCCATCCCATGGGAGGTATCCCGCCAAGTCAAGGACCATGCTCCACAGGGGCTGGGATGAAGTGAACATGGCCATGGCGATGCCGCCCAACATCACAAACCCAGCGACGAGCATGGGGGGCCAAGGACTCTTGTTGTGGGTCAAAAGCCCAGCGACGAGAGCGCCCACAAAGGCCCCGTTCCAATGGGCGAGGATGGGCCCCGCAAAATGGATGGGTTCCATGGCGGCAATCATGGGAGCATAAAAGGCTTGTACCTCCGCCAATTCGGCACCTGCCGGAGGCTCGGGAAGCATCGGGGCACCCGTTAGTTTGGCCATGGGCCCGAGCAGGAGCATGTTGGCGGGCATGCTCATCAACGCGCCGGCACTGCCAGCAAAAAGGTTGCGGAGAAAAGGAATCATAAAGGTGGAGAGGTTGGCCAAGGAGGATGGGGAATCCAGTTTTCGTTTCAATTCGTCAGTGGGGTTGCGGTGTCCAAAATGTGATCCAAGTAGGCCTGTTGCAACAACGATGTGACTGGGCCTTTGGCGCCAGAGCCAATGCGTCTGCCATCCACTTCAATGACGTGTGCCAATGCCCCCATGGTCCCTGTGGTGAAGGCTTCATCGGCGGTATAAAGTTCGGTGAGACTCAGGTTGGCTTCACGGGCCTCGATCCCCTTCAGCCCAGCAGTGTCCAAAACGAATTGCCGGGTGAGTCCAGGAAGACAGGCGTGGGCAAAAGGCGTGAGCAAGAGGCCACCGCGGACCACAAACAGGTTGGTTGCGTTCGTTTCTGCGAGAAATCCTCGGTCATCCAACATGACCGCATCATCCATGCCCGCCACATTGGCCTCGATTTTCGCGAGTATGTTGTTCAGCAGGTTGTTGTGGTGGATGTGGCTGTCGAGGAATTGGGGGCTGTTGCGGCGAATGGCGCTGGTGATGAGTCGAATGCCCTCGTCGCCATAAACCATGCCTTTGTATTCGGGAACGATGATCAGAGTGGAGCCATGCACATTCAGTCGGGGGTCCATGCCACTGGTGGACTTTCGTCCCCGACTCAGGGTAATGCGGCAATGGACGCCGTCGCGTCATGCCGTTGGCTTTGAGCGTGTCGAAAATCGCGGCGGTCACCGCACTTCTTGCGCGGGACATGTCTGCAAAAGCCAGGGCGTGGGCTGAGTCCAGAAGTCGAGTCCAGGTGGGCATCGAGTTGAATGGCGCGTCCATCGGTGACGCGCAGCCCTTCCCAAACGGCATCGCCACCTTGGACCACACTGTCGAAGACGTGGACCTTGGCATCTTCTCTCGGCACCAAGCCATCGACCCAGCAGAAGGTGCTGGTCGTTGCGGGGGTCGGGTTGGTTGTATTTGGCCATCAGATCGATCGTTCTAAGAGTGCATGATACGCGTCCAGACATGGAGCCGTGCAATTCCTTGAGGTGGGCTGGGACTGAATGTTGCTGAAGGCTTGCGGGCCTCCCATCCTGCGGAGGCGTGCACCCCAGTGTACCACCAAGGGGCCCAAGGTCCATCTTCTGGGCGGGCACCGGCGCGCCCATGTCATCATGGCTTCGGGTCCACGATCAGGCCCAATTCGTGCACAAATGCTGGCAGGACCTTCTTGGGATGGGCCTGCAGTCGATCGCTGCACACAACCACGGGAGGACCGCCCATGTTCGTCCATGCGCTCCAACAAGTTGCACTGGTCTTGGTAGCCCAAGTCGTGCATGGTGGGCCTGTGAATGTGGGCGCCATAAGAGTCCATGACCGATGCGGGATTGCGAAACAGAATCACGTGCCGATGGCCTTCAAAGGCGACCACGGTAAGCCCTCAATGTGGTTGGCCATGTGCTTGCAGAACAGACATCCTCGCCGCTCCGATCTTCCGCGGTGGCCTCATGAAATCAAGGGCGGCTGGGCTGGTCGGCCACTGCCAAGTGGCTACTCGGCGAAGGCCGCTCAGCGCCCGTGCGCGCCAAGAAGTGGCCGTAAAGCGGCTCGTCCAGCACGCGTCATGTCCCGTTGGGCAAAGCTGTACATGAGCGCGGTGCTCATGGAACGGGGGCCTGACCAGAGGGAAACGACCACGGTGAGGGTCACATGTTGCGGCGGTAGGCGCCGCCAACTTCAAACATGGCTTCGGTCAATTGGCCCAGAGAAGCAGGACTTCACCGCTTCCATCAACTCGGCAAACAGGTTGCCGTGTTCGACAGCATTTCTTGCACGCGCTTCGAGGGCGGCATCCGCGTGTCGCCATGGGCGCCGTGCAAGGCCGCAAGACCATCGATTTGGCCTTGCTTTCTCTTGGGTGGCGCGGATGACTTCGCCCGGCACAAGGGTGGGGGAGCCCTCTTTGGACAGAGAAGGTGTTCACGCCCGATGATGGGGTATTCGCCCGTGTGCTTCAAGCGTCTCGTAATGCAGGATCTCCTCTTGGATGCGGCTGCGCTGGTACATGGTTTCCATGGCGCCGAGCACGCCCCCGCGTTCGGTGAGGCTGTCGAATTCCAGCCATCACGGCTTCTTCGACCAGGTCGGTGAGCTCCTCGATGATGAAGGAGCCTTGCAGCGGGTTCTCGTTTTTGGCCAGCCCAACTCCGGTTGATGATGAGCTGAATGGCAATGGCCCGCCGCACACTGCCCTCGGTAGGGGTGGTGATGGCCTCGTCAAAGGCGTTGGTATGCAGCGAGTTGCAGTTGTCGTAAATCGCGTAGAGGGCCTGCAGGGTCGTGCGGATGTCGTTGAAGTCGATTTCCTGCGCGTGCAAGGAGCGGCCACTGGTCTGGATGTGGTACTTGAGCTTTTGGGCCCGTTCGTCGGCGCCGTATTTGCGGTCCAATGCCTTGGCCCAAATCCGCCGGGCCACGCGGCCAATGACGGCGTATTCCGGATCGATGCCATTGGAGAAGAAGAAGCTCAGGTTGGGGCCAAACTGCATTGATGTCCATGCCCGCGGCTCAGGTAATACTCCACATAGGTGAAGCCGTTGGCCAGGGTAAAGGCGAGCTGCGTGATGGGGTTGGCCCCGGCCTCTGCAATGTGGTAGCCAGAAATCGAGACCGAATAGAAATTGCGGACCTTGTGGTCAATGAAGTAAGCCTGCACGTCGCCCATGAGCCGCAAGGCAAACTCGGTGGAGAAGATGCAGGTGTTTTGGGCCTGGTCCTCCTTGAGGATGTCGGCCTGCACCGTGCCTCGAACCTGGGACAGGGCCTCGGCAGCCAATTGGGCGTAGGTGTCTGGATCGAGCACTTCGTCGCCGGTGCACCCGAGCAGCAGCAGGCCCAGTCCGTCGTTGCCCTCGGGCAAGTCACCGCGGTAGGCCGGGCGGGAGAGTCCGCGGTCGTCCCATCGGGCCTTGAGCACGGCTTCTCAACCTCGGCTTCGAATCCGTGCTCACGGATGTGCTTCTCGCAGCGCTGGTCAATGGCGGCGTTCAGGAAGAAGGCCAGCACCATCGGGCGCTGGACCGTTGATGGTCATGGACACACTGGTAGAAGGGTCGCAGAGGTCAAATCCGCTGTACAGCCTTTTGGCGTCGTCGAGGGAGCAAACGCTCACCCCGGAGTTGCCCACCTTTCCGTGGATGTCGGGCGCAGGTCCGGGTCGCGGCCGTAAAGGGTGACGGAATCAAAGGCCGTCGACAGCGCTTGGCGGCATGTCTCCAGAGACGTAGTGGAACCGCCGGTTGGTGCGCTTCCGGCCCGCCTTCTCCCGCAAACATCCGCGTGGGGTCTTCGCCTTGCGCTTGAACGGGATAGATGCCCGCTGTAAAGGGAAAGCCCCGGGCAAGTTCTCTTGCAGGCTCCAGCGCAACAGGTCGCGCCATCCTGGATAGCGAGGGACACTCACCTTGGGAATGTCCTGGTGACTCAGAGCTTTTGGTGGTGGTGGGGATGCGGATCTCCTTGCCCCGACTTGGAAGATGTAGTCGTCTTGCTGGTAGCGGTTGGCCTCTTCGCGGCCAGGCTTCGAGCCAGTGAAGGTTCTTGGGGTCAAGGTCCCGTGGCAAGCTTCAGCCTCTCGCTGGCCAGGCGGCATCGGCATCGGTGTGGTCCAGTTCTGGCTGCGCCCGCGAGACGGCTTGCAAGTTTGCCCGCCACATCGGATTGGGCGTCTCGTCCAATCGTTGTAGGCCGGATGGCGTCGGCGATTTCGCTCAAGTACCGCGTGCGCTTTGGCGGAATGACGTGCACCTTTTCGCTCGTCTCCGGCGTCGGCACCAAAGGTGCTCGCAGGTCAGCAGCCCGGTCTTTTCGGCCAGGGCGTTCATCAATGTCCGGTAGAGGCGGTGGGTGCCGGGGTCGTTGAATTGCGAAGCGATGGTGCCAAAATGGGCAGGTCTTCGTCTTGGGCTTCCCACAAGTCGTGGTTGCGCTTGTATTGCTTGCGCACGTCGCGCAGGCATCGGCGCCGCCGCGTTTGTCAAACTTGTTGATGGCCACCACGTCGGCGAAGTCGAGCATGTCGATCTTTTCGAGCTGGGTGGCCGCCCCGAACTCGGGCGTCATGACGTACAGCGCCACATCGCTGTGGTCCATGATTTCCGTGTCGCTTTGGCCGATGCCAGAAGTCTCGAGCACGATGAGGTCGAATCCCGCCGCTTTGAGGATGTCCAAGGCATCGCCCACATGGCGGCTCAGGCGAGGTTGGATTGGCGCGTGGCCAACGAACGCATGTACACCCGGCCGGAAGCGATGGCGTTCATGCGGATGCGGTCGCCGAGCAAGGCGCCTCCCGTTTTGCGCTTGGAGGGGTCCACCGAAACGATGGCCATGCGCTTGTCCTGAGAAGTCGAGCAGAAAGCGGCGCACCAATTCGTCGACCATGGAGCTTTTGCCGGCACCGCCGGTACCCGTGATGCCCAGCACTGGAACCGAGGAATCAGCGGAGGCGGTTCGAATCCCATCCAGAATGCCGGCATAAGAATCGGCATTGACTTCAGCGGCGCTGATGAGGCGCGCCAAATCCCCAGGCTGCTTGGCG
>CALSMK010000023.1 GCA_943787435.1 uncultured Flavobacteriales bacterium | reverse complement strand
ACTCCATTCTCCCCCAGGGACGTTGGCCTGCAAGTCAAGCGGCAATGCATCGACACAAAAGGACCCTGGAACGTTCGAACTCTCAATGGGCTGACTCTCATCCACAGTGATCGTCGCTGAACTCTCCACTCCGCATCCGGCGCCAGGCATGAATGTCACTTCATACGAACCCGCCATGGGGGGCGTAAAACTTCCCGAAGGCAATACGCATCCTCCACAATCGGCAGTCCAAGACCCCGCCAACCCTTCATCATCCAATTGAACAGTTCCAATGGACTCGCAATATGCCAAGTCTTCGATGTCGGCAGATACGGCCTCGCCCACCTGAACCATCACTGTGCCTGTGGCCGTGCAAAGGGTTCCAAACGTGTATTCAGCCATGAACCCACCTGCACCCACAGCGGGGTCAAACAGGCCGTCCTCACTCAAACAATCACCACAGTCGGCCGTCCAAACTCCGCCCCCTGGGGTCCCCACCAACGACACTGGATCTGAGAATGGACACAATGCGCCAACATTGCCTGTGTTCACATTGGGCGTCAACCCCACTTGCACTTCTTGGACCTCAGTAACTTCTCCGCAATCACCAACCAAGGTGTAGCTCACTTCCAAAGTCCCCGGCGCGACTTGAGCTGGATCAATCTCTCCTTGAGTCAACAAGCAACCCACGCAACTGGCCTCCCAGAAACCTCCAGGGGTCTCTGCGTTCAGGGTCACAGTTTCATCCTCACTGCACAACACATCCAATGGGTTACCATCCGCATTCAACATCACAAAATCCGCCGTTTGAGATTCAAAGGTGAACTCAATCAAAACGGTATCCATGGCCATGAACTGGGAAGTGTCAGGCTCCTCTGGCTCCAAATTGCACAAGTAGAAGAGGGTCACGGTGCCGTCAAAATTGACACCTCCTCCTGAACCCGTCCATCCATTTTGGATGGTCAAGTCCCAAGTTCCATCTCCCTCAAGCAATCCATTGGGAACCGTGAAACACGATTCGTAAAATCCACCTTGAGTGGTGTTCCAATTGAAAGGCCATTCCCCAAGGTTGGTTCCGTTCAAATTGAAATTGAAGCCTTCGATGAAACCACATGTCCCAGAGGGGTCACAAATCTGAAGGCCCATGTCCCCCGGCCAACTTCCTCCACTGGGGCTCCAGTTGTTGGTCACTGAAAAGCCGAGGAGCTCCCCGTCGAATTCAAACCCCGACGAGCCCGTTTGCAGGGCCCCGAGGTTGTAATTGTACACGATGGAAGTGTCACATGCATCGTCTGGAATCGCGTCACAACTTCCAGCCACGGGCGGCGGCGGCAATATCTCTGGGAAATTGGCTCCAATGATGACTTGAGTGGACCCTTCAATGCACACCGAAACGCTGTCACCTTGGCCAATGATGTCATCTCCAATCAAATAGACCAAGTCCGTTTGCGTGGCACCCTGAGGGGTAAAGCTGAACCCAAGTTCCGTGATGTCGAACTCTCCCGTGTCGAATTCTGCAGGACCAATGACATCCGCCGCCGACTCGCCCTGCATCCCGACCAAGGCCGTGATCGCCAAACAGGAAGAGAAAGCACCAATGTGCATTTCAATGGCATTCGAAGTTTCATGAAGAACAACTTGCGTCACCAGCTCATTGGAGCTGCAGCCCGTTTGAGGGAGGTTCTCCCAACTGACCACGAATCGCCTGCACGGACTCTCTCCCAATGTGGCCGTCCGAATCTCCCCTCCATTGCTTCCGATGTAGGCGTATGGCGCCATCACAGAATTGCTCGGCAATGTGCTGGACCCAAGGGATTGACTGGGATAATTGAACGTTCCTGAAAGCCCAGTATCAAAGGTCAAAAAACCCTTCCGACTGATTTTAATCGCGAAAAAGTCATTGTCAAAAAAGCTAAAGCCGAAGGGAAGGTCAATGTTGTTGGAGAAATTGTTGCTGAAGCTGGTCTGCAATGTGCCTGAACCCAAATCCAAGGGGGGCGCATAAGCAATGGAGTCCAGCGCGTATGAAGTGGTCTCTGCCGCCCGTTCAAAATCAGGCACAACCCAGACACAGCTGTCAAGACAACCCGCGGTCAATCCATCCGGCGCATTCAAAAAACCACAATCCTCTTGAGCCAAGGTCTCTTGCGAAGCGACAAGCATGGCAACAATACAGAAGAAAAACAGACCCAACTGGGGCAGGCGGAACATGGAGAAGCGCATGTCGAAAATTAGGCCAAAGACCCTAATCAACAGCACTCCAACTCAATCCGTGCAAGTTTCACCGAACATGGACAGCAAATCCAGAATGTCATTGACCCCCACGACCCCGTCGCTGTTCACGTCTCCTTCCAATCCAACACCAGATTCTCCAAAGTCCGCCAAAGACATCAAGAGGTCCGTGGCTCCAATCACACCGTCCGAGTCCAAGTCGAGTGTACAGGTCCATGATACCCAATCCGAAACGCCAAACTGACGCTCGGCCCGAATCAAAGCCATGCTGGCCAGTTCCAATCCCAATTGCCTGCCAGGAAAGTCATCTGCGGGTGGATGTATCCCACCCCAAATCCGGGAAAGACTGCATTGGTCAGACGCATCTCGGTAGGTCGCCCATTGCAAATCAAGCGATTCGGATGGACCGTCTTCAAAGACCAGAAATTGATTCTGCGTGACGGAAAAAACCCCCATTCCACCTGGGAAATAAGCGTCTCCCGTAATGGAGGTTAAAATTTCTGCTGCGGCCCGGGAGAATGTACTGTGTCCACTGACATAACCAGCGAATGGTGGGGTCACAAAACTCGGCCTCTGATAAGGCCACCATTCTTCACAAAGCATCCAGCCCACACCAGCTTCATCCCATGCCGGATTGATGATGGCATCTGGGCCCAACCACGCTTTGATTTTGATGTCGCCTTCGTGTCCTCCTGCAGCCAATGGATCTCCTGACTCAATCACCTCAATGCGACCAGCAACCAAGGGCACTCCCCCTGGATGGTAAGAGTCCAGAGTGGAATCCGAACGTTGACCCAAGCTGGCCATGTAGCGCAATGCCGAAACCGGACGGATGTAGTCGTAAAAACCCTTGTGGGCCCAGGCCGCAATCGCTGCGTCGTGCATGGCCCCACCCAGGGTCAAGTATGCACGGACTGTATACCTGAGCGCATCCAACTCCTCTCCTGCTCCTTTCCACTTGGTCGTGAAATCAGGGTGATCCATGGCTCCATTGAGCAGAACAAACCAGTGTCCCGGGGGCGTCTCACTTTCTGGGCCATCGGCCCAGAACTCGGCCAAAACACGCGTGTAGTCACCTCTCAACACCTGATTGGCCTCGTATGGCAAGCCTGTTTGAGGATTGCTGGCATGGCCAGTAGAGAAATCTCCCCCTTCGGTCCAGTTGTAGAACGTGTCCATGGACTCAAACGACTCTGGCCCGGTGATTCCCAGGTTACCCAAATGTCCAGGATCAATGTCAATCATCACCCCGTCCGCCGGGTCCAAGTGCTCACTCCAAAGCCCAACCAAGGCGAACCCCCAGGCATAACCATCGGCAATCTCACCCACCGCTTCTCCCTCTCCGAACAAGGGAGGTGTGCCACAATCCAAATACAATGGCCACTCTTGACCATCCCGGACCTTCATTTCTTTCACGGAATCGGCCAAGGAAAAAGGCTTGACTTGACCCCACTCTGCCCCTAAAAAGTCAGGGGTTTCACTCAACACATTTCCCGACTGGTCAATGAAAACCGGAATGGAAAGCGGTTGCCAGGCATTCGGATTCGTCAAATCATCGTTGCCCGAACCTGCCAACTCCAAATCGGCATTGGAGGCCGAATAGACTTGATTCGCATAGTCATTGGCTTCATTCGAACCGTCTTGCAAGCCGAAAGCAATCAACTGATCTCCAATGTAATTGCCCAATTCAGCAGCTCCCTGTGCGTAATCCGTGCTCACATTGGTCACGTCATAGCCCAAGTCCGCCATCAACTCTTCGAACAAGTCAAGGGATTCTGCTGCACTCGGGCTGTCGGCGAAACGATGGGTCAACAATCGATAAGCGGCGTGGCTCATGGCCATCTCTTGGGCATTCTGGATGGCCAAGTCCCCTTGTGGAACTGACAAAAGGGCTGTATCCAAAGGACAGTTGTACCCCTGCCATTCTCGACCCAAAAACAAGGTTGTATCCAGCTGATCGTATGCCGCAAAGGCGTCGAAGAAGGCCACCGAGCAATGGAAGAGGTTTCGAGCGTGTACCGTTGGCCTGGCGAAATCGCCTCGAATGGCTTCGAGAAGGGCCTCGTTCCATTGGCGAGCTACTGTGCTCTCCACCGCCACTTGGCGCGAGGCTTGGCTGGACGCATACACCGTCGGCTGAATGTCTTGAGCCCGACCATTTTCGGACAACACAAATGCCCCAATGACCAACCAAATCTTACTCCAATGAAACATGCTACTTGAATATAATCACCAACGATGCCGCACTTTTCTCGTGAAGGACAATAGTGCAGTGGAACTTTGTTCCCGGTGAATCTCCAAGGGTTAAACTCAGTCCTCCTCACCAAGTTCATCCAAGACCTTCTGCACTTCATTTTCAGTGCTTCGAAGGCGTTCTCCGCAGTATGAAATCAAGTGGGCAGCCCGTTTGACTTTTTCAGCCAACGCATCTACTCCAATCTCATCTTGTTGAAGGGCAGCCAAGATTCCCTTCAACTCTTCAAATGCCGCCGCGTAATCTTTCGGATTCTCCATGGGTTTGTTTTCAAGTGTCTCCTTTCTTCTTCAAAGAAATCTCACGGACTTCTGAAGTGAAAGTACCGGATTCAAGCTGGGTTTCAATCACGTCACCTGTCTCCAACTCATGCACATCTCGAACCGCCTTGTCGTTCTTGCGCGTGATGGAAAAACCCCGCTTCAGGGTTGCGCCAGGTCCCAACAAGGCCAAGGTGCTTTTCATGTGCTTGATTCGCTCCTCTTGCTGGAGCAACTGACGAGAAGCTTCTCTCTGAATCCCCATTTCAAGCTCTCCAAGGACTTGCTTCCATGAAGCAGGCAACTGGTTTGACCCTACGGCCATGGC
Organism: uncultured Flavobacteriales bacterium; assembly: GCA_943787435.1. GTDB lineage: Bacteria > Bacteroidota > Bacteroidia > Flavobacteriales_D > Sanyastnellaceae > UBA8752. Next base: position 33,667 of record CALSMK010000023.1, on the reverse strand, counting down.
CGTCTGGATGGACATCAATTTCGCCTTGCGATCTCCCAATGCAGATCGGGTTCTACGAACCACGGCATTGGCTCCGTTGTGAAGCTCAGCCCTCTGCCTTCGAATGTGTGACAGGGGGCGCTCAGACAACAGTGCTTGACAACCCTGAACCCAACCTGACTCTTCCGACAACTGTGCCCTGCTCTCTGCCGCAATCGCTCTTCCTTCCCGACCCACCGAAGATTCAAACTCCGCCATTCGGTCCAAAAAGAAATCAGCCACAGCAGTTGGCGTTTTGCACGACGTGTGGGACACGACGTCTGCCAAACTCTGATCGGTTTCGTGACCAATTCCCGTGATGACCGGCACGGCCATGGCAGCCAATGCGCGGCACAAAGTGAGGTCATTGAAGATGTCCAAATCGAGCTTGGCTCCACCTCCCCTCACCAGCACGACCGCATCGACAGGAGTGCGCAATGCTGCCCTGCCGGCTTGGTGCAAGGCTGCGACCAAAGAAGGAATGGCCGTCGCCCCTTGAACAGCAACATCGATGCACCCCAAGTCCACTTGATACCCCCAAGCGTTGCGACGCAGGTGGGTCATGAAGTCTGTGTGCCCTGCTGTTCCGCTGGAGCCAATTAACACGAGCTTCTGAGGCACCTTCGCCAAGGTCAGCTTCGCGTTTCTCCCGATCGCACCTTCTCGGGTCAATGCAGCCAAAGTCTCTTTGCGCCTTCGCTCCATCTCCCCGAGCAAAGCATCGAGATCGATGCCTTGAATGTTCAATGAGAAACCATAGACAGCGTGAAAGGCCATGTAAGCGCTGAATACGATTTCACGGCCTGGCTGAAGCACCTCCTTGAACTCCGCACCCAAAGCTTCGCGAATTTGATTCAATCGACTGCCCCAAATGGTGCCTCGAACTTGGGCCAGTCTCGAACCATCCTGTTCTTCCACCAGGTCCAGATAAGCGTGTTTCCCCGAAAAACTACACTGGCTGATTTCGGCCCGGACCCAAAACAGTTTGCCGCCCGTTCGCTCGTCCAACATTTTGCCAACAGAGCGGGTGATCCCACTCAAGGGGAACACCTTTCTTTCCTCGCCTGAGGCTCCATTTGACGTCAATTGTGAGGGGCTGGTCATGGCCGGCAACTTACCCCAAAAAGTGGGGAGGTGAACGCCGTTGCGAACACCTCCCTAGGATAGAAACCAAAACCATGCTTGCTGATGTGAAGGGGACCGATGAAGAAGCCTTGTGCTTCCCTTGCCCCTGACAGACATCACGAATATGAAGGCACTTAAGCGCACCGAAACCCACATCGGTCATGTTCTAGAATGACCTTCGTCAATCCCATAAAAACAAGAAGGCCACCCCGAGGGGTGGCCTTCCAATGAACAGGTTTTGGTGAAGCATTACTCGCTCACGAGCAGCTTCTTGACAAGCACGTAATCGTTGCTTGACATCCGGATCTGGTACATGCCGCTGGCCATTGAACTGGCGTCAATGTCGAGCATGTACTGAACGTCTTCAGTGGCGTTTCCATCGAACAACTCACCCACGTAACCACCACCCATGGTGTAGAGGTCAATGCGCAAGCGCATGTTGTTGGAGACCACAAACCCAAGGGTAGAGATGTCACTGGTTGGGTTAGGTGAAAGTCCAGTGATGCGGATTGGATCCTTCAGGCTCGTTGTACCGGCTGTGATGTCCACTGGAGAGTGGCCACCGCTGACAGTGCTGTTCGCGCTGTTGCCGAACTCACCCAATCCAAGATCGGTGTAGCTGAATCCGTTGCTGTTGTTGCAATCGTCCACGACGGTGTAGTCGTAGTCGATCTGCCAACCGAGGCAGCAGTCAAGGTCCATAAAGATGTCTCCACTGGAGGCCATCGTGCCTTGGCTGGCTCCATCAAGGATGTACTCACCAGTCCAGAAGAACCAAGCGCTTGCACCGTAGTTCTCGTTCTTGTTGTTGGCACCCTCACCCACTTGCATGCCGTAGTAGGCATTCAATGGCTGGTGAGCCAATGAGAACTCAGATCCAGCATAGCGACCAGTACCACTCATGGTACCACCGTCCATGATGTAGTAGATCCACTCGGTCCAGATTTCGATGCCTGGGAAGATCTCAGCACAGTCCTTCTTGTAGTTGTGCATGCCTGGGAGGGCGAGCCACTCGTTCCAGTCATGTCCACCTTCATAGATGGCGTCGAAGATGAAGCCGGCATCGCCCGCTGCATTCTCAACCTCCATCACAATGTGCATGGAGCTGTCCTGCATGATCTCAATCAAGCTGCTTCCACCGTCAACGAGGGTGTAAGACTCACCTCCTGAGAAGTTGAACAAGCGAATCGCTTCTGGATCGCGGTCGTCACAAGTCTCACCATTTGCAATGGCTTCAACGTTGCTTGGCATACAGTAGTTGGCGATGTCTCCCGTTGGGACATATCCCATGGTGTCGGATGTCATCGTCAAGGCCACCTCACTGTCGCAGTTCTCGATGTAACTCGGAGCACAAGCGGCAGGGGTTTCGGTGAAGTCCAAGATGTCGTTGACTCCGTTTCCGTTGTCGTCACCGCAGGTGTACTCAACAGTCTCTCCGTTCTCAATGTCACACGTATTGGTGAACTGAGGAGCGATGGTATCGAGCACCACCACGTACTGGTAAGTGTTGACCACATCTTGGTTGCCACAGTCGTCGGTCACCGTTGAAGTCCAAACACGTGGGAAGACATAGCTACCCTCGATGTTGTCGTCGTCTCCGGCACAGCCGTCGCCGAATGTGATCGTGCGGAGCTGCTGCTGGCTGCCATCTCCCTGTGGGAAGATTTGAGCGAAAATCTGACCGTTCAGCACACCGTCTGTGGTAACCTGAGCAACCAAGACTTTTCCGTCTTCGTCAGCATATCCGTTGGTGGCTCCGTTGAGCGCATAATAAGCTCCTCCAAAGAGGCTGCTGATCAACACGTCCTCTCCTTCTTCGAAACGAGAATACCAGAGGTCACTCGGAGTTTGAACCGCAGCAGTTCCGACTTCTCCAGCGTTTTCGTCCGCAATGCTATCCAGTCCGATGGTGATGTAGCTGTCGTAGGCCAACTCCGGATAAGCTGCAACCAAGATCCCATTCTGACCTGCCTCAGTATGTGAGCCAAACTCATGCTGGAAGAAACTTGTGCTGGTTCGGATCTGGGTGCTGAATGCGCCTTCTCCACTGATGGAGCTCAAGAAGTCACCCTCCTGAGGAAGCACCGCGTAGATGCGGTAAGTGCTCATTCCGGCAAGCTCACCCGTGGTGTGGATGGCCACCGTATCGATGTCCACATTCGTTGCACCAAAGATGTCGTCGAAGTTGGCTGGGTCATCCTCGTAGGTCACCTCAATGGCCACATCGCTGTCGCAGTTGTCCATTGCCGTTGTGATGGGCAATACGCTAGGCGTGAGGTCAGCATTGCAATCCAGGTCAAGGTAAACCGTGTCCGTTGGCAGGAATGGGAAGTCCTGCATGGGTGCAGTGTTGTCATTCACCGTGATGTTCTGGTCACACGTCACACTGTGGGTGTTTCCACAATCATCTGTAGCGAGGGACGTGAACGTACGCACGAAGGTGTAAGAACCGTCGAGCTGATCATCGTCACCCGTGCAGGTGTATGATGGAGCACCATCCGTGTAGCTGATTTCAATGGTCACATTCAAATCGCAGTTGTCTGTGCCTGAACCGGTGGCCATTCCCAGAGCGTCCGTGCTCAAGTCAGCTTCACAGTTGGCATCCAAGGATACCGTCTGGTCAGCGGGGCATTCGATGCTGGCCACAGGTGCGATGTTGTCTTCAACCACGATCACTTGGTCACAGCTCTCACTTGAGGTGTTTCCACAATCGTCTTTGGCCGTCGCCGTCCAAGTACGGATGAATTCGTAACCGCTCGTACCACACAGGTATGTTGGAGCGCCATCGGTATAGCTATAGGTGATGGTCACTTCCGTGTCACAATCGTCTGTTCCAATGGCGACCGCATTTCCAGTGATGGATGGGTCAACATCGGTTGAACACGTCTCGTCCAACTGAACCGTGGCCGTGTCCGGGCAGGTCAGGGCGATGGTCGGTGCTGAGATGTCAAACGTATTGATTGTCTGGGTGCAGACCTCTGTAGTAGAGTTGCCATTGCAATCCGTCGCTGTGACCGTAAAGGTCCTGACGAAGTTGTAGCTACCCTCTGGGTTAGCGTCCACACCGACCATGCTGCAGTCAAACTCAATCTCATCGCTGTAGGTGTAGCTCACATCGAGGTCATCGTCACAGTTGTCTGTGGCAATCCACTCAACCTCGCCCAGGGAGGCCAGGCTCGTGTCCACACTTGAGAAGCAAGTGTTAACGAGGTTCGCTCCATTGGGACAATCGAGCGTCAGCTCTGGAGCGCTGTTGTCAATCACCGTGATCACCTGATCACCGGTAGCCGAGCTGGAGTTTCCACACAAGTCGGTCACAACAGCTGTCCAGGTACGGGTGAACGTGTATGTTCCAACGTTACCACTGCAAGCGAAGTCTTGAGGACCGTCCACATATGAGAGGTCAGTATTCGGGTTGGGATCACAATCATCGGAATACTCCAAACTGCCGTAACCAATGGCTTCAGGACTCAAGTCCACATAGCAGTTGTCATCGAGGTAGACAGTGGTGGTCGTGGGACCGCCATCACCACCATCAGAACCTGGAGCTTCAAGGCTCACCTCAGGCGCCACGATATCGAATGTCGGGATGTATTGAATGGCTTCTTGAGCGGACACGTTGCCGGACTCGTCGTAGGCCACCCAGTGGCGGACCCAAGTACCTGGGCAGGAACCTGACGTGAGGTATGCGTCGACAACTTCATAGGTCAAATTGCTCACACAACCGTCCGTTGCGCTGACCGGCATGAAGGTCACGTCATAAGGATCTCCCATATCGGAACAAGCAATGGACGCAGGATACAGCTCAGCCGGGTCGTCCGACATGAGAGGACCAGCAAGGTCCGTGAAGGTGATGAGTTGGTCACATTCCTGTGTGGTCGCGTTGCCACAGTTGTCCGTAGCCGTCACTGTGAACGACCGTGTGATGCGGAATTCACCATCCGTTTCTACAATGACATCCGTGTAGGTGTAGCTCACCTCAACATCGGCATCGCAGTTGTCGCTCACCGTCCAGGTAGGCTCACCATTGATGTCCGTGGACATTTGGATGCTGGCCTCAGAGGACTCGTCTCCATCAGCGCCACCGAGGAAGCACTCGTTGGGGTGTTCGAATTCAGCCGGGCAAGACATGCTCATTTCAGGAGCTTGCGTGTCCAAGACCGTGATGGTCTGGGTCTGGGTGTGGCTGTTGCCAGCGCAGTCGACCGAGGTCCATGTGCGCTCGAGCGTGTAGCTGTCTGGGCAATCACCGTCGGTGCGAACCTCTCCATCGTAGGAGGTACTCGGAGCGCCGTCGCAGTTGTCGCTGACACCCAAGCTACCGATTGAAGCTACAGCGGGAACAGCGTCACACTCCACGTCCACCACATCAGCGGGGAACGAGGTGAACTCTGGAGCTGTCGAGTCATCGATGGTGATCTCCTGAACGTGCTGGCCAAGGTTCTCATCGCAGTCATACACGCTGTATGTACGGCGAATCAGATACTCCTGAGCGCATGCTGTTGTCAGGATGACATCGGCGTAGGTCACTGTGATTTCAGCATCGCAGTTGTCCATGGCCTCAGCGTGGAGTCCGTCACCAGGTGTATAGACCGGAACGGCGTACCCATCAACATCTCCAGTGAGTGAAGCATCGCTGCACTCCAAAGTCAAATCAGCAGGTGCAAACGTGAACTCAGGAGCAGTGCGGTCAGCCGTCACCACAATCTGTTGGATGGATGTGCTGTTTCCACACTTGTCATAGGCGGTGTAGTCAATGATGTAATCATCGGTACAAGCGCTAGAGAGCGGCGTGCAAGCCACGTCAACGTAATCCAACTCGCAGTTGTCAGAGGCCGTAGCCAAACCGATGCTGTTCAAGTAATCGTAGTCACAAGCACCTGCCACCCAAAGGTCACACTCAATGGTGTCAACTTGGTTGTAAAGGAAGCTTGGGGCAATCTGATCCTGAATGTCGATGCGCTGTGTGTCTGAAGTCGCGTTGGCATTTCCACAGCTGTCCGTTGCTGCAACCGTCCATGTGCGGATGATGCTGTAGCAACCGGTGCTCACGCTGTCCACAACCTCATCGCTGTAATCCATGCCTGTATCGGCCAAGTCACAGTTGTCGCTGTATGAAGGTGAGCCTTCTCCCGTATTGGAAGGATCCAAATCAACGTAGCACAGTCCGTTTACATTGAGGGTGATGTCTGCTGGTGCAGTCACGGAAACCTCAGGCAAGGTGGTGTCCTCAATCGTGATCACCTGAACATGGTAGGACTGGTTGCCGAAGCAATCTGTGGCCACCCATGTGCGGTTCAATATGCGGCAGCTGCTGGCCGTGTAGCTGGCCGTGGTTTCACCCACGAGCTCAACACAAACGTAGACAGTATTGCCATCAGCGAAACCGGAGGTGTTGGGGTCAAACCCAGCTGCACATCCATACTCGCTGTCGTCGCAGTTGTCACTGAACAAGACGATTTCATCTGCAGCGAGGTTGTCAAGCAACCACTGATCGCTGATTCCGCAGTCAAGGGTGATGTCAGCTCCTCCAGAAACGTAAGTAGGAGCAGTGGCATCGTCGCGGTCAACCGTCTGGATGTTGAGCTGAGCAATGTTGCAGAGCTCATCGAACGCAACGTAGTGGAACTCCGCAAACTCTCCGTCCTGACAATCCGTGGCATAACCTACGGTTGGATCAAGCGTAGAGATGATGTCACCAGCTTGTCCAAAGGCAGGCTCACCTGCGATGGCTCCACTCCAGCTGAACCACCCGGAGAATCCGTTGGCATCACAGTTGTGGTTGTTGGCACCATCGCCCAACTGGTATCCGAAGTATTGGCTAGACGGCTGGTGGTTGAAACGCAACAGCGTTCCGAACTGCCAGTCTCCGCGACCAGTAGCATAGCTCATGTCGTCGTTCAGGACATACATGGTCCAATCATCGGTGTTCACAGCACAACCGTAGTCGTTTTTGAAGCCTCCACCCCACGCGTTTCCAGCAGTGCGGTTGTCAAAGTAGAAGTGGATGTCCAACCCACGGTTGGCATCGTCCATGTCTACAACTGAACCTTCGAGGAGGGCTGTACCATTTTCATATTGGGTCATGGTCACACCACCAGCAGCAACATCTTCCACGAAGTAGACCGCCTGGCCCATGTCTCCGTCGATGTCATAGAACTGGAGCAAAGCATCCGTTCCGTTGTTGAAGTTGGCATCATCGCCGGCAGACAGAACGTTCCAAGTTTGGCTCGTTCCACCACCGTTTTGAATTTGGTTGCGGCCATCGAATTGCAGCTTGGTGCTGTAGACTGCATCGAGCTCAAGCTCGGAGCAGGCGAAGGCAGCAACATCTGAAGCGGCCATAGCAGCATCAAGCTCAGACTCACACTCCACTGAGTAGTCAGCGATGCTTCCTGTCATTTCCAGTTCTGTGCAACCCAAGCATGGGTCAGCACTGGCCAATGCAATCACATCTCCCAAGGTGTAGACTTTACTTCCGCTGTCAAAGCTGTAAGCACCGTCCTCTACTGAGTATACATCACCACTGATCAAAGACTGGATGTTGCGGTTGCCGGCACCATCATCGTTGAACTGGAAAATCTCTCCGTACCAGTTGGTGACTTGGTCACCGTTCTGCATCTCATCGCAGAAGCCGAGGAATACGTGTCCAGCGAGCAAGTCACCGATCACTTCTTGGCTCAATGCTTCGAGGTTGTAACCTGCCGTTTCCCATGCGCCGTCTGTTGGCATGAACAAGGTTCCACAGTTGGCCACTTGGGTGCAAGCTGTGCACTGTCCCCATGTGTCGTTGATGTCACCTGAACCCATCACCCACTGGCGGTTGGCGTAGCTGAAGTAGTCCGTGAGTGGAGCACACGCACCGTTCAGGTAATCGTCATATCCATCATCATAAAGAAGGTCAGCACCGAAGTCGAGGAGGTCCTCATACTCGCCGTTGATGACCCACTTGTATTCCATGTCGGCTCCAGGGGCTGGATCAAACACAACCTGCCAAATGCCTTCTGAAACTTCGGTCGCTTCTGGACCTCCATTGGGATCCCAGCCCCACCAAGGACCGCTGATGCGAACAGACGTCACATCTTCCACGCCACTGCAGCTCACGTCCAACGTGGCCACCATTCCGGTCATTTGACCTCCAATTCCAGGAACAAAACCAATGCCGAGACCATCAAAGGCGTCTGCAAAGTTGCTTGAACCGCCTCCACCTGTGAGAACCAAGTCCTCAATGATGGAGATGGTAGAATCCAAGTTGGCGCCTGAAGCGTCATTGATGATGTCCAAGACCTCATCGAGATCCTCGTCCTCGTCACAAGTTCCGTCACCGTCGCTGTCGTTCAAGCACACTCCGTCACAGTCGACGTTGCTCGCTCCGTACAAGTCAATGGGGTAATCACAAGAACCATCGTTGTTGTTGGCTGGCTCGAAGTAGTTACAGGCCTCCGCTTCTGTGCAACCAGAAATGACGCAGGTTCCATCATCGATGTCCGCTCCGGCATAGTAGTTGTCTGCAATCGAGTTGGTGCAACCTGTGCAGCTGCCATCGTCATCGGTGGCTGCAGAGCTATAGTTGTTGGCACCCTCGTCTGTACATCCAGGAATCTCGTCCTCGTCACATACACCGTCGCCATCGACGTCATTCAAACAAACACCATCGCAGTCCACGTTGTCGACACCATAGGTGTCAATCGGATAGACACACAGTGTGTTGTCTGAGTCGGCAAAGGGGTTGTCATCATAGTTACATGCAGCCGCATCTGTGCAGCTCTCTGTCTCATCTTCGTTACAGACGCCATCTCCGTCGGCGTCGCTGAGACATTCACCATCACAGTCAACGTAGTCGATGCCGTAAAGGTCAATGGGGTATTGGCATGAGCCGTCTTCGTCCGTAGCTGCAGATGAGTAGTTACAAGCTGCTTCCTCGGTACAACCGGGGATTTCACACTCATCACAGACATCGTCACCGTCGGAATCATTGACACAAGCACCATCGCAATCCAAGGCCACACCTGAACAAGGCAAGGTGTAAAGATCCTCTGGATACAAGCAGCTGGAGTTGTCCACGATCGTGGCCTCAGCGTTATAGTTACAAGCGTCGGTCAAACCACAACCGGAACATGTCTCGTACTCACATGCCTCATTCGCTGCGTCAGCGTAGTTACAGGCATTGGTGTCAGTACAGTTGTCATCACAAGGCTCACCCAAACCGTCGCCATCTACGTCCGTGCTGGAACCACCGCAAAGACCGCAGATGTCGTTGACGTTTCCGTCACAGTCACATTCTCCGTCAGGGATACCTGATCCGCCACACACCCCACATTCGTCGAGGTAGGCGCAGGCCTCATTGCCAGCATCATTGTAGTTACAAGCGCTGGTATCCGTGCAGTTGTCAGCGTCGTCACAGATGGCGTCACCGTCGGAGTCGGCAGCGCAGTCGCCCCCACAAACACCCAAGGCATCCAGCACGTTTCCGTCGCAGTCGCATTCACCATCAGCAATGCCTGAACCACCACATACGCCGCACTCGTCGAGGACATTTCCATCACAGTCGCACGCTCCATCAGCGATTCCGCCACCGCCACAAATGCCACACTCATCGAGGTAGGCACAAGCTTCGTTGCCGGCATCATCGTAGTTGCAAGCCGTCAGATCCTCACAGAGGTCATCCTCAGAGCAGATGCCATCGGCGTCTGCGTCATTGATGCAGGAACAGTCGCAATCCACGTTGGTAGCACCATCACAGCTGTCTGCCGGATAAGTACATGAGGAATCATCCTCTGTTGCTGCCGCAGTCATAGTTGCAGGCAGCAGAGTCAGTACAACCCAAAACCGGTGCACCTGCTCCAAAATAGAAGGTGTCTCTGAATTCAGCCTGTCCGTCTCCATTGATGAACGCCTGGATGTACATCTGACCGCTGAGCTCACCAGTGGTGGTGAATTGACCGGCCAACACTTTGAGGTCGTCTCCGGCTACACCGTTGGCGTCTCCGTTCAGGGCGTACCATGCTCCACCAATGCCATCATCAATGGCAATGTTGCCACCAGGCTGGCCCGCTCCTGGATCGAAATTGGTCAACCAAGGGTTGTCATTGGATTGAACCGTGCTCACGTTGGCTTCACCAGCGCCAGCATTAGGAGTACCCTCCAAGCCAATGGTCACCCAACTGTCGTAAGCCAAATCCGGGTATACCGGGAAGAGCACGCTGTTGATGCCGTTTGGTGTTCCAGCTCCTAACAGAGCGTGGTAGAAGTTGGTTGTGGTGTTGACCAACGTTGGATTCAAGGCATCACCGGAAACAGAGGACAAAAAGTCATCTGCGTTCACCATAGTAATGTAGACCCGGGTCGTGTTGTAACCTGTGAGGTCAACAGCACCGAGGGCTCCTACAAGTAAGCCGATGTTCTCGGCAACTACTTCGGTTTCGAGATCATACCCTTCAGGTGCAGGAGCAGATGTCACTGCAATCTGTTGAATTTGGGCGAAAGAGGGGGCCCAGCAAATGCACAGGGCGAGTAATAGAGACGTGAGACGCATCACAAGTGTTTTGGTTCCTTGGTTTTTCCTGTCGTTAAACAGGTCCGTCCAAGTTCACAATTCTTGCCGTTACCACAATCAACACCTACCCGTATCCGTCGAATTATACAAGGTATTGAGGGAGCCTCGGGAAATCTCGAAAATCAAGCCGTCGGCCAATAAGTGTAATCCATAGCTCAAAAGGCGATTTAAACCAATTAGATTTCATAATCTCCGCTTACGAAATAGCGGAAACGTCTACAAATTCTCCTTGAAATCACTGCTTTTCAACCAGAGCCCTCTCGACAAGACATCGAAACTATATCGCTAGATTCAGCCCATTACCCCGGCCTAAATCAGGACGTAAACAGCTGTGAACGTTAGGCTTAAGACTTTCCTCACCACCACCTCAACCAAGGACCACACTGTCCTCAGCCAGAAGTGGATAATTCAGGGCAAACCCAACGATTCAGAACAAAAAAAGGGCCAACCAGTGGTTGACCCTTTCATTTTGGCTCTTGCCTTTGTTGCGGTGGCAGGACTCGAACCTGCGACCTTCGGGTTATGAGCCCGACGAGCTACCAACTGCTCCACACCGCGATCCATTTTCCCGAATCGGGACGGCGAAGATAGTCCTGTCTTGTTTCTTTGCAAGCACAAATCCACATCCGTGTCCACAACGAATGCAAACGCCGAGCACAAAGCCGGCTTCGTCAACATCATAGGTTCCCCCAATGTGGGGAAATCCACTTTGATGAATCAGCTCGTCGGAGAACGACTCAGCATCATTAATGCCAAGGCACAAACGACCCGTCACCGGATCATGGGCATTGTGTCTGGAGACGATTGGCAAATCGTTTACTCAGACACTCCTGGTGTGCTCGACCCAGCTTACAAGCTCCAAGAGGGCATGATGAAGTTTGTCCGCACGGCGTTAAGAGATGCAGACGTCCTTCTGATCGTCACCACCCCCGAGGAAACCACCCTCGCCCATCCAGAAACCCTTGAGAAAATTCAGCGAATGGACATTCCCGTCCTTTTGCTCATTAATAAGGTTGACTTGAGCGACCAAGAGAAAGTGACCCATCACATTTCCTTGTGGCAAGACCTCATTCCCCGCGCCGAAATCCACCCCATCAGTGCACTCCACGGGTTCAACCTAGACCACTTGCTCGACCGCATTGTTGAGCTCCTTCCCCAATCGCCTGCCTTTTTTCCAAAGGACGAAATGACCGACAAGCCCATGCGGTTCTTCGTTGCGGAAATCATTCGGGAGAAAATCCTGACCCACACTCGGCAGGAGGTGCCCTACAGCAGCGAGGTCATTGTAGAATCCTTCAAAAAGGACCAAACCAAAGAGGGGAAACCCCTTCGGCGGATTCACGCAGTGATTCAAGTGGCGCGAGACTCCCAAAAGGCCATTTTAATCGGAACCGGAGGACAAATGATCAAGCGCTTGGCCACTGATGCCCGAAAAGACTTAGAAGACTTCCTTAAAGAGAAAGTCTTCCTGGAACTCCGCATCAAAGTGGACAAGGATTGGAGGAACGACGAGCGCAAACTGAAACAGTACGGATACTTCGATGGCTGATTCAGTTGCAGCTTCACGTTTGGCCTTCCCAAATGCCAAAATCAATCTGGGTCTTCATGTGATCCAGAGGAGACCAGATGGCTATCACGAAATTGACAGCCTCTTCATTCCTGTGCCTTGGTGCGACACCTTAGAGGTGACCGCCTCTGCCCCATCGGACTCCCATGTCAAACTGCACCTTCATGGACATCAGGTCGCAGGAAACACCAAGGACAACCTGGTTTGTCGCGCACATGCTCTCCTCCAAAAAGAAAGGAACTTGCCCCCGGTCGATTTCCACCTCATCAAAGCCATCCCATCCGGAGCTGGATTGGGTGGCGGGAGTGCCGATGGTTCATTTGCCTTGAAGCTGCTCAATGCCCATTTTGAATTGGGGCTCTCTCTTGTCGAGTTGGAAGGCCTTGCCGCCCAACTCGGTTCGGATTGCCCGTTCTTCATTCGCAATGAACCCGCCAGGGTCACTGGACGTGGCGAGCACATTTCGCCCATCGATTTGGACCTTGAAGGCTGGCACATCGCCATGATTCATCCCGGGATTCATGTTCCCACAGCACAGGCCTTTCAATGGGTCATTCCCCAATCCAATCGTCCAGGTCTGAATGAATGGTCCGGCTCGTCTCCCTTGGATTGGTCCGGTCAACTGAAGAACGACTTCTCTGGTCCCGTCAAGGCCCACCATCCAGACATCCAAAATGCGCTGGACCATCTGCAAGCCTCCGGTGCCGTTTACGCGGAAATGAGTGGCAGCGGATCTGCTGTTTATGGATTTTTTCGGGAGGAGGTTAAACCCGACCTGTTCTTTGGGTGTCCTTCCCACTGGCAAACCTGGTCCGGGCCCGCGGTAATCTGACACCGTTCACTTCGGCGCACGCTGGTACAGCAACACCCCCAGCAGTCCAAACAGCACATTGGGCGTCCAAGCGGCCACCCAAGGAAGCACGCCCGCATGAATCGCGGCCACCGACATCAATTTGGCACTGAAGACGTAAACAAAGCCGATGACAACACCGATCAAAAGGTGAATGCCTGTGCCACCGCGCTGCCGCCTGCTGGCCACGCTCACACCGATCAAGGTCATCACATAAATGGCGAACGCATTGGCCGTTCGCGTATGCCCTTCTAATTGCAGCAGCCTTTCACCCCCTGACCCCTTGGCCTTTTCCCGGTCGATGGCAGCCTTGAGCTCATTCCGATCCAAGGTCGATATGGCCTCATTTCTTTGGCCAAAATCCAAGATTTTCATCTGCAGGGCAGTGTCCAAGACTGCGATTTTCTCCAAGTGTTCTTGACCGGACGCATCCCAAGTCCTTTTGCGCAAATTCGAAACCCTCCACGTGGACTGCTCCTCCATCCACTTGGCCTTACTGGCGGTCCACTTTTCGACAAGTTTTTGACCTTCCCACTGCTCCAGAACGAATCGGTAGCCCACCTGTCTGCCGGCATTGACCGACCTGAAATAGGCAATGGTTCCAGGATAGATTTCTCGATAAAGGTGTTGCTCTGCGATGTGAAACTCCTTGTGCACGAACTCCACTTCAAAGTCCAATTTTCGCTGGTTGGAGATGGGCAGGATGAAATGCGAAAGCAACAAGCTGCCCACCACAAGCAAGGTGGAAGCCATGAAATAGGGTCGCATCAAACGCTGGAAGGAGATGCCTCCTGCAAGGACCGCAATGATCTCACTCCTCTGGGCCAATCTGCTGGTGAACAACAAAATGGTCAGGAACACAATGAAAGAGCTCAGCATGTTGCCCAACGCCAAGCAAAAACTCACGTAATACTCTCCAAAAACCCGCCCCCAAGGGGCGTCGTTGTCGATGAGCCGCTCCAGATTCTCGGCGATATCAAACACCACGGCCACCACACAGAAAAGAGCCACCATCAAAAAGAAGGTGGACAAAAAGTGCCGGATGATGTATCGATCGAGAATGCGCATCAGTGCTGCATCAGAGCCGCTGCGTCAACACCGGTGCCATTTTGTCTTTCCACGCCGTAAACGTACCATCTGAGATTCGGGTTCTGGCCTCTCTCATGAGGTCCAGATAGAACACCAGGTTGTGAACCGACGCGATGTGCAAGGCCAGAAGTTCGCCTGCCCTGAACAAATGACGCACGTACGCCTTGCTGTATCTCTGGTCCACATCGGCAGTTCCTGTTGGGTCCAGCGGAGAAAAGTCGGCCTCCCATTTCTTGTTTCGCATGTTCAGGGTTCCTTGGCGTGTGAACAGCATTCCATTCCGGGCATTTCGGGTGGGCATGACGCAGTCGAACATATCGACTCCGAGGGCGATGTTCTCGAGGAGGTTTGCAGGTGTGCCCACCCCCATCAAATACCGGGGCTTGTCCTCTGGGAGGATGTCTGTGCACATGTCCACACTGGCATACATCTCTTCGTGTGGCTCTCCAACGGACAATCCGCCAATCGCATTGCCCGCCGCTCCCCTTTCGGCAATCGCATGGGCCGAAGCCTTCCTCAAATCCGAAAAGGTGGAGCCTTGAACAATCGGAAACAACATTTGATCGTGTCCATACAAGGGCTCGGTTTCCGCCATTCGCGCCAAACACCGATCCAACCACCGGTGCGTCAGCTCCATGGATTGCCGCGCATAAGCATAATCACAGGGGTAAGGCGGACACTCATCAAAGGCCATCATGATGTCCGCGCCGATGACCCGCTGAATGTCCACCGCCCTTTCTGGGGTGAACAAATGCGGACTTCCATCGATGTGACTTCGGAAGGTGACGCCTTCCTCCTTGATTTTCCGATTCTCGGCCAAACTGTAGACTTGGTAACCTCCCGAATCGGTCAAGATGGGCCTATCCCAGCCCATGAATCCATGAAGGCCTCCTGCCTTCTGAAGCACATCCAACCCCGGCCTCAGGTACAAATGATAGGTATTGCCTAGGATGATGTCCGGATTCACCTGATCGGCCAAGACATCTTGGGGCACGGCCTTCACCGAGCCCTGGGTTCCAACAGGCATGAAAATCGGGGTCTGAATCTGACCGTGAGACGTTTCAAGAACGCCTGCCCGCGCTTTTGAATGGGGATCTATGGACTCAACAACAAAGGACATGGGCATTGGATTAACGGCTTTGCACTTTGCGCCGCAGGTCAAAAGTAACTTGGGCGCATGTTGGGAACCCTCTTCAATTCGGTTGCAGTTGCCATCGGTGCATCATTGGGCCTGGTCTTGCGACGCCGGGTTCCAGAAAAACTGCGGACTGCGGTCTTCTCTGCCATTGGTTTGTTCACCTTGTACATCGGGGCGGACATGATGGGCAGCTTGACCCGTCCCATCGCAGCATTCATTGCATTGGTGCTTGGGGCGGGACTGGGTCACGTGGTGGGTTTGGATCAAAAAATCAGGAAAGCCGCAGGCCGATTGGGTCAAGGTGAAGGGGCCGCTATGGTTCAGTCCACCCTTCTGTTCTGTGTGGGTGCCATGACCTTGGTGGGGTGCATGCAAGACGGCCTCAGGGGGGACCCGTCCATCTTGCTCGCCAAGGGGACCATGGATCTGTTCAGCTCGCTGTTTCTGGCAGCCACCATGGGCCGAGGCGTTCTTCTTTCCGCCTTGTCCGTCCTTGTTTTGCAGGGCACCCTGACCCTGCTCTTCTCCATGATGGGTACGGGAATTCCCGAGTCGCTCATCCACGAATTAACAGGCCTCGGCGGCATCCTTCTGCTGGCTTTGGGGCTTGATTTGCTCAACATTCGAACCTTTTCCCTCATCGACTTGACTTGGTCACTGCCCCTTCTGCCATTCGTGCTTTGGATTCTTGACGTCACTGGATTTCCCGCCTGAGCCATGCCCGCCAACAAATACGCCCTGCTCCGGTACCGCATCATTGACCGATGCTTGACCAATAAAATGCGCCCCTACCCCTCCAAAGAGGCCCTGCGCACAGCCTGTGAAGAAGGACTCTATGGCAGCGAAGGTGACAGAATTAGCATCTCGACCATCGAGAAGGACCTGTGGGCCATGAGGAACGAAAATGACCTTGGCTACCACGCCCCCATTGTTTACAGCGCCGAGCACAGGGGTTATGAATATGACGACCCCGATTACAGCATCAGCGGGCTCAACCTTCAAGAGCAAGACCTTCAGGCCCTGCGCTTCGCAACACTCACCTTGCTTCAATTCCGCGACATGCCTGTGTTCCAGCAGTACCAGTCGGCGATTGGACGGATTTTCGAACGGGTCCACGCCACCGCCCAAGGAGACCGACTGGACCAACACGTGCAATTTGAGCAGGCACCAAAAACACTGGGGACTGAGCACATTGCAGTGCTCATGTCCGGGATCAGCGAAAAACAAGCGGTGAGGTTCAACTACAGCAAATTCACCGCCGAAGGTGGCCAGCAGACTGAACGCTGCATTGAACCGTATTTGCTCAAAGAGTACCGCAACCGATGGTACCTCATTGGCAAGCCTGAAGGTGCCCCTGAGGTCAGAACTTTTGCCTTGGACCGAATGAACGGCGTGGTATTGGATGACGCTCGGTTTGTCCGAGACCCAAAGTTCGATGCAGACAAATACTTCAAGGACTCCCTGGGCATCACCGCAGGATCACAAGGGGTCCGAGAGTTTCGGTGGGCCGCCGCTCCTCTTCTCTCTCACTACCTCGACAGTCAGCCCATTCACGCCTCGCAAAGGCCTTTTGAAGCACCGGCACCAAGGCCAGGATGGAAGTGCTATGCCATTGACGTTCACCCCACTTATGAATTGAATCAATGGATGCTGGGGTTTGGAGCAGACATCATTCCATTGGGCCCTGAAGACTGGGTGGAAGACATCGCAAAAATCCATCAAAAAGCCTTGGATGGGCTGCAGGATGGGGCCCAATAAACCAGGATAAACCATCCCGAAGGACATTTTTTTTGGGCTCCGTAAATCCCTTACGGACCCGACGTGGATCGTTGTACCATGAACGCTTCCACCACCGTCCACCCCCTGCCTACAACCTCGGACATTCAAGTCCTTTCCATCGCCTATGCTGGAATCCAATTTGAGGTCCACCTCAGCTGCCAATCTCCAACTGGCCAGTTGTACAAACTCAGCCTTCCCTACGCCACCTTCTCACAATGGCTAAGGGAGCGGGCAAACCGCAAGTCCGCCGTTGCAATTCTCGACGCTTTTCGAAATTTCAATGTGACCTCAGACACCTCAGGTTTACATCGCTGGAACCTCCTTCAAGTTCCCACCATTTTAGGCCAGCCGCTTCAGTTCGGCACCTCATCAAGCCGGAACATTTCACCCCTTCAATCCGCAGCCTGATGACCACAATTGCACACCCCACCATCACCGATTTGGCCGCCGTTCGGGCCCACATTCAGCGCTTCCCATGCCCTGAAGGGTTCAGCCATTTTGCTTGGAAAGAACTCAAGCAAACCGCGGTCGGAGTTTGGCATGCCCATTTGAATGGCCGCCGCTATCGCGGGTCGCTCCATTTCTGCCGACCCGAGTTTTACGCCATGTTGCACCAACCGAATGGCACACCCATTGTGCCCCAAGGTCTCATGAGGGGGTATCAAGCCGCCTAGGAGATCCATCGGCGATGTGGAAAAAAGTACCTGGCTTCAGCCCGTTTAAAGGCATTCTCCGGGTAAATTCGGGAATCTGAAGAAATTTCATTCGGAAAAAAGTCGAACTCGTCGATTATTTCTGTAAATTAGTAGGGCCAAAACTTGAGTATGTCGAATAGTGGATCCAATAACCTAGCAATCTTGCAACGGGAGTTGCGAGCTGTCCTGCAAAAGGACCATGGTTTTGAGGACCGTTACGGCACCTTGCTTTCTTACATCGGCCCAGTGGATTCAGCAGGAATGGAGGGGCTTTTGGCGCTGGCCGAAAAGAGCGCAGCTGCTGCAGGAGGGCGCACCATGATGAAGCGGATTGGCAATGTGCTGATTGAATGCCTTCAAAATGTGATGCGACACGGGCTCATCGAAGACGATGGTTTTACTCAACTGTATTTGACCCTCGAGGCCACACCCATTGGGTTCCAAGTTCAGTGTGGCAACATGGTCGATTTTGAAATGAGGCAGCTCTTGAGTCACAGACTCAGCGAAATCAACGGAATGGAGCCAGACGCTTTGCGAAAAGCTTACATCGAAACCCTCTGCAACGGCGAACTTTCAGACAAAGGAGGTGCCGGACTTGGACTGCTCAGCTTGGCTAAAAAAGCAAGCGGCCCCATCGAATATCGATTCGATTCTCAAGACAATGAACGGGAATTGTTCACCTTGATCATCACCGTCCAACAGGACTGAATTCCCCTTTTACGTTTTCCTTTTTTTCTCCCGCGATGCTGGGAAAAGAATGTTGTTCAGGATCAGCCTGTATCCAGGTGAATTCGGGTGCAAATTCAAATCTGTAGGTGGGTCATTGACCAAATGCCGGTAATCTTCCGGATCGTGGCCACCATAGTAACTCCATTGGCCCTCTCCCAAAGTTCCGTGCAGGTACTTGACCGACCCTACACTTCTGCTCTCTCCTAAAATGGTCACGTCTGGACGCACGAAGTTCTTTCTGAAGGCCGTTGTTTGCCCCATAAATCCGTGGATCACCCGCTCATGGCTTTGGGTGAGCATCGTGGGAATCACATCCCACTTCGCAGAAAAGTCAAACAGCGTAAAGAAATCCTTCAACTCCTTCAGCTTGCCGTGCTCTTCCGTGGCATCTACATCGCTGAATTCATACACCATGGGGTCTCTAACCAAACGGTAATTCCAGAAGGCAAAGCCCTGTTCAAAATCCAACTTCTGCTGCGCCAGCGGGTCGCCTGGATCACCATCAAACATGGGCTCACAAATGTCCGTTTCTTGGGCTGCCAAAGCGATGTCAAAGCTGTCGGTCCCAGAACACATGGTAAACAGGAATCCACCACCCAGGACGAAGTTTCGCATCTCCAAGGCCACAGCGCGCTTCATCTCACTCACCTTGGAGAAACCCAATGAAGCAGCGCTGGCCTCTTGACGGGCTTGCTCTTCCTGGTACCAAGCCGCATTTCGATAGGAACGGTAGAATTTGCCGTATTGACCGGTGAAGTCTTCGTGATGCAAGTGCAACCAATCGTACTTGACCAAATCTCCAGCCATCACCTCTGCATCATAGACCACATCATACGGAATCTCTGCAAAAGTCAAGACCATCGTGACCGCATCGTCCCATGGCAACTTGCTCTTGGGGCTGTACACTGCCACTTTGGGTGCCACCTCCAATTTGACCCGTTGCTGGTTGACTTCTGGGTCGGCTATGCCGTTCAGGATTTGTCGGGCTTGAACGTCAGCCAATGGCTCAAAATCAACCCCTCGGATGGTGCATTCGCTGGAAATGACCGGAGCCGAAGGAATCAGAAAACTGCCTCCTCTGTAATTGAGCAACCACTCGACTTCGAGCCCTTGCTCCAGCACCCAAAATGCGACCCCATAGGCCTTGAGGTGATTCGACTGTCCACCGTCCATAGGAATGAGCAACTTGCTCGCTTGAACCCAACCTGAACAGGCAAGAAAGCAGGCAAGAAAGAAAACAGAGAGACCGCGTCGTGCAAACATGTCTTCAAAGGTAATCTGACATGGCCCCCTGAATCCGAAGAAAGCCGAAACGCCTCAGAATGGAGATTCTTCGCCGGGTCCATTCATCTTGGATCCCACAGTTCTGGTTTTGGCTCCTCCACTTTCAAAATCCGCATTGGGCGCCATGGCCCCTCCTCCATCGAATGGACTCTCAGCAAAAGCATTGTAATCGGAGAACTTCGCAAGGTGCTTTGTGAACCTCAACTTCACAGTGTCCAAACCTCCATTTCTGTGCTTGGCCACAATGAGTTCCCCCATGTTTTCTGTGTCCATTCCGTCGGCATCCTCCGTGAGGCCATAGTACTCAGGTCGGTAGATAAAGCACACAATGTCCGCATCCTGCTCAATGGCACCGGATTCACGCAGGTCGGAAAGGATGGGGCGTTTGTCCCCTCCCCGAGTTTCCACTGAACGAGACAGCTGAGACAGGGCAATCACCGGAACATCCAGCTCTTTCGCAATGCTCTTGATGGATCGACTGATGGTCGAAATCTCTTGCTCTCGGTTGCCTTTGCTGCTGTCACTTCCCGCTGTCATCAACTGCAGGTAGTCAATGATGATCATGTTGACACCGTGCTTCTGCTTCAGTCGGCGGCATTTTGCGCGCAACTCAAACACACTCAGCGCTGGCGTGTCATCAATGAACAATTTGGCCTTGGCCAACTTTTTGATCCGGGTTTGAAGCTGCTGATACTCATAGTCCTCCAGGTCACCCTTTCTGAACTTTTCTGAGCTCAATTCGGACTCGGCCGCCACCAAACGTTGCACCAATTGGGCCGAACTCATTTCCAAAGAGAAGACGGCCACAGGCACTCCGTGATCAACGGCCATGTTCCTGGCCATGGACAGCACAAAGGCTGTCTTTCCCATGCCCGGACGTGCAGCAAGGACCACCATGTCTGACTTCTGCCATCCACCCGTGATTTTGTCCAAATCACTAAATCCAGTGGGAACTCCACTCACCCCCTCTTCATTCAATCGGGCCTGATCAATGCCATCGATGACTTGACGAATCACAGCCCCCATTTCTTGGTAGCCTTGGCGGATGTTTCCTTCGGCCACCTCAAAGAGCTGCTGCTCGGAACGGTCCAACAAATCAAAGACGTCCGTGGTGTCTTCGAATGCAGCCTCGATGGTTTCGCTCGAAATCCGAATCAACTCCCTCTGAATGAACTTTTGGGCCACGATTCGCGCGTGGGCTTCCACATTGGCCGTGCTGGCCACGCGGTCTGTCAATCCCGCCACGTAGGCTGGACCTCCGCAAAACCCTAGGGTCCCATCCTTCCTCAACTGCTCAGTCACCGTGAGCAAGTCGATGGGCTCGGCGCGGCCAAACAAGTCCTTGATCCCTTTATAAATCTCACCGTGTGCGTCTTTGTAAAACGCCGCCGGATCCAAGATGTCAATCACCGCATTCACGGCAGACTGTTCGAGCATGCAAGCCCCCAAAACTGCTTCCTCCAGTTCAATGGCCTGAGGCGGTTTTTTGCCAATTCCAGTCATGCCTGGAGCCATAGCAGGTGCCTTGAGGGCGGATTTGCGCTTGGCGCTCAGGGGTTTATTGTCGGACACGTGAAATCGGGGATGAAGAACCAAATTAGGGCCTGATTTGCCGACTACCGCGTGCAGGTATTCACGGCGCGTCCACACGGCTATCCACAACGTAAATTGTGGGGTGAATTCGCTGGGAATTTTTCGTACCAAATGGACGCTGCTGGCCGTGCTATTCACCGGTTGCAGAACCGAAAAACAACCACCCACCGTGGAGTGGATCAGGCCAAGCTCATTGGCTGAATGGCCATCGGATGCTTCAGTCACGCTCGAATTTGTGCTGTCCAACCCCGCGCCAGACCGCGGACAAACTGCACCGGCAAATTGGCGCATTGACATTGGCCCCAGCACAGGCGGAATATGGTGGAGCTCTTCAGGAGAGGCGGGCACCTCGCCTCAACCTGGCGGCATGAATGCAGTCGATACCGTGTCCACCACATGGAACACCCCTGCGGCATCCAACCTTCCAGCGGGGGGCACGACACTGCTCCTCACAGCCACAGCCACCGATTCAGAAGGGGCCGTCGGCGCCGATTTTGCCTACGCCAATTTGGTCGGTCAACCCCTCACCAGTTCTGGCTTCTGGTTCTTGGAAACCACCTCACCTGCGGCCCTGCAGCACCTGGCCAATGGCAGCAGCGAAGTGGTCATGGATGAAGGCCCTTTTGAGTCCGCTTCGAGCATGGTCCATCTCGATGGTCAGGCAACCATGCTGGTGGGAGGCCAGCAACTCAACGCTTGGACCCTGCCCACTGCCAGCAACGGTGCCACTTTGTTGTGGACCATCCAACCTCCTCTGACACCCCAAACCGGAGGCATTCGATTCGTCAGAAGGCCATCGACCTCGGTGAGCGGCCCCGCCATTGCCGAGGTGGGCTGGGCAGACAGGGTGCAATGGGTGAATGACGATGGCCTGATCTTGGCCAACTGGCTTCTGGACGAGGATGAGACGTTGGTTGACGCCTCCATTTTCGGAGGGGCCATGGTTGTTTTGGCGCGCACTGCAGCCAACGAACTTCGCTTGATCAGCCATGATTTGGACACGGGCGCTCGCCTCCAGTCCATCACCTGGTCACCCGAGGCCTCGGGGTCACTGGGACCCAATGGAAAGGCGTGGCTGATTTCCATTTTGGGGGATCCTGCAGGACTTGAGTCCGACGGAACGTTTCGACGCTGGTTCACAGAAATGGATGGAAACACAGGGCTGGCATCGGGCAATTGCCCAGGTTCTGCCGATGTTTCCAATGCGGGCCGCCTCGAGGACGGACGATCCTGGTTCTCCCGAGAAGGAACATGGTTGGTGGAGGAGACTGTCCCCCTTCAAATGGCCCATCCCAAACCCATTCAAGCCACAGCGGAAGACCGCGCAAACGGCATCACTTGGGTACTGGAATCTCCTGCTCCTGGTGAAGCACAAACTTGGATGGCCTTGGATGCACAAGGTTGGTTACCCATTGGACTGCCCAACCTCGATGTGTCTGGAAATCTGTCTGGAGTGGGATCATCTGGAAGTGTTGCCCACAATCGACCCGGTCCCCTTTGAGAACTTCACATTGACACAACGTGTTTAACCTGTCTACGACAGAACTTTGCACGCATGTCAGAAATGCTGAAATTCCCCCAAGACAGCCCCGACTTTAATGTTGCGCTCAGCATGAGTTTGGTCCTCTTTGGTTTTGACGGCAGCCAACTTCAATTGTTGCTGACCCGAAGCCAAAGGGAGCCTTTTGAGGGGGCCCTGTTTCTGCCCAGCCGTTATCTGGAGGCCCAAGACGAATTGGCATTGAGTGCCCGAAGCATGTTCCATGGCTTGTTTGGCTATGATGACCCAGAAATCATCGAGCAGCTCAAAGCCTTTGGCAGTGTGTTTCGTCACCCACTTGGAAGGGTGGTCAATGTGGCCTTCTACGCCTTGGTGCGCAAAGACGATTTCTTGGCTGAAAAATGGGAACACCATGGCATTCAATGGAGCCCCGTCGACCGAGTTCCTGACTTGGCGTTTGACCACAATGACGTTGTGGCCTACGCCAGAGAACGTCTCAAGCGCCGCGTAAAGCGCCGGCCAGTGGGCTTTCACCTCCTTCCCGACGAGTTTACGCTTGGCCAACTGCAGACCCTGTATGAGCAGGCCCTTGGAAAGACCTTTGACAAAAGGAACTTCCGCAAGAAGCTGTTCAAGAGTCCTTTGCTTCAAGACTTGAACCGCAAAGCGACAGGAGGGGAAATTGGCCAGCACAAAGGCAGTGGCCTGTTCACGTTTGACCGTGAACGTTACCAAAAGATGAAAAGCGAGGGCTACGACTTTCTTTTTTGACCTTTCATTGCGAAAGGGCCATCCAAAGGGTCAGCAGCCGAACTCAGACTTCAAAGCTTCAACACAGTCCAGGGCCTCCCAAGGGAACAAGCGCACCTCGCGCTCAACCAGTTGGCCTGTGGCTGCTTTAAACGTCTTGGTCACCACCTCGGTGGCTCGGCCCATGTGTCCGTAAGCCGCCGTTTCAGTGTAAATGGGTGTGCGCAAGGCAAACCGCTGTTCGATCTCAAAAGGACGCATGGGGAAAATGTGGGCCATTCTTTGGGCGATTTCGCCATCGCTCACCCCCACCTTGCCCGTGCCGTATGTGTTGACGTAAAGCCCAACAGGGTCCGCAACGCCAATGGCATAAGCCACCTGAACCAACGCTTCGTCACACACCCCCGCAGCCACAAGATTCTTGGCAGCATGACGGGTCGCATAGGCCGCACTGCGGTCCACTTTTGAAGGGTCCTTACCGCTGAATGCACCACCCCCGTGGGCTCCGCGACCTCCGTATGTATCCACAATGATTTTGCGGCCAGTCAACCCCGTGTCTCCGTGAGGGCCACCAATGACAAACTTGCCTGTGGGGTTCACGTGGAGCTTGTGGTCACCTTTAAACAACGACTTCACACGCTCCGGGCACTCGGCCAAAACACGTGGGATGAGGATGTTCGCCACATCGGCCTTGATGCGGGCCAACATGGTGTCTTCATCTGGGTGAAAATCATCGTGCTGGGTCGACAAAACCACAGCCTCTACTCGCATTGGCGCATGGTTGTCGTCGTACTCAATGGTCACTTGGCTTTTGCTGTCTGGGCGCAAGTAGTCCATCTCATTGCCTTCCCGACGCAATTCAGCCAGCACACGCAACAACCGGTGACTCAAATCCAATGGCAAAGGCATAAAATCATCCGTCTCGCGGCAAGCATAGCCAAACATCATGCCTTGGTCACCCGCTCCCTGCTCTTCTGGAGCTGCGCGCTCAACGCCTTGGTTGATGTCTGGGCTCTGCTCGTGAATCGCACTCAAAACACCACAACTGGCGGCATCAAACATGTACTCACTCTTGGTGTAGCCAATGCGCTCAATGGTGTCCCTTGCAATCTGTTGTACGTCAATGTAGGCCTCGCTTTTCACCTCTCCAGCCAAAATCACTTGACCGGTGGTCACCAAGGTTTCACAAGCCACTTTGGACTGGGCGTCGAAAGCGAGAAAATGATCAATCAGCGCATCAGAAATCTGATCGGCCACCTTATCGGGGTGCCCTTCACTGACAGATTCGGAAGTAAAGAAGTATGGCATATTGGCTTTTAAAGGGTCTTTGAAGCGACCGTTTGGAACGCGAAGATGCTAACTTTGTTCCGCTTATCGTGAAAGACGGAGGGATCGGCCCGAAGATGTCTTGGCAACCCGCGTAATGAGGGCGGGTGCCAAATCCGACTCCAGTTCAATCTGGGGAAAGATGAGCCCGCGAAATCCGCAAGGATTGAGCCCGCTTTTGCGCCGAGCATTTGAACACATGCGCGCATCCATCACCTCCGCAGCCAAAGACCGCATCCTCGTCCTCGACGGGGCCATGGGCACCATGATCCAACGGCATTCACTCCAGGAATCAGACTTCCGAGGAGAACGTTTTTTGGACCACTCCCACCCCCTCAAGGGCAACAATGACTTGCTGGCCCTCACGCGCCCTGATGTGCTCCGGGACATTCACGACGCCTACTTCGAAGCCGGAGCTGACATTGCCGAAACCAACACGTTCAGCTCAACCACCATTGCCCAAGCCGATTACGGATTGGAGTCCGCGGTGGAAGACTTAAACTTCGCCTCTGCCCGAATTGCCCGAGAGTCTGCAGACCACTGGACGGCACTTAACCCAGAAAAACCTCGGTTTGTTGCCGGGTCAGTGGGGCCCACCAACCGCACAGCCAGCATCAGCCCCGATGTCAACGACCCGGGTTATCGGGCGGTCACTTTCCAAGAGCTCGTCACAGCGTATACCCAGCAAATGGTGGCCTTGATCCAGGGAGGGGTGGATGCACTCCTGATCGAAACGGTTTTTGACACCCTCAATGCCAAAGCAGCTTTGTTTGCCGCGGAAGAGGCATTTGACATCACAGGGCAGCCCGTGCCCATCATGGTCAGCGGAACCATCACAGACGCCTCTGGACGCACGCTCAGCGGACAAACCGCCGAAGCGTTTTGGGTGTCCATGAGCCATGCCCCACTGTTTTCAATCGGGCTCAATTGTGCTTTGGGTGCCACCCAACTCATCCCCCACTTGGAAGCCTTGTCCAATGTCTCAAACTGCGGAATCTCAGCACACCCCAATGCTGGCCTCCCCAATGAAATGGGAGAATACGACCAAGGTCCCGAAGACATGGCCAAGCAACTGCAACCCTTCTTGGACAAAGGGTTGGTGAACGTGCTTGGGGGATGCTGTGGCACCACACCAGACCACATCCGCGCCATAGCCAATCTCGTCCAAGGCCAGGCTCCTCGGCGCTTTCAAGCCAAGGGCAGCCCAGCCGTGACTCCTTCGAGCCCCAACTCTTCTGCATCATGAACAAGGCAGCCCCCCTCCTTTCGCTGAGTGGCCTTGAGCCGCTTTGGGTCACCCCCCAAACCAACTTCATCAACATTGGAGAACGAACCAATGTGACAGGAAGCCGCAAATTCCTGCGGCTGGTCAAAGAGGACCGCTTCGAAGAGGCAGTCGAGGTCGCTCGCGAGCAGGTGGAAGGGGGCGCACAAATCTTGGATGTCAACATGGATGAGGGACTGCTGGACTCTGCGGCTTGCATGAGGCGGTTTCTCAACCTCATTGCAGCAGAACCCGACATTGCCCGCATTCCAGTCATGATCGACAGCTCTAAATGGGAGGTGATCGTGGAAGGATTGCAATGCATCCAAGGAAAGGGCGTGGTGAATTCCATCAGCCTGAAAGGCGGAGAACAAGAGTTCTTGGAGCAGGCCAAAACCATTCGCAGGTATGGAGCTGCAGTGGTGGTCATGGCTTTTGACGAGACCGGTCAGGCCGACAACTACACCCGACGAATCGAAATTTGCGAACGCGCCTATCGCCTCCTGACCGAGAAAGCCGGTTTTGATCCGCGCGACATCATTTTCGACCCCAACATTTTTCCAGTCGCCACGGGCATGGAAGAACACCGGCTCAATGCCTTGGATTTTTTTCAGGCCACCCGATGGATTCGGACCCACTTGCCCGGAGCCCATGTCAGTGGCGGCGTGTCCAATGTCAGCTTCAGCTTTCGGGGAAATCCTGTGGTGCGCGAAGCCATGCACAGCGCCTTCCTCTACCATGGCATCCGAGAAGGCATGGACATGGGCATTGTGAACCCCAGCATGCTCGGCGTTTATGACGACATCCCCAGCGATCTTCTCGAACGGGTGGAAGATGTTCTTCTCAATCGAAATGACGAGGCAACAGAACGCCTCATTGAGTTCGCAGAGGGGCTTAAAGGTCAATCTGGAACGACATTCAAGAAGGACGAATCTTGGAGACAAATGCCGGTCCGCGAGCGAATTGAGCACGCCTTGGTGAAGGGAATTGCTGAGCACATCGAAACCGACATCGCCGAAATCTTCGCCGACATCGGATCACCACTTAAAGTCATTGAAGGCCCTTTAATGGACGGCATGAACGTGGTCGGAGATCTGTTTGGCTCGGGCAAAATGTTCCTCCCTCAGGTGGTGAAAAGTGCCCGCGTCATGAAAAAGGCCGTGGGCTGGCTCACCCCCCATTTGGAAGCCGCCGCAGAGGGCGAGCGTCAAAAAGCGGGTAAAATCCTATTGGCCACCGTGAAGGGGGACGTTCATGACATCGGAAAAAACATCGTGGGCGTGGTGCTCGGATGCAACGACTACGATGTGATCGATTTGGGCGTCATGGTCCCCAAGGAAAAGATTTTGGACGCAGCGGTAGAGCACAACGTCGACGTTGTTGGACTCAGTGGACTCATCACCCCCTCTCTGGATGAGATGGTGGATGTGGCCAAAGAAATGAAGTCCAGAGGGATGACCATTCCCCTTTTGATAGGCGGAGCCACCACTTCACGGGTTCACACCGCTGTAAAAATCGCCCCTGAACGTCAAGCTCCTGTGGTGCACGTCAATGATGCTTCGCGCGCCGTCCCCGTCGTGGGCCAGCTCATGGGCAAGGAATCCAAGGAACCCTATGTGGCCAACATTCTTGCGGACCAGAGCAAAGTGCGCGAGAATTATGCCCGGGACCGACAAAGAAAGACCCTGCTCCCCCTCCAAGATGCCCGGCGAAAAGCAGACGTCATCTCGGCCCAAAGAACATTCGACTCCAACTGCTGTCCAGCCCCCAATAAACCGGGCATTCATGTGATGGCCAACCTTTCCATCGCTGAGTTGAGGGAGGTCATTGATTGGTCCCCTTTCTTTAGAAGCTGGGGCCTGCACGGCAAATACCCCGAACTTCTCGATGACCACATCATCGGTGAAGAAGCCAAGAAATTGAAGGTGGATGCCAATGCCATGCTCGACCAAATGGAGGCCGAAAACGCCTTGCAATGCCAAGCTGTTTTTGGGGTGTTTCCAGCCTCACGCATTGGAGACGATGTGTCTTTGGAGACTGGACACACCTTGCATTTCCTCAGGCAACAAAGCCCGCACGGCCAATCCTCCTTGGCCGACTTCATTGCACCCGCCAGCACCCCTGGACTCAAGCGGGATCACATCGGGGCATTCTGCGTCACAGCTGGGCATGGGTTGGATGAATGGTGCAAGCCTTTCAAGGCCGACGACGACGACTATTCCGAGATCCTGGCCAAGGCCTTGGCCGACCGATTGGCCGAAGCCGCAGCCGAATGGCTGCATAGAGAAGTCCGGATGAACCATTGGGGCTACGCGCCCAACGAAAAGCTCCAAAACGGGGATTTGATCGCTGAAAAATACCGAGGCATTCGTCCTGCTCCAGGCTACCCTGCATGCCCTGACCATCAGGAAAAACAAACCTTGTGGGAGCTGCTTGATGTAGAGAAGCACATTGGCGTTACGTTGACCGAAAGCTTGGCCATGTGGCCGGCAGCCAGTGTCTCTGGCTACTATTTCGCTCACCCAGATGCCAGCTACTTCGGCTTGGGCAAAATTCTGCCGGATCAACTCTCTGATTACGCTTCGCGCCGGGGTCAAAACGAGACGGATACAGCCAGATGGCTTTCCCCGGTTCTTCTCGACCAACCCGACAATTCACACACGAACGATTCGAAATGACCATCACTGAAATTCTTGAACGGCCCGACCACAGTCGGTTCAGCATTGAATTGCTCCCCCCACTCAAAGGGGAGCACATCGATTCGATTTATCACACGATGGATGCGCTGATGCCATTCAATCCTGCTTTTGTGGATGTGACCTACCACCGGGAGGAATACATATACAGAGAAGTAGGGCCAGGTCTGCTCCAAAAGCGCACGGTGCGAAAAAGACCGGGTACGGTGGGCATTTGTGCTGCGCTCATGAACCGTTATCACATCGAAACCGTCCCCCACATCATTTGCGGGGGGTTCAACGTCGAAGAGACAGAAAACGCCTTGATCGATTTGGATTTTGTGGGTGTGAGAAATGTGCTTGCCTTGAGGGGCGATGCCATCCGAAGTGAAGGGCGGTTTAAGTCAGAGCCTGACGGCCATGCCTACGCCATTGACTTGGTGGATCAAATCGTGGATCTAAACAAAGGCATTTACCTGGATTCGGACCTTAAGAATACAGTCTCAACCAACTTTTGCATTGGTGTGGCTGGGTATCCGGAAAAACATTTCGAAGCCCCCAATCCCGACAGTGATCTGCGCTGGCTGAAGAAAAAGGTGGACCATGGCGCCACTTACATCGTGACGCAGATGTTCTTTGACAATCAGAGGTTTTTTGATTTTGTGGACCGCTGCAGGGAAGCGGACATTCATGTCCCCATCATTCCGGGCTTAAAACCACTGACCACCGCCAAGCAACTTCAAGTGCTCCCACAAATTTTCCATGTGGACCTTCCCGAAGAACTGGTGAAGGCTGTAGACCAAGCCAAAACACGTGACCAAGTCAAAGAGGCCGGTATGAAATGGTGCACCCAACAAGCCGAAGAATTGCTGGAACGCGGTGTTCCAACCGTCCATTTCTATACCATGGGCAAGGCCCAGCCAACCGTCGAAATTGCCAGGAGAATCTACGGGACCGTGCAGGTCTAATCCTGACTTAAGATTTGGGACTTCAAGGGCCCATGCCACATGATATTGGCCTGATCAAGGAACGGGTTTGAACCGGCCCCTAGAAGTTTGTGCACCTCACAAGACTCCGATTATCAATGTCTTCGTACTTTATTGAACCGAAGGCATGAGCTCTAAGAAACACCCCAACGACATACCACCTCGACATGAGTTGTTGAGGATAGAGGGACTCTCCTTGTTGAAGTCATTCGCTGGAGACATCGCAGACATTGACAACATCGAGAGCCTGCTTTGGACCGTGGCCGAAAAGACCATCAGCAAACTCGGCTGGGTAGACTGCGTCATATACCTCAAAGACGATCAGCGAAACATTTTGGTTCAAATGGCTGCATTTGGTCCCAAAAGCATGGATTACAAATCCATTTTCGAACCCATCGAAATCCCCATTGGAAAGGGCGTGGTTGGACGTGTAGCCAGCACAGGTGAGTCAATGCGGATCGGAAATACCCAAGAATTCAAGGGCTACATCGAAGATGACGCTGCACGGCTTTCAGAATTGGCCGTCCCCATTAAGTTCGGCAATGAAATCATGGGAGTAATCGACAGTGAGCACCCAGACCCCAACTTTTATCGAACCGAAGACCAATTGATTCTGGAAACCATTGCCGGGATTACCGCCACCAAAATCGAAAGCTCAAAGAAGACAAGAAGCAACGAAAGCCTGGCCCTATTCTACAAAAGGAATCCAAACCCCGTTCTACAGATTGGGTTCGACAGAAGTGTTTCGTTCATCAACAGCACAGCCAAAACCTCTTTTCCAGAGACCAAAATCAATGGGATGGTCGACAACCGACCTGGACTTCAAAAAGCCTTAGAAAAAGCCTCCAAAAAGGGCCACTCAATGTGGCGCTCCGCCAATATCGCGAAAGAAACAGAGCCGGCTCCAAAAGACCCCAATCTCAAACAAGTGCATCAAACAGTGACTGAGTTCCACATTGTGCATTTGCCGTCCGGGCAGTTCAACCTATACGGACACGACATCAGCCACATCTTGGACCTTCAGAAGAAAGCCGAGAGCGCCAATGAAGCCAAGAGCAGGTTTTTATCAGTGATGAGCCATGAAATCAGAACCCCCCTAAATGCCATACTGGGCCTCACAGATTTGCTCACCCATGACGAGCCGACTCGACAACAGCAATTGCAGCACTTGGCCTACATGGAGTTCTCAGGCAAACATCTTTTAAGCCTGGTCAACGACATTTTAGACCTCGAAAAAATGGCCGCCGGAAACGTCACGGGTCTGCCCAGTCTCTTCAACTTAATTGACTTGATCCAAAACATAGGCGAATCCTTCCAAAACAGAGCAGATCGAACGGGTCTTGCATGGAGCGTCAATTGCGACCCCAAGGTGCCGAAGATGATCTATTCAGACTCCAAATGGTTGACACAAATCCTGAACAACCTGATCAGCAACGCCATCAAATACACCCAGCTCGGATCCATAAAATTGAATGTTCAGCTCGCTGAGGAAGCGGAAGAAAAAGATGAGACCAGTCACATGATCGAATTTTCGATCATCGATACCGGTCGTGGAATTCCCAGTCATGAAATTGACCGGATCCTTGGACCTTTTGAACAAATTCAAGGCGACCCCAACATTGAAGGAACTGGCTTGGGTCTGGCCATTGTAACAAGCCTGGTCGACAAAATGGATGGTCGCCTGACCATCAAAAGTGAACTGGACAAAGGCTCTACGTTTACAGTCCAACTCCCCTTGATTGAGCGATCGTCACAAGAGCAATTGTCAAAAGAGCGATCGTCACAAGAGCAATTGTCCCAAGAGCAATTGTCCCAAGAGCATCAAATCCCAGATGGCAAGGCTTTAGAACCTACTCTTGATCCTTCGACGCCGCCCAACAGCTTGACGACAGAACACTCCGCCCCTCATCAAACGTGTACCATTCTTTTGGCCGATGACAACGAATTGAATCGATTCGTAGCCTGCAAACTCCTTAACCGGTGGGGCCATGAAGTCCATGAAGCCTCCAACGGTGAGGAGGCTGTAACCCTGTGGCGCATGCTTGGCCCCTGTCTGATCCTGATGGACATACAAATGCCGGTAATGGACGGCGTTGACGCCACAATTCTGATACGTGAGGAAGAGAAGAAAAAAGGAATCAAAAGGTCTCCCATTCTGGCGTTAACGGCAGACGCAGAAGAATCCACCCTCAAGCGCATTCTTCAATCGGGCATGGACGACAGGGTGATCAAACCCTTTGACCCTCCCACCCTCAGGGCAATGGTCATGGACATCATTCTACAATTTGTCCAACCTTAAATGGGCCACTGCACTGGCCAACTCGTCGAGCTCACCCGCTTATTCAAGGCATCCGACCCGCTGATCTGAATTTCTTCAATCCGCTGCACTGATTCTATTGGCGCCTTACTTTTTCCTAAAGAACAGGCGAATAGGCACGCCACTAAAATCATAACGTTCCCTGAAGCGGTTCTCTAAAAAACGCTTGTATGGCTCCTTGATGTATTGCGGAAGATTGCAATAGAATGCAAAAGTCGGAACCTGCGAGGGCAACTGCGTAATGTATTTGATGCTCACACTTTTACCCTTATAAATGGGTGGCGGCTGATCCTTTACAATTGGCAGGAATTCATCATTCAATTCAGAGGTAGAAATTTTCAGGCTACGCTGATGATACACGTGTATTGCAGCCTCCAACGATTTAAAAACCCTTTGCTTAGTTAGGTTGGAAGTAAAGACCACAGGCACATCTGAAAAAGGAGACATTTTCTCCTCCAATTTTGCGCGGTACGCATTCATGGTGTGCTCATCCTTTTCCACCAGGTCCCACTTGTTCACCACCACCACCACTCCCCGATAGCTGTCCAAAACATGCCAGAAAATACTCTGGTCCTGTTTCTCCATACCCTGAGTGGCATCCAAAAGCAATAAGCACACATCGCTTTGATCAATCGCTTTGATCGTGCGAACCGTGCTGTAGAACTCCAAATTGTCATCCACCTTCTTCCTTTTCCGCAATCCGGCAGTATCCACGATTTCAAAATCGAATCCAAAGGAATTGAAATGGCTATGGACACTGTCACGTGTCGTTCCAGCAATGTCGGTAACGATGTTCCTCTCTTCTCCCAACAATGTGTTGATCAGCGTGCTCTTCCCCACATTAGGACGACCCACAACCGCAAGCTTAGGCAGTCCCAATTCATCTGGTTCCGGTCTTGGCGGAAGCAACTTCACCAAATCATCCAAAAGGTCGCCTGTGCCGTATCCGTTGTTGGCACTGATTCCATGGAGCGTGTCACCCATGCCCATGCCATAAAATTCCGCAGTCGTGTATTCCAATGCTCCGGTATCCACCTTGTTCACGATCAACATCACAGGTTTACCGCTGCGTCTCACCATGTGCGCGATGTCCGAATCCAAATCCGTGATTCCTGTCTGGGCATCCACCAGGAACAAGATCAATCCTGACTCCTCTATGGACAACTCTACCTGTTTCCGAATGACCCCCTCAAAGGCGTCCTCTGTGCCTGTGGCATACCCACCTGTATCAATCACAGTGAACGTACGGCCTCCCCATAGGGCCTGACCATATTTCCGGTCTCTCGTTGTCCCAGCGGTAGGGTCTGTTATGGCGTCCCTGGTTTCTGTCAAACGATTGAACAGCGTTGACTTGCCCACATTCGGGCGACCAATGATGGTAACGAGATCGTTCATGATGTAAGCCTTCTAATGGAACCGTCTAAC